>NZ_JBEYXP010000002.1:0-386125 GCF_040704615.1 Streptomyces sp. NPDC046862 | reverse complement strand
CTGAGCCAGGATCAAACTCTCCGTGAATGTGTACTCGGCCAGTAAATTAATACAGCCGGTGCAACACCACGAGAGCGGAACCAGGAAGAGGAATAATCCTCCCGGTTCACAGCGTCCTCGCTGTGTTTTTTCAAAGGAACCTCGTCCCAGCCGTATCGGCCGGAGACGGGGTATCAACATATCTGGCGTTGATTTTTGGCACGCTGTTGAGTTCTCAAGGAACGGACGCTTCCTTTGTACTCACCCGAGAGACTCTCTCGTGGCTTTCCTCCGGGCGCTTCCCTTCGGTGTTTCCGACTCTATCAGATCCTTTCGGGCCCGATTCCCAGTCGGCGGGATTTTCGTCGGCGGGCTTTCGCCTTTCGACATCCACTACGTTAGCCGATTCCCTCGGCAATCTCATAATCGAGTTCCGCGGGTTCCGAATTCAGGCATGCGAGCATGACGAATTCGCCCCTGCTGAGGGGGAGCCGTAGGTAGTGGGTTGGCCGCTGCCAGCTGCTGACTGAACGCAGTAACCGGCTCAAGCGGCTCGGGCTACATTACGGATCTCGTGGGCACGCGTCAAGTTCGGCGGCGGCGGGGGGTGTGGGCCCGATACGGGCTCACCGTGGGGTCGTTGGCGATCCAGTAGCGCCAGGGGTGGACGCCTCCGTCACCGGAGACTCCGGTGCGGGGGCCGCTGCGTACCTGGTCGGGGGCGACGGGAGTGCCGGTCAGGAGGGCGAAGGGGCTGTCGGGGCCGGCGCAGGCGTCCGCGCCGTCGAGGGCCCGGTCCACGCCCAGGGCCGTGGCCAGGCGTGCGGGTCCTTTGGCGAGTTCCTTGTCGTTGCGGGCCGAGAGTCGACGTTTGCCGGCGAGCTCGGTGCCCACTATGACTTCACCGGCCCGGAGCAGAACCGCGCTCGCCCGGCCCTCCGGGCCGCACACCATGTTCATGCAGTGCCACATCCCGTAGGTGAAGTAGACGTACACATGGCCGGGCGGACCGAACATCACGCCGTTGCGGGGCGTGCGGCCGCGATAGGCGTGGGAGCCGGGGTCGTTCTCGCCGTCGTATGCCTCGACCTCGGTGAGGCGGAGTTCGATCGGACCGTCCGGGGTGGTGCGTACGAGGACGCGGCCCAGGAGGTCCGGTGCGACCTCGAGGACGGGTCGGTCGAAGAAGTCGCGGGTGAGGGGCGTACGGTCGGGGGTCGCGATCATGGCGTACGAGCGTAGTCCAGACGGGTGGGTTCCGACGGGTGGTCAGGCGGCGCCCGTCTTGGAAGGGTGAGGGCGCGGAACCGGTCACGGCTGGATCGCGTTTGTAGGGATCAAGGATCCGTACGACAGGGCTTCACATACAGCACAGGCGTTGCCTGGGGAGGAAGAGACATGGGGTTCAAGCGGCTGCTCGCGAGTCTGGGAGCCGGTGGTGCTTCGGTCGAGACGGTGCTGACCGAGGTCAACGTCGTCCCGGGTGGCGTCGTCCAGGGTGAGGTGCGTATCCAGGGCGGCTCGGTGGACCAGCAGATCGAGGGGCTGTCGGTCGGGCTGCAGGCCAAGGTCGAGGTCGAGGGCCAGGACACGGAGTACAAGCAGGACATCGAGTTCACCAAGGTGCGCCTCGGTGGGGCCTTCGAGCTGAAGGCCGAGGCGGTCCACGCGGTGCCGTTCGGTCTGGAGATCCCGTGGGAGACGCCGATCACGATGATCGACGGTCAGGCGCTGCGCGGGATGAACATCGGTGTGACGACCGAGCTGGAGATCGCGCGGGCCGTCGACTCCGGTGACCTGGACCCGATCAACGTGCACCCGCTGCCGGCGCAGCAGGCGCTCCTGGACGCCTTCATCCAGCTGGGCTTCCGCTTCAAGAACGCGGACCTGGAGCGTGGGCACATCAGGGGTACGCGGCAGCGGCTGCCGTTCTACCAGGAGATCGAGTTCTTCCCGCCGCAGCAGTACCGCGGGCTGAACCAGGTCGAGCTGAGCTTCGTGGCGGACGAGCACGAGATGGACGTCGTGCTGGAGATGGACAAGAAGCCGGGGCTGTTCAGTGAGGGCAGCGACACCTTCCGCTCCTTCAAGGTGGGGCTGAACGGCTACCAGCAGACCGATTGGGCCGCGTACCTGAACCAGTGGCTGTCCGAGGTCGGCAGCAAGCGCAACTGGTTCTAGGCTCGACAGCGAGCGATTCCAACCCACCAGGAGGTACCGAGGTGACCGAGCCCAACAGGCCGCCGCTTCCCCATGACTTCCATCCGGTCGTGCCGTCGTTCACGGTCACGAGCAAGGAGGTCGCGCCGGGAGCGACGCTGCAGGATGCTCAGGTCTACGCGGAGGGGAACACCTCGCCGCAGTTGCGCTGGGAGGGCTTCCCGCCGGAGACCAAGAGTTTCGCCGTGACGTGCTACGACCCCGACGCCCCCACGGGGAGCGGGTTCTGGCACTGGGTGGTGTTCGACATCCCGGCCTCGGTCACCGAGTTGCCGACGGGTGCGGGCACGGGCGTGTTCGAGGGGCTCCCCGAGGGTGCGGTCCACGCGCGCAACGACTACGGGACCAAGGACTTCGGCGGTGCCGCACCGCCGCCGGGTGACCCGGCGCACCGCTATGTGTTCACGGTGTACGCCGTGGACCAGGAGAAGCTCGGCCCGGATTCGGACGCCTCGCCCGCGGTGGTGGGCTTCAACCTGCGCTTCCACACGCTGGCGCGAGCTCAGCTGATCGGTGAGTACGAGGCTCTCGCCGACAGCTGAGCTGACGTGGATCGCAGCAACTGACGTTCATTGAACGTTTGCCCGCCTCTGGTCTTGGAATTGATCAGAGGCGGGCATTTTTTATTGCGTTGTCCATCTCGGCGTGCCCGGCCAGAGTTGATCCAAGCCCGCCAGGGGGTGGGCCGATTGCACGGGAGGTGGGCTGGAATGCGGGACACGCTGGTGTTGAACGCGAGCTTCGAGCCGCTGTCGACGGTGACGTTGAACCGCGCCGTCGTGCTGGTGCTGCAGGACAAGGCGGTCGTGGAGCAGGCCCACCCCGAGCTGCGCATGCGCGGAGCCGCGGTCGACATACCTGCGCCTCGGGTGATCAGGCTCTGCAGGTACGTACGGGTGCCGTTCCGAAGACAAGCTCCGTGGTCGAGGCGGGGTGTCCTGGTGCGCGACCGGCACAGGTGCGCGTACTGCGGTAGGCGGGCGACGACCGTGGACCATGTGGTGCCGCGGTCGCAGGGCGGTGGGGACACCTGGCTGAACACGGTGGCCTCGTGCGCGGAGGACAATCACCGCAAGGCGAACCGTACGCCGGACGAGGCGGGTATGCCGCTGCTGCGGCAGCCGTTCGAGCCCACGCCGGCCGATGCGATGCTTCTCGCTCTGCGGGGCGACAACTTCGAGGCGCTGCCGGGGTGGCTTGCGCAGCCCGCGGCGTAGGGTGTTGTAGAGGTTTTCGGGGAACTGCGGGTCGGCTGTGGCTGGTCGCGCAGTTCCCCGCGCCCCTTTCGGGGCGCGCCCCCTCAGTCAGTGATCGACGGCTTCTCTCGGCGTTCCGTGCCCGTGGTCTGGCCGGGGACGGTGCCGCCGCCTGAACCGCCGGCCATCGGGCCGAAGTTGCCGAAGGCGCCGGAGAGGCCCTTGAGGGCGTCGCCGATCTCGCTGGGGACGATCCAGAGCTTGTTGGCGTCGCCCTCGGCGATCTTGGGCAGCATCTGCAGGTACTGGTACGAGAGCAGCTTCTGGTCCGGGTCGCCGGCGTGGATGGACTCGAAGACCGTACGGATGGCCTGGGCCTCGCCCTCGGCCTTCAGGGCCGCGGCCTTGGCCTCACCCTCGGCGCGCAGGATCGCGGACTGCTTCTCACCCTCGGCGGTGAGGATCTGCGACTGGCGGATACCTTCGGCGGTGAGGATCGCGGCGCGCTTGTCGCGGTCGGCGCGCATCTGCTTCTCCATCGAGTCCTGGATGGACGTCGGGGGCTCGATGGCCTTCAGTTCCACGCGGTTGACGCGGATGCCCCACTTGCCGGTGGCCTCGTCGAGGACGCCGCGCAGGGCCGCGTTGATCTCCTCACGGGAGGTGAGGGTCCGCTCCAGGTCCATGCCACCGATGATGTTGCGGAGAGTGGTCACAGTGAGCTGCTCGATCGCCTGGATGTAGCTGGCGACTTCGTACGTGGCGGCCCGCGCGTCGGTCACCTGGTAGTAGATGACGGTGTCGATGTTCACGACCAGGTTGTCCTGGGTGATCACCGGTTGGGGCGGGAACGGGACGACCTGTTCACGCAGGTCGATGCGGTTGCGGATGGTGTCGATGAACGGGACCACGATGTTCAGGCCCGCGTTGAGTGTCCGCGTGTAGCGGCCGAAGCGCTCGACGATGGCGGCGCTGGCCTGCGGGATGACCTGGATGGTTTTGATCAACGCGATGAAGACCAACACCACCAGAATGATCAGGACGATGACGACCGGTCCCATCGTGGCTCCCCGTACCCTTCTCCGCCTCGGTACTTCCGTCGGTACTTCCGGAGGATCTTATGCCTGTTGAAGATCTTGCTGGTCGAGTCTGACAGAACGCGCACTGCCAGGTCGAGCGTTCGGCTCAGATGCGTTGTACGAGGTCACATGATGATCGCCGTGGCCCCTTCGATGTCCACGACGTCCACTTCCTGGCCCACTTCGTAGGTCTGTCCGGCGTCGAGAGCGCGTGCCGACCAGACTTCCCCGGCGAGCTTTATCCGGCCGCCTCTACTGTCGACCGGTTCCAGTACGACGGCTTGCTTGCCCTTCAACGCGTCCACCCCGGTGGCGAATTGGGGCCGCTGGGTGCGGTGCCGGGCCGCGATGGGACGTACGACGGCGATGAGTGCGGTCGAGACGACGGCGAACACGACCACTTGAAGGACGACGCCGGCACCGAGCCCCGCGGTCGCGGCGCCGGTGACGGCGCCCACGGCGAGCATGCCCAGCTCCGGCATCGCGGTCACGACGAGCGCGACCCCGAGCCCGGCCGCGCCGACCAGCCACCACACCCATGCGTCGATGCTTTCCACACCGTCATGGTAGGACCGCGACGGTGCCGCCGACAGAGTGCGTGATCAAGTTGAGGCCGCCCGGCCCGGGTTGTGGGGCCGGAGCGTCCAACTCAACGGCTGAAGAGAGGCCTTGACCGTCAGGTCAGCGGCAGGCCCTGGGCGGTCCAGCGGTCGCCGATCTGCTCGACGACCAGCGGGAGGCCGAAGCAGAGGGACAGGTTGCGCGAGGTGAGTTCCAGCTCCAGCGGGCCCGCGGCGAGGACCTTGCCCTGGCGGATCATCAGGACGTGGGTGAAGCCCGGCGGAATCTCCTCGACATGGTGCGTGACCATGATCATGGAGGGCGCGATCGGGTCGCGGGCCAGGCGGCCGAGGCGGCGTACGAGGTCCTCGCGGCCGCCGAGGTCGAGGCCGGCGGCGGGCTCGTCGAGGAGCAGCAGCTCGGGGTCGACCATCAGCGCGCGGCAGATGAGGGTGCGCTTGCGCTCGCCCTCGGAGAGGGTTCCGAACTTGCGGTCCACGTAGTCGGTCATGCCGAGGCGGTCGAGGAAGGCGCGGGCGCGCTGCTCGTCGATCTCCTCGTAGTCCTCGTTCCAGGTGGCCGTCATGCCGTAGGCGGCGGTCAGCACGGTCTGCAGGACGGTCTGGCGCCTGGGGAGCTTCTCGGTCATGGCGATGCCGGCCATGCCGATGCGCGGGCGCAGGTCGAAGACATCGACCTTGCCGAGGGTGTCGCCGAGGATCGTGGCGGTGCCCTTGCTGGGGAAGAGGTAGCTGGAGGCGAGGTTGAGGAGGGTCGTCTTCCCGGCGCCGTTGGGGCCGAGGATGACCCAGCGCTCGCCCTCCTTGACCGACCAGGAGACCTGGTCCACCAGAGCCCGGCCCTCCCGGACCACGGATACGTCCTCCAGCTCCAGAACATCGCTCATGAGCGCGCTGTCTCCCCTTGCAGTGTCGCCTGTCTCGGCTGTCGGCCTTGTCTCGGCTGTCGCGTACGCCGGTGGGCGCCGCCCTCGCCTGTGGTGCGCGGCCCCCAGGGAAATCTACGCCACCGGTCGGGCGGTCCATCCCATCGGTCGGTCCTTAGGGTGGTGGGCATGCTCTCGGAACCACGTTCAGGACTTCTCACTTCATGGGGAAATGCCCTCTTGGCCGGACTTGTCTCACCGGACGACGCGGTACTCGCGATCGTCGGTGAGGACGCCGTGCACCGGGTCGACGGGCTGCCCGGGGAGTCGGGGCCGGTCGGTCTGACGCTGGCGTTGGGGCGGTTGCGGTCGCTGGGTGCGACCGGGCTGCGGGTGGCGCTGCCCGCGCCGGGGCACCCGCTGGGGCTGAGCGGGCCGCCGGAGTTCAACGCACGGGCGCTGGACGCGGAGGAGGCGGTGATCTGTCACGGGGCCGCGCTGGGACTGGTGCCGGAGGTCTACGAGGCCGGGCCCGACGGCGATGTGCACGTGGAGGTCGTCTGGCACTGTCTGGCGGTGCGGGAGGCGCCGCCGGCCGATGTGCCGTCCCTCGGGGAGGCCGAGCGGGAGCTGGCGGAGGCGCTGCGGGAGGCGACCGAGGTGCTGTCGCGACTGGACGTGGCGGCGTCGGGGCCGGTGGCGGAGGCGGCGGTCGACGCGTACCGGGGGCGGGCCGAGCGGGGGCGTGAGGTGCTGGCGCCTGGGTATCCGGCGCGGGCGGTGCGGGTGCTGGAGTTGGCGCAGCGGGTGGGGTTGCTGATCTCGGTGGCGTACGAGAACGGGCACGGGGGTGCGGTGAGTGCCTCTGAGATGGTGGCTCGGGCGGAGGCGTTGCGGCCGGTGGAGCGGACGGCTCGGCGGGCGCAGGTCGCTGCGTACAACGCCGTTGTGGAGGAGCGGGAGCGGGGGGTTAGCTGAGGGGGTGCGTTGGGCGAGAGGGCTCTGACTGGAGGGTTTTCGCCCCCGCCGCCCCTACCCGTCCCATCACTGGGGGCTGCGCCCCCAGGCCCCCGCTTGGGGTGGCCTGGGTGGGTGTATTGCTGCGGGTCGTATGTGGCTGAGCGCGCAGTTCCCCGCGCCCCTTTGGCGCGCGCCCCCAAAACATGACTGACCGGCCCCCGGGAGGCGTCCTAGGGGCCGGTGGTCGTGCTGGTCCAGGGGGACCTCAGTGGTTGACGCCCAGGTTGCCGAAGGCCGGGTTCAGGACGCCGATGACGTTGACGGAGTTGCCGACCGCGTTCACGGGGACGTGGACCGGAGCCTGGACGAGGTTGCCCGAGACCACGCCCGGCGAGCCGATGGCCTTGCCGCTCGCGTGCGCCCCGCCCTCGGTGGCGGAAGCCATGCCGGCACCGGCGGCAACCAGGCCACCGGCCACGAGGGTGACGGCAGCGGCCTTCTTCAGGTTCTTCACTTCTCAGTCCTCCTTGGCGATCACTGCGGCAGGTCGCCGCAGCACGCACTGAGGAACGGCCGGGGTCCGGGCGAGGATGCGCCATTCGGGGGACATACACACGACGGTATGAATCTCAGTCCGGGGCGTAACTTTCTGAATTGCCGCTCATCGCATCAATCTCATCATCAATCCCACTGGTCATCACGTCACACCGTGACGCACCGCCCACAACGCGGCCTGTGTGCGGTCGGCCAGGTCCAGCTTCATCAGGATGTTCGAGACGTGGGTCTTGACCGTCTTCTCGGAGAGGACCAGGGCACGGGCGATCTCGCGGTTCGAGCGGCCGTCGGCGATCAGGCCGAGCACCTCGCGCTCCCGCTCGGTGAGTGAACCGCCCCTGCCCTGGCCCGAGTTGGCCTCCTCCTGGGAGAGAAGCGCGCCGGCCACCTCCGGCTGGAGCAGGATGTGTCCGGCGTGCACCGAGCGGATGGCTCCGGCGAGCGCGTCGGGGTCCACGTCCTTGTAGACGTACCCGGCGGCGCCGGCGCGCAGGGCCGGGACCACCGTGCGCTGCTCGGTGAAGCTGGTGACGATCAGCACCCGCGCGGGGTTGTCGAGCGCGCGCAGCTCGCGCAGGGCCTCGACGCCGTCCATGCCCGGCATCTTGACGTCCATGAGGACGATGTCGGGCTTGAGCTCCTGGGCGCGGGCGACCCCTTCGGCGCCGTCGGACGCCTCGCCCACGACCTCGATGTCGTCCTGGACCTCCAGGAAGGTGCGCAAGCCCCGGCGGACCACCTGGTGGTCGTCGACGAGCAGCACCTTGATTGCGTCAGCCACCGGGGACCTCCATCTCGATCGTGGTGCCCTTGCCGGGCGCCGATTCCACGGTCAGGCGGCCGCCGACCCCGCTCGCCCGGTCACGCATGGAGACCAGGCCGAGGTGGCGTCCCGCGCGCCGTATGGACGCCGGGTCGAAGCCGCCGCCGTCGTCCGTGACGCGCAGGACCGCCGCGCCGTCGTGCCGCTCCAGGGCCACCTCAACCCGCTCGGCCCCCGAGTGCCGCAGCGCGTTGTGCAGTGCCTCCTGGGCGACGCGGAGCATGGCTTCCTCGTGGGCCGCGGGCAGGGCCCGGACGCCGCGGCTGGTGAAGGTCACGCGCGCGGTGTGGGCGCGGTCGAGGACCTGGACCTGGGTGCGCAGGGTGGCGACCAGGCCGTCCTCGGCGAGACCCGCGGGGCGCAGCTCGACCACGGCGGCGCGCAGCTCGTCCGCGGCCTCGGCGGCGAGCGCGGCCACCTGCTGGAGCTCTCCCTTGGCACGGCCGGGGTCACGGTCGACCAGGGCGGCCGCGGCCTGGGCGGTCAGGCGCAGGGAGAAGAGCTTCTGACTGACCGCGTCGTGCAGTTCGTGGGCGAGGCGGGAGCGCTCCTCGGCGATGGTGAGCTCGCGGCTGCGCTCGTAGAGCCTCGCGTTCGTCAGGGCGATCGCGGCGTGCTGGGCGAGGATCGACAGCAGGTCCTCGTCCTCCTCGGTGAAGCCGCAGGCCCCGTTCGGCCTGGGGCACCTCTTGTTGGCGAGGAAGAGGGCGCCGATGATCTCGTCGCCGTCCCGGATGGGCAGGCCGAGGAAGTCGGCCATCTCGGGGTGGGCGCTCGGCCAGCCCTCGAAGCGGGGATCCTTGCGTACGTCGGCGAGGCGCTCCGCCTTCGCCTCGCGCAGCATCGCGGCCAGGATGCCGTGCTGGCGCGGGAGTGGGCCGATGGCCTTCCATTGCTCGTCGCTCACGCCGTCGACGACGAACTGGGCGAAGCCGCCGTGGTCGTCGGGCACGCCCAGCGCCGCGTACTCCGCGTCGAGCAGCTCGCGCGCGGAGGCCACGATCGTCTTGAGGACGTCGCGCACCTCCAGGTGCCTGCTCATGGCGAGCAGCGCCGAACTCACCGCGGCGAGGCCGGACCGTGGACCTTGGCTCATGACCTCACGGTACCCGCGGGGTGTGACACCGCGGATGGGACCTGTGACGGCCTCCGCCTGGGCCTCGGGCCCTAGGGCGAAGGGCCCTGGCGCATTGCGGCCCGCGTCCGAGGCGCTCGGGACGGCCCGGTTCCTAGGTTGAAGGCGTCCGACGAGAGCGGGCGGCGGCCGGCGCCCGTGTGCGGTCGGAGGCCGCCCGCTCCGGGAGCGGCGGTCACGGGACGAGGGGACGGATGTCATGCCGGTAGCGATCATCACGGGGGCTTCGAAGGGGTTGGGACGGGCGCTCGGCGCCGCTCTCGCGGAGCGCGGCTGGGACCTGGTGCTCGACGCCAGGACGGGGGACGTGCTCCAGGAGGCGGCGAAGGAACTGTCGGCGCACGGGACGCGTGTGGAGGCCCTGGCGGGCGACGTCACGGACGCCGGGCACCGGGCCGAGCTGGTGGCGGCGGCGCGTCGGCTGGGCGGTGTCGACCTGCTGGTGAACAACGCGAGTGCCCTGGGTGCCGAGCCGCTCGTACGGCTGGACGAGCTCCCGCTGGAGGGACTGCGGCGGGCACTGGAGGTGAACGTGGTCGCCGCGCTGGGGCTCGCCCAGGAAGCGCTGCCGCTGCTGCGGGCCTCCCGAGCGGGCGCGGTGATCTCCGTCAGCTCGGACGCGGCCGCCGAGGCGTACGAGACGTGGGGCGGGTACGGGGCGTCGAAGGCGGCGCTGGACCATCTGTCGGCGGTGCTCGCCGAGGAGGAGCCCGGGCTGCGGGTGTGGGCGGTCGATCCCGGGGACATGGGTACGGACCTGTACGCGGCGGCCGTGCCGGACGACGATGATCCGCGGCCGGAGCCGGCGAGTGTCGTGCCGGCCTTCCTGCGTCTGCTGGACGAGCGCCCGGCCAGTGGCCGCTACGGTGCGCCGTCCCTGCTGGAGGGTCGATGACGACCTCGGTGAGGGTGCCGGAGGAGCTGTCGGCGCGGGTGCCCGCCGAGCAGCGCGGTCCCGGGCTGGAGCGGGACGCGGTGCGGCTGCTGGTCTCGCGCGGTACGGAGGTGTCGCACCACTCGTTCGTGGAGCTGCCGCGGCTGCTGCGGGCCGGGGACCTGCTCGTCGTCAACACCTCGCCCACGCTGGCGGCCGCCGTGGACGGTCGCGTCGGGCACGCGCGCGTGGTGGTGCACTTCTCGACGCGGGGTGACGACGGGCGGTGGGCGGTCGAGCTGCGGGATCCGGACGGGACGGGCACCACGCGCGCGCGTGCGGGCGGGCCCGCAGGGACGAAGGTGTGCCTGCCGGGGGGCGTACGGCTGGTTCTGGAGGAGCCGCTGAGCGCGCTCGGCGCCCGGCTGTGGTGGGGGCGTGTGTCGGAGCCGACAGAGCGGGACGTCCTCGGGCTGCTGCGGGAGCACGGGCGGCCCGTCCGGTACGCGTACACGGAGCGGGACCAGCCGCTGTCGGCGTACCAGACGGTGTTCGCGCTGCCGTCGGACGACGGTGCGGGCAGTGCGGAGATGCCGAGTGCCGCGCGGCCCTTCACCGCGCGGCTGGTGGCCGAGCTGGTGAGCCGGGGCGTGCAGTTCGCGCCGGTGACGCTGCACACGGGGGTGGCGTCACCGGAGGCGCACGAGCCGCCGTATCCGGAGCGCTTCGCCGTGCCGGAGGCGTCGGCGCGGCTGATCAACGCGGTGAGGGCGGGAGACGGCAGGGTCGTCGCGATCGGTACGACGGCGGTACGGGCCGTGGAGTCGGCGGCCGGGTCCGACGGGGTGGTGCGGGGCGCGGAGGGCTGGACCGGGCTCGTCGTGACCCCGGAGCGCGGGGTGCGGGTGGTGGACGGGTTGCTGACCGGGCTGCACGAGCCGGAGGCCTCGCATCTTCTGATGCTGGAGGCGGTCGCCGGGCGGGACGCGATCGACCGGGCGTACGAGGAGGCGCTCCGCGGGCGCTACCTGTGGCACGAGTTCGGGGACGTGCACCTCATTCTCCCGGCGGAAGGCCCTCACACAGCGCATTGCGCCAGCAACTGCTGGTGAGACGATCGCCCCGGCGATGTGAGGCCGCGCATAGGGCGCGCATCACGTACGAACTTCCCTAGGAGATACAAAAGGGGCGAATGAACGGGACAGACGTACCCATCTGTCCCGTTTTGTCGTTCCTGCGTCCACTACCCCGGGTCGTACGTCACACCTTTGCCAGGGCATTTTGCGGCCGCTAAGAATTGCTCTCGTCGCTCGGCGCCGCGGTTTCTCCCGCGGCGCTTGTGCTGGAACACCGAGTCCCCCACCGGCCTCAGAGCGACCTCCCCGAGCTATTCGAAGAGGTCAATCAGCATGCCCAAGTTCACCACCATCGTCGGTCGTAGTCGTGCCCTGCCCAAGGCCCACAAGCTGTCGCTTGCGGGTGTCGCGGGCCTCGGTGCCGCCTCAGTCGCCCTCACCCTCGTACCGGGGGGCGGGCAGGCCTCGGCAGCAGACACGGCCGTACCCGCCGCCAAGGTGGTGTCCAGCCAGCAGCAGGCCAAGGACGTGAAGGCCGCCCTCACCGACCAGCTCGCCAACGCGGGCTTCAAGGCCGAGGCCGCCGCGGCGAAGAAGAAGACCGCGGACGAGGCCGCCAAGAAGGCCGCCGCCGAGGCCGCCGCCAAGAAGAAGGCCGACCTGGAGCGTGCGAAGAAGGAGGCCGCGAGCCGGTCCGCCCAGCGCCTCGTGGTCAAGCCGGTCGCCGCGAAGACCTACCCGAACAACCTCGACGGGTGGATCCGCCAGTCGCTGGACATCATGAAGCAGCACAAGATCCCGGGTTCCTACGACGGCATCAAGCGCAACATCCTGCGTGAGTCCTCCGGCAACCCGAAGGCCATCAACAACTGGGACATCAACGCCATCAACGGCATCCCCTCGAAGGGGCTGCTGCAGGTCATCCCGCCGACCTTCAAGACCTACCACGTGCCCGGCACGTCCTGGGACATCTACAACCCGGTCTCCAACATCACCGCCGCCTGCAACTACGCGGCCGACCGGTACGGCTCCATGGACAACGTCAACAGCGCCTACTGACGCCGGCGCGATCCCGGCAACACGAACGCCGAAGGGCGGCACCCACCTGACGGGGTGCCGCCCTTCGGTCCGTGCGGAGGCGGCTACTTGCGCATGACCTCGGGCTCGTGGTTGCGCAGGAAGCGGGCCACGAGGAAGCCGCAGATCACACCGATGGCGATCAGGGCGGCCATGTCCAGGGCCCAGACGCCGACCGTGTGGTCCCACAGCGGGTCGGTCGCGGTCGGGTCGTCCTTGTTCGGGTTCACGAGGTTGAAGTCCAGCGTGGCACCCGCGGCGGCGACGGCCCAGCGGGACGGCATGAGGTAGGAGAACTCGTTGGCACCGACGGAGCCGTTCAGGATGAACAGGCAGCCGGTGAAGACGACCTGGATGATGGCGAACATCACCAGCAGCGGCATGGTCTTCTCGGCCGTCTTGACCAGCGCGGAGATCACCAGACCGAACATCATCGAGGTGAAGCCGAGGGCCATGACCGGCAGGCAGAGCTCCAGCTTGGTCAGGCTGCCGAGGACCAGGCCCTCCGCCGGGACCTCGCGGGCGCCGAAGCCGATCCCGCCGACGATCAGGCCCTGGACCATGGTGATCATGCCGAGCACGATGACCTTGGACATCAGGTAGGCCGAGCGGGACAGGCCCGTCGCGCGCTCCCGTTCGTAGATCACCCGTTCCTTGATCAGCTCGCGGACGGAATTGGCCGCGCCGGCGAAGCAGGCGCCGACGGCGATGATCAGCAGGACGGTGGTGGCGGTGCCGTTAGGGATCCGCAGGCCGTTGGCGCGCGGCTCGTTGGGCAGCAGGGTGTTGCCCGAGTCGATGAGCAGGCTGACCGCGCCGAGCACGGCGGGCAGGATCAGCATCAGGGCCATGAAGCCCTTGTCGGACGCGATGACCGACGCGTACCGCCGGACCAGGGTCAGCAGCTGCGAGCCCCAGGCCTGCGGCTTGGGCGGGCGCATCTGCTGGGGCGGGGGCATGTGTACGGACTGCGGGGCGACGGCGTCGATGTCCGCGGCGTACATCTGGTAGTGCTGCGAGCCCTTCCAGCGGCCCGCCCAGTCGTAGTCGCGGTAGTTCTCGAAGGCGGAGAAGACATCGGCCCAGCTGTCGTAGCCGAAGAAGTTGAGGGCCTCCTCCGGCGGGCCGAAGTAGGCGACCGCGCCGCCGGGCGCCATCACGAGCAGCTTGTCGCACAGCGCCAGCTCGGCCACCGAGTGGGTGACGACGAGGACCGTACGGCCGTCGTCGGCGAGACCGCGCAGCAGCTGCATCACATCGCGGTCCATGCCCGGGTCGAGGCCGGAGGTCGGCTCGTCCAGGAAGATCAGCGACGGCTTGGTGAGCAGCTCGAGGGCGACCGAGACGCGCTTGCGCTGACCGCCGGACAGGGACGTGACCTTCTTGTCCTTGTGGATGTCCAGCTTGAGTTCGCGCAGCACCTCGTCGATGCGGGCCTCGCGCTCCTGGGCCGTGGTGTCGGCGGGGAAGCGCAGCTTGGCCGCGTACTTGAGGGCCTTCTTGACGGTCAGCTCCTTGTGCAGGATGTCGTCCTGCGGGACCAGACCGATGCGCTGGCGCAGCTCGGCGAACTGCTTGTACAGGTTCCGGTTGTCGTAGAGGACGTCGCCCTGGTTGGCCGGGCGGTAACCGGTGAGGGCCTTCAGCAGGGTCGACTTGCCGGAGCCGGACGGGCCGATGACCGCGATCAGCGACTTCTCGGGGACACCGAACGAGACGTCCTTCAGGATCTGCTTGCCGCCGTCGACCGTGACGGTCAGATGGCGGGCGGAGAAGGAGACCTCACCGGTGTCGACGAACTCCTCGAGGCGGTCACCGACGATACGGAACGTCGAGTGGCCCACGCCGACGATGTCGTTCGGGCCGAGCATCGCCGAGCCGCTCTTGGCGATCGGCATACCGTTGACGAACGTGCCGTTGTGCGAGCCGAGGTCGCGGATCTCGAAGCGGCCGTCGGGCGTGACGTGGAACTCGGCGTGGTGGCGCGAGACCTGGAGGTCGGAGACGACCAGTTCGTTGTCCAGGGCGCGGCCGATGCGCATGACGCGGCCAAGGGCGAACTGGTGGAACGTGGTCGGGCTGCGGTCGCCGTAGACCGGCGGCGCCCCCGCGACACCACCGGGTCCCTGCTGTGCGTAGCCGTCGCCCCCGCCCTGCTGGTGCGCCTGGTGCGCCTGGTGCGCCTGCTGGTGAGGGACCTGCGCCTGCTGCGGCTGCGGCCAGACCTGCTGCGGCGCGGCCTGCTGCGGCGCAGCGTGTTGCGGCGCAGCGTGTTGCGGCGGTGCGGCCTGCTGGGCCGCCCAGCCGGGGTTCGCGCCCTGGGCCGCGTAGGGCTGCTGCGGCTGTGCCTGCGGCGTGACGACCGGGGCGGCGGAGCCGGTCAGGCTCAGGCGCGGGCCGTCGGTCGCGTTGCCGAGGTGTACGGCCGAGCCGGGGCCGATCTCCAGGTGGTGGATCCGCTGGCCCTGCACGAACGTGCCGTTGGTGCTGCCGTGGTCCTCGATGACCCAACTCCGGCCGGTCCAGCTGATGGTGGCGTGACGCCACGACACTCGGGCGTCGTCGAACACGACGTCGCCCTGCGGATCACGCCCGAGCGTGTATGCCCTGGACGGGTCGAGCGTCCAGGTTTGTCCATTCGATTCGAGTTCCGGCACTCCACGCCCCACTGAGTTGTCCCCCGAGATACCCCCAACACAGGGAGTCTAGGGATGTCGAACATCGGGGGGAACTATTTCAGGCTCGGCACCCTGACTGAAAGTCGGGCCTTGTGAAGCGAGCGAACGAGGGCATCGACTGGTCCCGTTGACGGGGTTGAAACCGGGCCGGAGAGTGGTAATCCGACGCGAGGGGGACATCCGCGGTGGAACGCCGCGGCGCGGATCGGGGGGTCTGACCATGAGCACCGGTACCTCACAGCAGGCCAGGAGCATCCCCTGGGGTGACGTCCTGCTCTCCGCGATCGCCGCCGTGAGCTGGGCTTTGATCGGTATGGCGGGAACGGCCGCGCTCGGTCTGCACCTGCTCGAAGCGGACTCGGCGGGCTCGCTCGGACCGATGACCGCCGCGGTTGTGGCGCTTGGTGCGGGTGGTTCCGTCACTCCGTCGGGTGATGTCTCCGTCTTTGGCCTGGAAGGGGCGCAGGCGACCACCGCCATACAGATCTCGCCACTCGGGGTGGGGCTCGTGGGAGCGCTCCTGCTGTCGTGGTTCTTCCTGCGCTCCCTGCGCGGAGCGGGAGTTGTGATCGCGCCCGCCGAACTCATCGCGCGCGCGGGCGCGGTGGTCGTGCTGTTCGTCGCCCTGCTGGGCGGGCTCGCCTGGGCCGGCCACAGCGTCATCACCCTCGACGGCGGCTCGCTGGGGCTCGACGACATGCCCGGCGGGGACAAGCTGGGCGGTGTCGAGGTGCCCGGGCTCGGCGACATCGGCGGGTTGCTGCCGGACCGGCTGGGCGACCTCGTGGACGCCAAGGCGAAGGTCGGCTTCACGGTGGACACCGCGTCCACGCTGCTCGGCGGCCTGACGTGGTGCGCCGGTGTCCTGGTGATCGCGCTACTGGCCTCGCGCCGAACTCCCCTGCCACCCGGCTGGGACGCGGTGCACAGGGTGGTACGGCCCGCCGTGTCCGCCCTGGTCAGCGTGTTGCTGATGGCGGTCCTCGCGGGGTTCGCCGCGGCGGCGTACGCGGCGATCGGCGACGACAACCCCCGGCGGATCGCGGGCGCGGCCCTGGTCGGTGCGCCCAACGGGGTCTGGCTGGGCATCCCGATCGGCCTGTTCGTGCCGTGGGACGGCAAGGCCACCGGTGAGCTGGCGGGCCTGCTGCCCGACCCGCTCGACGAGCTGCTCCGCCCCGGCTCCGGCCAGTCCGTCACCCTCGGCCGGCTGGCGGAGCTGGACAGCAGGGTCTGGCTGCTGGGGGTGGGAGCCGCCCTCATGATGGTGTTCGCGGGGGTACTGACCGCCGTACGTACGCCGTTTGCACGGGAACCGTCTGCTGCGGTTGCGGGGAAGCGGACCGGTGCGGATGGACCAGGTGGGGATGCGCTCGGGCTCGCGGGGCGCTGCGCACTTCGGCTGGGGATCGCGACGGCACTGGCACTGCCGCTGCTGGCCTGGCTGACCGAGGTGTCGGTGGACGCCTCGCTGTCGGTACTCGGCTTCGACGCGTTCGGGGCGGGCATAGAGCTCCACGGACACCTCGGGATGGCACTGCTGCTGGGCGTGCTGTGGGGGGCGGGCGCCGGGGCCGCCGGGGCGCTGCTGGCGTACGCGAGCGGGGCGGCGGGACGGAGTGCCTCGCCGTGGGCCCATGGGTCTCAGGGATCTCTTGGGGCTCAGGGCTCTCAGGGACCGTCTGGGGCATGGGGCACCCAGGGCTCGTCGTCGGGGCCGTACACGCCAAGTGCGCCGTACCGGCCGCCGAACCCGGACACCAATCCGTACCTGCGGTGGCCGGACGGGCCGCCGGACGGACCGCGGGGTCGGGGCGGCGGCTCCGGGCACGGTGTGGGCTCCCCACAGGGCGGCGGCTCCCGGCCGGGCTCCGGGGGGCCTGGGAACGGGCCCGACGTGTACGGTGCGCCCACGGTGGCACGGCCGGTCCCCCCGCCGCCCCGGAGGCCCCCGCAGCGCCCCCGGTCGGGTTCCCGGGACTGGCCGGAGCCGCCGCCCCCGCCGGACGACGTGCCCCCGCCGCCTCCACAACCGCCGAGGCCGCGAGGGCGCTGAGCCGCGGCGCCGCCGGTCTCGGCGCACGTCGCCGGCGATCAAGGAGTACGTCATCCGCGCGCAACCCATTGTTCGCCGCCCGCTGGGGGGACCTCGGAGGCGACGGGCGAGGCGCGCCGGATACGGTGGGAACACCATGAGCGCTTCGCAGACCTCTGACGTCCCCACTCTCCTTGTCAAGATCTTCGGCAAGGACCGGCCGGGTATCACAGCCGGGCTCTTCGACACCCTCGCCGCCTACTCCGTCGACGTGGTCGACATCGAGCAGGTCGTCACCCGTGGCCGCCTGGTCCTGTGCGCGCTCGTGACCTTGCCGCCCGGCGGGCTCGAGGGCGACATGCGGGCCACCGTCCACAACTGGGCCGAGTCCATGAAGATGCAGGCGGAGATCATCTCCGGCCTCGGCGACAACCGTCCGCGAGGCCTCGGGCGCTCCCTCGTCACCGTGCTCGGGCACCCGCTGACCGCCGAGTCGACGGCCCGAATCGCGGCGCGGATCACAGCGACCGGCGGCAACATCGACCGTATCTTCCGCCTCGCCAAGTACCCGGTGACGGCGGTCGAGTTCGCCGTGTCCGGTGCGGAGCCGGAGAGCCTGCGCACGGCCCTGGTGACCGAGTCGGCGGCGCTGGGCGTGGACGTGGCGGTGGTGCCGGCCGGGCTGCACAGACGGGCCCAGCGGCTGGTGGTCATGGACGTCGACTCGACGCTCATCCAGGACGAGGTGATCGAGCTCTTCGCCGCGCACGCGGGGTGCGAGGAGAAGGTCGCCGAGGTCACGGCGGCCGCGATGCGCGGGGAGCTCGACTTCGAGCAGTCGCTGCACGCGCGCGTGGCGCTCCTCGAAGGGCTCGACGCCTCGGTGGTGGAAAAGGTGCGCAGCGAGGTGCGGCTCACGCCGGGAGCGCGCACACTGATCCGTACGCTGAAGCGGCTGGGCTTCCAGGTCGGGGTCGTCTCGGGTGGGTTCACCCAGGTCACGGACGATCTGAAGGAGCGACTCGGGCTCGACTTCGCGCAGGCCAACACGCTGGAGATCGTCGACGGCAAGCTCACGGGCAAGGTCGTCGGCGAGATCGTGGACCGGGCGGGCAAGGCGCGGCTGCTGCGCCGCTTCGCGGCCGAGGCGGGCGTGCCGCTGGCACAGACGGTGGCGATCGGTGACGGTGCGAACGACCTGGACATGCTGAACGCGGCCGGGCTGGGCGTCGCCTTCAACGCCAAGCCGGTGGTGCGCGAGGCCGCGCACACCGCGGTGAACTTCCCCTTCCTCGACACGGTCCTCTACCTGCTCGGCGTGACCCGCGAAGAGGTCGAGGCGGCGGACATGCACGAGGACGCCTGACCCGGGCACGAGCAGTGAGCAGTGAGCAGTGAGCAGTGAGCAGTGAGCAGTGAGCAGCAGAGAGTACGTACGTGAAGGGGCCCGGCACCGCGATGGTGCCGGGCCCTCGTCGTTGCGGTGGAGGCCTTACTCCGTGGGCGCCCAGTAGTCGAGCAGCGTGGCCACGCCCGGCTCCAGGGCCTTCCAGGTGCCGTCGAAGGAGAGCACGGCGAAGGCCGCGGCGGGGTAGCCGAGGCGGCTCATCCTCTCCCGGGCGTCGCCCTCGGAGGAGCCGGCCAGGATGTCGGCCAGGCCCTGGACGCCGGGGTTGTGGCCGATGAGGACGACGTTCTGGGCGTCGTCGGGAAGTTCGTTGAGCACGGCGATCAGCTCACCGGGCGAGGCCTCGTAGATCCGCTCCTCATAGACCGTTTTCGGCCGGTGGGGCAGCTCATGGACGGCGAGCTTCCAGGTCTCGCGGGTGCGGACCGCGGTGGAGCAGAGTGCCAGATCGAAGGGGATGCCGGAGTCGGCCAGCTTGCGGCCGGCGACGGGGGCGTCCTTGCGGCCCCGGTCAGCGAGCGGCCGCTCGTGGTCGGACACCTGTGGCCAGTCGGCCTTCGCATGCCGGAAGAGGACAATCCTGCGGGGTTCTGCGACGCTCATGCGTCCCAGCTTCGCATGAAACACGCCACGGGGCGCAGGTAGTTGACGAGCGCCTTCAGGGCCTGCGGAAGCGGTTGCCGCTGGTAGCGCTCCCTTCCACCGCCCCGCGCCGCCTCTCCGGCGGACC
Organism: Streptomyces sp. NPDC046862; assembly: GCF_040704615.1. NCBI lineage: Bacteria > Bacillati > Actinomycetota > Actinomycetes > Kitasatosporales > Streptomycetaceae > Streptomyces > Streptomyces sp. NPDC046862. The sequence continues at coordinate 366,853 of NZ_JBEYXP010000002.1, read as the reverse complement.
TGCGGAGCCCGTGCCGTCACCGTATGGCGTGCAGCAGTGCCTGCTGTATCCGCTCGAAGAGCTGGGAGAGCGTGGGGTCGGCGGTCGCCGCCTGGGCGTCCGCGGGATTGAGGATCAGGAGCAGGAGGGAGACGAAGGCGACCATGGGCAGGACGAGGGCCCACCAGGGCAGCCGGATGTCGACGCCGCCCGTGGTCGCCGGGTGGGGCCGGGTGTGCGTATGGGCCGACATGCCGCCTCCGTGGGTGCTTCGAGTGGTCCCTGGACCGCTTCCTCGCGGTCACATCTCGAAGCTACGGAATACGGGCCCCGCGGCCCATCCGGTGATCCACCCACTTGACCCTGACCCTTGCCCCCTAGGGGATGGTGGGGACAGCCCCACCATGGGCGGGTCAGGGGGAGGCGATCGTCGCGATGATGGCGATGACCACAAAGATGGCGAAGAACGTGCCGAAGACGATCAGCAGCTTCTTCTGGCCGTTCTGGGGGTTCGGGTCGAGCACGGGCATGCGGTCAGTCTCGCACCCCGCGCCCGCCTGTCCTGCGGTGGGGTCGGCTTGGGGCCCCTCCACCGGTGGGTCCACCGGTGGGCGGGGAGCGTCCGGCTCCCGCCTCAGCGCGCCGCCTGGTCCTCCACCGTCCGGTCACGGCCCGCCAGGACGCCCATCACGATCTGCGGGACCATGAGGCCTGCCATGAGGGCGAGCGGCAGACCCCAGCCGCCGCTGTGCTGGTAGAGGACGCCGACCAGGAGCGGGCCCGGGATCGAGATCAGGTAGCCGGTGCTCTGCGCGAAGGCGGACAGCTTGGCGACGCCCGCGGAGGTCCTCGCCCGCATCCCGACCATGGTGAGGGCCAGCGGGAAGGCGCAGTTCGAGATGCCGATCAGCAGCGCCCACGCCCAGGCGCCGCCCGCCGGGGCGACGTACAGGCCCGCGTAACCGGCGAGCCCGCACACGCCCAGGGCCACCACGATGGGGCCCTGGTGGGGCAGACGCGCGGCGAGCCGGGGGATCACGAAGGCCAGCGGCACGCCCATCGCCATCGTGACGGCGAGCAGCAGGCCCGCCGTGCCGGCCGGGACACCCGCGTCGCGGAAGATCTGCGCCATCCAGCCCATCGTGATGTACGCGGCGGTCGCCTGGAGCCCGAAGAACACGGCGAGCGCCCAGGCCGTACGGCTCCGGGTGATGCGCAGCGCGTCAGGGCCCTGCCGGGCGGACGGCACACCGCGCGAGGCACCGTCGCCCGCGGCGGCGGCATCCTGGTGGGGCTTTCGCGCGCGTGCCACAGCGGGCCACGGCAGCGCGGCCGCCGCCGCGAGGAGCGCCCACGCGGCGAGGCCCGACTGCCAGTTCCCGCCCAGGGCGTCGGTCATGGGGACGGTGATCGCCGCCGCGGTCGAGGTGCCGAGGGCGAGAGCCATGGAGTACAGGCCGGTCATGGAGCCCACGCGGTCCGGAAACCAGCGCTTGACGATCACCGGCATCAGGATGTTGCTGACGGCGATGCCCATGAGGGCGAGCGCGCTGGCGGCCAGGAAGCCCGCCGTGCTGCCGACGTACGGCCGGACCGCGAGGCCGGTGGCGATCGCGACCATGCCGGCGCAGACCACGGCGCCCGGCCCGAAGCGGCGGGCGAGGCGGGGTGCCATGCCGCCGAAGACCGCGAAGCAGAGGGGCGGTACGGAGGTGAGCAGTCCGGCGACGCTGCCGCTCATGCCGAGCCCGTCGCGCACCTCTTCGAGGAGGGCGCCGAGGCTGGTGATGGCGGGGCGCAGGTTGAGGGCCGTCAGGACGATGCCGACGACCATGAGACGGGTCGCCCACGCGCGCGTGGGAGCTGCTTCGCCCGGGGACCCGGCGCCTGGGGAACCGGCTTCGGGCCCTGTGGAGGCGGGCCGGGTGGGTGGGGATGTCGTCCGTATGTCCTCGCGTGCCATGCGACCCATCATAGAATCATAGGATGATTGACTGTCCAGTCCCTGTGCCCCGTTCCCCCGGATCTCGTGCGAAGGTAACGCCATGCCGCTGAGCCATCCCCGCCGTTCGGCGCTGTCCGAGCAGGTCATCGCCGCCCTGCGGAACCAGATCACCTCGGGTGAGTGGCCGATCGGCTCCCGCATCCCCACCGAGCCCGAGCTGGTCGAGCAGCTGGGTGTGGCGCGCAACACGGTCCGCGAGGCCGTGCGGGCCCTCGCCCACAACGGCCTGCTGGACATCCGCCAGGGCTCGGGCACGTACGTCGTCGCGACCAGCGAGCTGGCCGGGGTGATGCAGCGCCGCTTCACGGACTCCGACCCGAACCACATCGCCGAGCTGCGCTCCGCGCTGGAGTCGAGCGCCGCGCGGCTGGCCGCCGAGCGTCGTACCGAGAAGGACCTCAAGCAGCTCGACGCGCTGCTGGTCCGGCGCGAGGAGGCGTGGGCGTCGGGCGACGCGGAGGCGTTCGTGGCCGCGGACGCGACGTTCCACCTGGCGGTGGTGGCCGCGTCCCACAACGACCCCATGACGGCGGTGTACGCGGATCTGAGCGAGGTACTGCGGGACTGGCTGCGCTGGGACGTCGGCGAGGAGCTGACCCCGGAGACGTACATGGACCACGCCCGGCTCGTCGACGCGATCCGCGCGGGCGACCGGGAGGCGGCCGCCGCGGAGGCCGCGAGCTACCCGTTCACGTGCCGTCCGGATCACCCGAGTCGCCCGAGTCGTCCTGGCCGCCCGGGTGGTCCTGATCGTCAGCAGGGGGCCGCAGCCTCTGGTGGCTGACCCACGCCGAGCGGACCTCCTTCCAGCAGCGGCCGGTGAGCCGCACGGTCCGCGCGGGCTCCGCCTCCACCGGGGAGCCGTCGCTGTCGATGTCCCACCAGCGGTCGCACTCGATGTGGAGGCGTACGCGGTCGGTGTCCACGTAGGCGTTGTGGCAGTACACGACCACGCGGGAGCCCGTGATGTCCGTACGGCACTCGGCCCCGAACGGATCTTCCTCGGCGGGCGGTTGGGCACCCCTGGGCGCGTGGGGCACGGCCTCGTACGGCAGAAGCGTCAGGAGGGCGGCGACGGCCACGGTCACCGGGGCGAGGCCGCGGGACAGACGCACAAGGGAGACGCGCACAAGGGTGACCTCCTCGGCCGGGCTCGGGAGGGTTTCACGTGGTGAACGCGTGATTCACGTGGTGACCACGTAATCCAGACTGCGAGTCGTCGTCCTCCCCCGCCCGGCCGGATGGGCCGAACGGGGGACACGCCGGGCACGCCGGGACACGGCGGGACACGCCGAAGGCCCGCATCCGCAGGGACGGACGCGGGCCCTGGGTCGTCAGCGAGCCTCAGAGGCAGCGGTACGGCAGCGGTCAGGCACCGATCGCGTGCAGGCCGCCGTCCACGTGGATGATCTCGCCGGTGGTCTTCGGGAACCAGTCGCTGAGCAGGGCGACGACACCGCGGCCGGCCGGCTCGGGGTCCTTGAGGTCCCACTCCAGGGGCGAACGGTCGTCCCACACGGCGGCCAGCTCGCCGAAGCCCGGGATGGACTTGGCGGCCATGGAACCGATCGGGCCCGCCGAGATCAGGTTGCAGCGGATGTTCTGCTTGCCCAGGTCACGTGCCATGTAGCGGCTGGTGGCCTCCAGGGCGGCCTTGGCCGGGCCCATCCAGTCGTACTGCGGCCAGGCGTACTGGGCGTCGAAGGTGAGGCCGACGACCGAGCCGCCGTTCTGCATCAGCGGCAGACAGGCCATCGTCAGCGACTTCAGGGAGTACGCCGAGACGTGCATGGCGGTGGCGACGGACTCGAACGGCGTGTTGAGGAAGTTGCCGCCGAGGGCGTCCTGGGGCGCGAAGCCGATGGAGTGCACGACGCCGTCGAGGCCGCCGAGCTCCTCACCGACGATGTCGGCCAGCCGCCCGAGGTGCTCGTCGTTGGTGACGTCGAGCTCGATGACCTTGGTGGGCTTGGGGAGCTTCTTGGCGATGCGCTCGGTCAGGGTGGGCCGCGGGAACGCCGTCAGGATGATCTCGGCGCCCTGCTCCTGGGCCAGCTTGGCGGTGTGGAAGGCGATGGAGGACTCCATCAGCACACCGGTGATCAGGACGCGCTTGCCCTCGAGGATTCCGCTCATGGTTCAGTGACCCATTCCCAGTCCGCCGTCTACGGGGATGACGGCTCCAGTGATGTACGAGGCGTCGTCCGAGGTCAGGAACCGCACCGTCGCGGCGACCTCCTCGGGCTGCGCGTACCGGCCGAGCGGCACCTGCGACACGATGTTCGCGCGCTGCTCCTCGGTGAGGACCTTGGTCATGTCGGTGTCCACGAAGCCGGGCGCGACGACGTTGAAGGTGATGTTGCGCGAGCCGAGCTCACGGGCGAGGGAGCGCGCGAAGCCGACGAGGGCGGCCTTGGACGCGGCGTAGTTGGCCTGCCCCGGGCCGCCGTACAGACCGACGACCGACGAGATGAGCACGACGCGGCCCTTCTTGGCACGCAGCATGGCGCGGTTGGCGCGCTTGACGACGCGGAAGGTGCCGGTGAGGTTGGTGTCGAGGACGGACGTGAAGTCCTCCTCGGACATGCGCATCAGGAGCTGGTCCTTGGTGACACCGGCGTTGGCGATGAGCACCTCGACCGGGCCGTGCTCGGCCTCGATCTGCTTGTAGGCCTGCTCCACCTGCTCGGTGTCGGTGATGTCGCACTTGACGGCGAGGAAGCCTTCCTTCTCAAGGGCCTCCGGGTCACCCGAACGGTATGTGACCGCGACCTTGTCGCCGGCGTCGTGGAACGCGCGGGCGATGGCGAGGCCGATGCCCCGGTTGCCTCCGGTGACGAGAACCGAGCGGCTCAACGGATCACCCTTTCGTTAGCGGTCTGGACGCCCGCCCGAACAGCTGGCTGAGCTGGTGGCTGACAGGCGGCTTCACCGAAAACCTATCGGTCCGTCCGGCCGGGCGGGCAATCGGGCACCGACAGTGACGCACCCTGCCTGCTGTCGGATCCCTACAGTCGGCGCGCGTCCGTCAGTCCGCCGTGCCAGGGGCGTGAGCGGACAGTCCCTCGGCGCGGGCCGTCTCGAGCATCCTGCGGTCGTACGTCACCACAGCGGTCAGATCGTCCCGTAGTGACAGTGCGCTGGCCACATGGATGGCGTCCAGCGTTCTCAGGCGCCCGACCAGTGGAGCGGCACCGTCACGTACCTCCCGAGTGAGGAGGATTTCGGTGATCCGGGCGTCCAGGTCCTCCATCGCCTTGGGGAAGTGCCCCATGAGGTCCAGGGTCCGTACGGTCTCCACGAAGCCGAGCGTGCTGGTGGCGAGCGGCTGCGTGACGTGCTGCTGAAGGAAGGCGTCCAGCTCGGCCCAGTGGTTACGGCGGGTCATCCACGTGACCAGGGCCGAGGTGTCCATGTAGATCAACGGTCGTCCGCCTCACGCTCGGCCAGGAGCAGCGCCACCGGGTCGACATCCTCCGGTACCTCGTAGTGGGGCATGCTGTGCCGGTCGGCGGCGGTGACCGGCTTCAGCTTGATCTTCCCCTGCGCCACCAGGTGCGCGTACCGCTCCATGGGGCCGCCGGCCGGTGACAGTATCGCGATCACGTTGCCGTGCCGGGTGACCTCGATCGCCTCGCCCTTTTCGACGCGGGCGAAGACGGCACTGGGGTTGTACGAGAACTCGCGCACGGAGATGGTGCTCATGTCGGGCTCCTTTACCGCCACACCCGTTGTACCTACATCCATGCAATGGTACCTACATTGCCGGAATGGCAGCCCGCCGTGACGTTCACCCGAACGCGGGGTTTCCGCAGCACTTCTTGTACTTGCGTCCCGAACCGCACCAGCAGCGGGCGTTGCGCGGCGGGGGCCAGGCCTCCGCCTTTCCTGTCCGCGCGAGCTCGGCGGCGTACGCGGATCGCACCGACGGCGCATCAGGGGTGAGGCCCGTCTGCTGTCCATGCGTTTCCAGAGCGGCCACATCGCCGCGGCCGGTTGCGAGATGCGTCGCGCCTTCCTCGGACAGGCGTCGCAGGGCCTCCTCGACCTGGCGGAGGTGACCGGCGTGGTCGGTACCGTAGGCATCCGCGGACGCCGGCCAGCGGGCCAGAAGCTGCTTGAAGTCGTCCACCGTCCAGAACAGCACGCAGGTCGTGCGGGGCCTGGCTCGGGCGATCCGGAAGGCCGCGGCCTCCTCGTGCACAGCCTTGATCTCGGCTTCCATGGCCTCCGGGTCGCTCGCCCAGGTGGCGCGTTGCCGCCTCGGGTCGTGCAGTTCGTCCAGCGGGCGTGCCGTGCCGAACAAGGACACGCGGGCCTTGTGCAGCTCGTCGGCGAGGTCGTCGCACTCGTCGTGCCGCTCGCCGAGCAGCCTGCGGACGCGGTGGCGCCCGGTGACCAGCTGCTCGATCTCCATCGCACGCCCGGCTTTCTCGACGGAACCCAGGACGAGCGGAGTGCTCGGGCCGAGTGCGTGCGTAATCCCGGCGGTGAACCACTCCATGGCCGCACGGAGTTCGTCCTTCGACTCCAGCAGCTCGGCCACATACTGCCAAGGGCCGGGGTCCTTGGGATGGCGCGCCCTCAGCTCGGCGATCGCTCCCCAGGCCTCGTCGACTCGGCCCGTGTCCCACAGCGCCTCGGCCCGGTACGCCTCGACCATCTCCGGTTCCGTGCAGCCCTCCTCCAGCAGCCGGTCGTAGAGGGCGAGCGCCCGCTGGAACTCCTTGGCCAGGGTCCATTCGCTCGCGGCCTCCAGAAGGGTTTCCTCCCGATGCTCCGGATACCGGTCCGCCGACTCCTCCATCGCGGCGGCGGCTTCGGCGCCGGAGGTGTAGACGCGGGAGGTGTGCGGGGACGAGTGCTTGCGGCGTGCCTGTGCCGTGGACTTCGTCTTGCCGGGGCGGCGCTTGCTGGACATGCTTCCTCAACTTAGCGGCTGGCAAAGGGGATCCGCTTCCCCCTCAGGAGGGAACGGCCTCGGCGCCCCGCGAGGAGTCACGGGCTGGAGGGGCTGGAGCCGCCGACTCCGTCCGGACACGGAGAAGTGCGTCGGCCAGCTCCCCCTATTCGGGCGCGTAGGTCCCGGTACGGCAGGGAGAGGTCGACCACGTGTCGGTACAGCCGGATCACCTTGTCGGCCACAGTCACCGACCCCCGTCCGAGAGTGGCAGGTAGTGGATGAGGTCGGGCTTCAGCAGTTCCTTCTTGCCCAGGTCGAGGTGGTGGTCGCGGTCACAGGGCTCGGCACGGCCGCCGGCGCGGCGCTGGAGTTCCTCGCCCAGCGCGGTGGCGAGGAACGTCTCGAACACCCGCCACATCTCCAACAGCAGGCCGTCCACGAGGACACGACGGCCGTCGTCGAGTTCGTACGACCCACCCCGCAGGAAAGTGACCGACGACGGCGAGTACACCGCCCCCGGAGGAAAGGGGAAGATCGGGGTCATCACCGCCTACTGCAGAAGGGTTCGGAAGTGCCCGTCATGGGTCAACTAGCAGCCATCCCGCCGGACGTACTGGCACGCACACATCGGGCGCTCGCGGCTGCGCTGTGGCACTACACGACCACTCCGGTCGCCAAGCCGTACTACGTGCGCGGATCCATCCCGGATCTGAACGAGCCGAGAGTGACCGTCGGCCTGTGGACCGGTCCCGCGGCGCGCGAGAAGAGGAACCTCTTCCTGTCCCTCCCCCTGGTCTCCGGCGGCGTGCCCGTCTCGGCGACGCAGGTCACCTTGGGGCTGCTGGGGCTGGGCCGGGGAACCCATATGTTCGGCTTCACGGGCCGCTGGTTCGACGGCAAGCGCATCCTCAACGGGAGCACGCTCCTTGAAGGCGTGGCGGCGTCTTGGCCGCCCGTTGAGGGCGATGAACAACACGGACCGAGGGGCTTCTACTTCGAGCGGCCGGGGCAGCTGACGCAGTACTGACCCTCATGCCCGGTCTTCCTCGCTGCCCGCCGGTGGTGCCGAAGGCCCCCCAGGTCACCGGGGACCAATTGTTCGCAACGGGGCCGGCCCTCCTTGGCTCTGGCAGCGTGAGGTTGGCGCTGGTCGCGAAGGGCTGGGGTCGGATGGCCGGGGATGCTGTGTTGCGTCGACGGTATGGGAGCAAGGTCGTGGAGGTTCCGCTGCACGGCGGGGCGGCAGCGGCCGGGTTCGATGAGTTGACGCCGTGGCGGGTGTTCCGTTCTCGGCGGGGGCAGACCCACTAATCGGGTCGGTATTGGTCGGCTGTGACGGGCGGGCACGTCGGCTACGAGTCGTTGCTGGAATTGGCGTGGCTGCTGCTGAATGATCGAGATCGTCGCTGGCGGCTCATCGTGTCGCAGCCGTTTCAGCTGGTCACGGCGGTGGACGGTCGTCGGCGCCGTCATGTCCCGGACTTTCTGGCGAGGCACAGGGGTCCTCGCCGCATTCCTTTCGGGGCTCTGGCCGCAGTTCCGTGAATCCCCAGGTCAGCGACAGGAACGCGGGATAGTTTCGGCAGCGTACTGTCTGCCGTGGCGAGCAAGACGGTCGAGGATGTGCTGTTTCCCGGGATCGATGTGCAGGTGGAGGGGGTGAGCGACTCCTCCGGCATCCTGGTGGTGGAGGCGATGTCGACGGCCCGCCCAGGCCGGTGCCCAAACTGTCGCAAGCAGGCCCGCCGCGTACACAGCACGTATCAACGCACCCTGGACGAGCGACCATTGGGCTCACGCCGCGTCATCATCCGGCTGCGAGTGCGCCGATACTTCTGCGACCGGAAGAGCTGTTCCCGCACGACGTTCGTCGAGCAGGTACCGGGTCTTTCCACGCGCTACCGCCGTTCCAGCACCGGGCTGGCGGGCTGGCTGCGGTCGATCGCGATCGAGCTCGGCGGCCGCCCCGCCGCAAGGCTGTGCCGCCGGCTGCGGCTGACCGCGGGCCGGACACGGCTGCTCAGGCTGCTGACGGCGCCGACGGTGCCGGACCGCGCCCCACGGGTGCTGGGGGTGGATGAGTTCGCCTTCCGCAAGGGTTGCACTTACGGCACCGTGCTGGTCGACGTCGAGGCCGGCCGAGTCGTGGATGTACTGCCCGACCGCACCTCCGAGACATTCGCGGCCTGGCTCACCGAGCATCCCGGCGCCGAGATCATCTGCCGGGACCGGGCCACGGCCTACACCAAGGCGATCAAGAACGCAGCCCCCAACGCCCTCGAAGTCGCTGATCGCTGGCACCTGCTGCAGAACCTGTCCGCCGCAGTGGAGAAGACCTGCCACCAGCACCGCGACTGCCTGCGTAAACGTGGCAACGAGGAGAATGTGACCGAGGGTCCGGAGCCACTCCCGATGCTGTTACCGCCCGCGGAACTGCCCCGCACCCAGATCATCGAACGCACCCGCCACCGCTACGAGGACATCCACCGCCTGCTGGAGAAACGCTGGACGATCAGCGCCATCGCCCGCCGTCTGAACCTCGACCGCAAGACCGTGCGCCGCTTCCGCGACACCGACCTCGACGAGCTGCTTGCCTCCGCCCGCGACCGCCGCCCCAACGGCGTCCTGGAACCGTTCAAGGCATACCTCAACGCTCGCTTCACCGAAGCCCAAGGCCAGGTCAGCGGCACCCGACTCTTCCTGGAGATCCAGGCCCGCGGCTACCGCGGCAGCCGCCAGGTCGTCCGCAAACACCTCGCCGCCCTGCGCGCGGGCACCGCCGAACCGGTCCGGGCCGACATTCCGAGCCCCCGCAAGATCACCTCGTGGATCATGCGGCCCCGGGAGACGCTCACCGAAAGCCAGGACGAGCGACTCCTCCAAGTCCGGCTCGCCTGCCCGGACATCACTCGCGCCTGCGACCTCGCTCGCGCCTTCTCCGACATGGTCCGCCACCAGCGCGGATACCTGCTGGTGGAGTGGATCCGGCAGGCAGAGCAGGACGCGCCGAAGCCCATGAAAGGCTTCGCTGGCTTCCTCCGCCAGGACCTCGACGCAGTGACCGCCGGTCTGACCCTGCCCTGGAGCTCTGGAGTCGTCGAGGGGCACGTGAACCGGGTGAAAACCCTAAAGAGGGCTATGTACGGCCGAGCCTCGTTCGAACTCCTCCGGACCCGCATCCTCACCCAGTCGTGACCTGCATCAACCGCCCAATTACTGCCCTCATTGCCAGAGGTCAGCTCCGTCGCGCCCGCTGGGATCCGTTGTCAGGAGGTCTTCATGCAGGCCCGACAAGGCCCGCCCAGTCGGAGAGCCATCTTCGCCCGACTCCATAACCACCCAGCCGGCCTCCACGCCCGACACGTTCACATCGCCGCCGGCGTCCAGCTCGTCGAGCGTCGCGAACACCGCCTCATAGGCAACGGCTCGGACCAGGCGAACAAGATCCTCCCGATCCGAGCCAGCAGCAAGAAGGCGTTGCGCGGCTGGCAGTTGATCGAGCGAACCCGGGTCGGTCCAGCCGTCGATCGCCCCGTGCCACAGGCTCCGCAGCAGCACGAATCGCGCGAGCTGCGGAAGGTCTTCCATGACCTCCGACTTGATCAGGTCGACAGGATCGGTCACGCCGAGGGCGCTGAACTGGGCACGCAGCGACTCAGCAGCCGCCTTCCGTGGCACGTCCAGGCTGTTCAGCCATGCTTGTTGAGGATCACTCACCGCAACAGCATGCCCTACGCCGGGAGACGGGGCGATCGGCGCATCTGTTTTTGCTGACGCACAGGCGCTGTGGTTCACGGAACTGCGGCCAGAGCCCCTTTCGGAGATCGACCGCTGCTTCAGGGATCTTCGTGGGGGGGGCGGCGCTCGTCCTCGCAAGCGTCACGCAGCCTGCGCACGAGAAGAGCGACATCGGCGCCCTGGCTTCCCCGGTAGGTATGCATGTCGACGATGGGAATGATGTAGGAGAGGCTCTTGCCCGATCCCGTACCGGTCGTCAGAACGTACGACTCACGGGAGTGTCACGGAAGTAGTCCTTGCAGCCGCGGTGCGACACGTTGTCGTCGGCGAGCCCGTCGACCGTTCCACCGCTTCGGAAGTTGGGATTGAGGGAGATCCAGGGGTCAGGCCAGCGGGTTTTGTCCCCGCGCTCCTCGTCGAGATGATTCCTGATGGCCGGATCCCGCACCCACACCAAGGAGGTCGTGAAGTCGTCGTAGTCCTTGATGAGCTGTCGGTGCGCTCCGAACACGTCCATGCTCTTACCGATCTCCCTTGCGCTCGACTCGCGGCTGCGGCTGCGCCATCTGGCGGGCAGCGGAAACGAGACGGGAGGAGGGCCCATTCCCCCGTGGGCTCCAGTCGTTCACCTTACTGGCCGCTGGTGACACTGCTGCCTCTGGCGATGTCGTGCCGGCGTGAATTCGTTGGAAGCGCTGGAGTCGGGGCTGCATGATTCACTGCGGACCAATACATCTCACCAACGGTGACAAGGGGAGGCCGCTCGTGGCCCATGAGGTCGATCAGTCATTCCTGGCACTACCGCTGCGGGCCCTCGCCGACGCCGCCCTGGCCCGGGCCAGGGCCCTCGGGGCCGAGCACGCGGACTTCCGGTTCGAGCGGGTGCGCAGCGCGGCCTGGCGGCTGCGGGACGCCAAGCCGGCCGGGTCGTCGGACACGACCGACCTCGGGTACGCGGTGCGGGTGGTGCACGGCGGGACCTGGGGGTTCGCGTCCGGCGTGGACCTGACCATGGACGCGGCCGCCAAGGTCGCCGCGCAGGCCGTGGCCATGGCGAAGCTGTCCGCCCAGGTGATCAGGGCCGCCGGGTCCGACGAGCGCGTGGAGCTGGCCGACGAGCCCGTGCACGCCGAGAAGACGTGGGTGTCCTCGTACGAGATCGACCCCTTCAGCGTGCCCGACGAGGAGAAGTCGGGGTTGATGACCGAGTGGAGCGCGCGACTGCTGGCGGCCGACGGCGTCGATCACGTGGACGCGTCGCTGCTCACCGTGCACGAGAACAAGTTCTACGCGGACACGGCCGGAACCGTGACCACCCAGCAGCGGGTGCGCCTGCATCCGTCGTTCACCGCCGTGTCCGTCGACGAGTCCAGCGGGGAGTTCGACTCCATGCGGACCCTCGCGCCGCCCGTCGGACGCGGCTGGGAGTACCTGACCGGCACCGGCTGGGACTGGGACGACGAGCTGGCGCGGATCCCGGAGCTGCTCGCCGAGAAGATGCGGGCCCCCAGCGTCGAGTCGGGCGTGTACGACCTGGTCGTGGACCCCTCCAACCTGTGGCTGACCATCCACGAGTCCATCGGGCACGCCACGGAGCTGGACCGCGCGCTCGGCTACGAGGCCGCGTACGCCGGCACGTCCTTCGCCACCTTCGACAAGCTCGGCAAGCTGAGGTACGGCTCCGAGCTCATGAACGTCACCGGTGACCGCACCGCCGAGCACGGCCTCGCGACCATCGGGTACGACGACGAGGGCGTGGCGGGGCAGTCCTGGGACCTGGTGAAGGACGGGACCCTGGTCGGCTACCAGCTGGACCGCAGGATCGCCCGGCTGACCGGCTTCGACCGCTCCAACGGATGTGCGTACGCCGACTCCCCCGGCCATGTGCCCGTGCAGCGGATGGCGAACGTGTCGCTCCAGCCGGACCCGGCCGGGATGTCCACCGAGGACCTGATCGGGAGCGTGGACCGCGGGATCTACGTCGTCGGTGACCGGTCGTGGTCCATCGACATGCAGCGGTACAACTTCCAGTTCACCGGGCAGCGCTTCTTCAGGATCGAGAACGGGCGGATCACCGGGCAGCTGCGGGACGTCGCGTACCAGGCGACGACCACCGACTTCTGGGGGTCCATGGCCGCCGTCGGCGGGCCCCGGACGTATGTCCTCGGCGGTGCCTTCAACTGCGGCAAGGCCCAGCCCGGCCAGGTCGCCGCCGTCTCGCACGGCTGCCCCTCGGCCCTCTTCAAGGGCGTCAACATTCTGAACACCACGCAGGAGGCCGGTCGATGAGCGCCCCCACCAACAAGCCGCACGAGATCGTCGAGCGGGCGCTGGAGCTGTCCACCGCCGACGGCTGCGTGGTGATCGCCGACGAGCACTCGACCGCCAACCTGCGCTGGGCGGGCAACGCGCTGACCACGAACGGGGTCACGCGCGGACGCACCCTGACGGTCGTCGCGACCGTCGACGGCAAGGAGGGCACGGCGTCCGGCGTCGTGTCGCGGTCGGCCGTCACCGCCGACGAGCTGGAGCCGCTGGTACGGGCCGCCGAGGCCGCCGCGCGTGGGGCGGGGCCCGCCGAGGACGCCCAACCGCTCGTGGCCGGCCTGCCCCAGTCCCCCGACTTCACGGACGCACCCGCCGAGACCTCGTCCGCCGTGTTCGCGGACTTCGCGCCGGCGCTCGGGGAGTCGTTCGCCCGCGCGCGGGAGGGCGGTCGCGAGCTGTACGGGTTCGCCAACCACGAGCTCGTCTCCATCTACCTGGGGACGTCGACGGGGCTGCGCCTGAGGCACGACCAGCCGAACGGCACGCTGGAGCTGAACGCCAAGTCCCCGGACCGTAGGCGCTCGGCGTGGGCCGGGAGGTCGACGCGGGACTTCAAGGACGTGGACCCGGCGGCGCTGGACGCGGAGCTGGCCGTACGGCTCGGCTGGGCCGAGCGACGTATCGAGCTGCCCGCCGGGCGCTACGAGACGCTGCTGCCGCCCACGGCCGTGGCGGACCTGCTGATCTACCAGATGTGGTCGGCGTCGGGCCGGGACGCCGCCGAGGGCCGTACCGTCTTCAGCAAGCCGGGCGGGGGCACGCGGATCGGCGAGAAGCTGACCGAGCTGCCGCTGACGCTGCGCAGCGACCCGAACGAGCCGGGCCTCGAGTCCTCGCCGTTCGTGCTCGCGCACTCCTCCGGGGACGACGCGTCGGTGTTCGACAACGGACTGCCGCTGACCGCCACCGAGTGGGTCGGCGGCGGCGAGGTGAAGCACCTGACGACCACGCGGCACAGCGCGGGCCTGACCGGGCTGCCGGTGGCGCCGTCGATCGGGAACCTGATCCTCGACGGGGGCGAGGACCGCTCCCTGGAGGAGATGGTCGCGAACACGGGGCGCGGGCTGCTGCTGACGTGCCTCTGGTACATCCGTGAGGTCGATCCGGCGACGCTGCTGCTGACCGGGCTGACCCGGGACGGTGTGTACCTCGTGGAGAACGGCGAGGTCACCGGCGAGGTGAACAACTTCCGGTTCAACGAGTCGCCGGTCGGTCTGCTGGGCCGGGCGACGGAGGCCGGGCGCACGGAAAAGACGCTGCCGAGGGAGTGGAGCGACTGGTTCACTAGGGCCGCGATGCCTGCGCTGAGGGTGCCGGACTTCAATATGAGCTCCGTCAGCCAGGGCGTATAACCTCGTAGCCGGTAGTCAGTCGACTGCCCGAGGACCTTTCAAGGAGATACGAGAACCGTGACGGACATCGTCGACGAGCTGAAGTGGCGCGGGCTGTTCGCCCTGTCCACTGACGAGGACGCTTTGCGCAAGGCGCTCGCGGACGGTCCCGTCACGTTCTATTGCGGTTTCGACCCGACGGCACCGTCGCTGCACGTGGGGCACCTGGTGCAGGTGCTCACCGTGCGCCGGCTCCAGCAGGCCGGGCACCGGCCGCTGGCGCTGGTCGGCGGGGCCACGGGTCTGATCGGTGACCCGCGCCCGACCGCGGAGCGCACGCTGAACGATCCGGAGACGGTCCGTGGCTGGGTCGACAAGCTGCGCGGCCAGATCGAGCCGTTCCTCGACTTCGAGGGCGAGAACGCGGCCGTGATGGTCAACAACCTCGACTGGACCGAGGGCCTCTCCGCGATCGAGTTCCTCCGCGACATCGGCAAGCACTTCCGCGTCAACAAGATGCTGACGAAGGACTCGGTCGCCCGCCGACTGGAGTCCTCCGAGGGCATCAGCTACACGGAGTTCAGCTACCAGCTCCTGCAGGGCATGGACTTCCTGCAGCTGTTCCGGAGGTACGGCTGCACGCTCCAGCAGGGCGGCAGCGACCAGTGGGGCAACCTCACGGCCGGCCTGGACCTGATCCACCGGCTGGAGCCGCACGCCAGTGTGCACGCGCTGGCGACGCCGCTGATGACCAAGGCGGACGGCACCAAGTTCGGCAAGACCGAGGGCGGCGCCGTCTGGCTCGACCCGGAGATGACGACGCCGTACGCGTTCTACCAGTTCTGGCTGAACGTCGACGACCGGGACATCTCCACGTACATGCGGATCCTGTCCTTCAAGTCCCGCGAGGAGCTGGAGGAGCTGGAGAAGCAGACCGAGGAGCGTCCGCAGGCGCGGGCCGCGCAGCGCGCGCTGGCCGAGGAGCTGACGACGCTGGTGCACGGCGCGGACCAGACGGCCGCGGTGATCGCCGCGTCCAAGGCCCTCTTCGGTCAGGGTGAGCTGGGCGAACTCGACGACAGGACCCTGACCGCGGCGCTCTCCGAGGTGCCGCACGTCCAGGTCGCCGAGCTGGGTCTGGTGGTGGACCTCTTCGCCGAGGTCGGGCTGGTGCCCAGCAAGTCCGCCGCGCGGCGGACCGTGAAGGAGGGCGGGGCGTACGTGAACAACGTGAAGGTCACCGCGGAGGACTCCGTCCCGGGCAAGGAGGATCTGCTGCACGGGCGGTGGCTGGTGCTGCGGCGAGGGAAGAAGAATCTGGCGGCGGTCGAGGTCACCGGCGGGTAAGCGCCGTTCGGGATCTGTTGTCCTGCCGTGTGCGGGTTGTGTGTGGTTGCTCGCGCAGTTCCCCGCGCCCCTTGAGGGGGCCTGCGGCCCCTCAAGGGGCGCGGGCCCCCTCACACTCTCTCTTTGCGTCCCCGTATCGACGTGTACGCCATGTCCCCGAACAAGACGATCACGATGGCCGCCGCGAGCTGGAAGATGTGGCGGCCCCAGTCGATGCCGGCGGTCTCCTCGATGCCGAAGCCGCGGGCCATCGCGTTGCCGATGACGGCGCCGAGCATGCCGAAGATGGTCGTCAGCCAGAGCGGGCTGTGCTGCTTGCCCGGAATGATCGCCTTGGCCAGCAGGCCCAGGACGAAGCCCACGATGATCGCCCACAACCAGCCCATGGCTGCCTCCTCGTACGGCTCGGTGAGCTGTACATCCAGTCTCGGCCGGTGTGGGGTACGGCGCATGCCGGGCACGGCCGTACGCGCCCGGACGCAGGCCGTGCGCTCCTGTGAGGGGCGCCCCCGGTCTCGTAGGTGACGCAGACGCGGCGTAACGTTGAGCTTGTTCGGGCCGTGGTCCCAGACCGGGTCCGGACCTGGGTACGTGCCGGGGGAGCGTCCGACGCAGGCGGGTGGTGGAACGTGATGCGGAAGCAGAGCGACGGCCAGGTCTTCCGAATCACCGGAGCCAGGCAGGGGCTGGACGCCGACGTGCGCGCCCGGCAGCGGCGGTACGTCATCTCGATGTCGGTCCGCACGGTGTCCGTGATCGCGGCCGTTGCCCTGTGGAACGTCGAACGGCACGTGGCGATCGTCGCCCTGGTGCTCGGGGCTGTTCTTCCCTACATCGCCGTGGTGATCGCCAACGCGGGCCGGGAGAACGCGCCCTCGCTGCCGTCGACGTTCGTCAGGGTCCCTCTGAAGCCGATGATCGCGCCGCCGCAGAACGGCACCGCCGGCCAGGGTCATGACGAAGGCGTGACGGGCTTCACGGAATCCGTCCCGGAGGATGTCGGGGCCGACCCCGCGGCGGGCCTGGGCGGCGAGCGCCGGAACCGTACCTGACCTCCTGAGTCCGCGGGGAAGCGGAATCCAATCAGCCGCCAAGCTCAAGAAAAGCTCAGATCAATCATGTTGTTCCGGTGCCGGGCGACGGGGTACCCGTGACATACTTCGTACGCGCTCCGCATCCCCCGTCGGAGCGACAGACCGACGCCGGGCAGCTCCCCCCGTGGCTGCTCGGCGTCGCCTTTTCCCGGCCCTTTTCCGTTGCGCGGGGCGCGTTAGGGTCGGGGTGTGATTCTCAACGTCCCCGGCAACGAGCCCGGTTCCGAGCCGTCCTCACCGATCTGCTCCGCCAAGGGCTGCCGCGCCGACGCGGTGTGGGTGCTGGCGTGGAACAACCCGAAGCTGCACACGCCGGAACGGCGCAAGACGTGGCTCGCGTGCGAGGAGCACCGTGAGCATCTCTCGAAGTTCCTGGGTGTGCGGGGGTTCCTGAAGGACGTCGTGAAGCTGGAGGACTGGACCTCGCCCGGGTCCTGACCTGCGGCGAAGCGAAGTTCAAGTAAAGCTCAGATCAATCATGTGGTTCCGGTGCCCTGTGAGAGAGGTCAGTGGGGGGGCTCGCGGACGTGCCCCGGTGTGGGGTCACCCCCCGATCGCCGACATCGGCCGGTCCGGCTGGACGAAGGTCGGGTCGTCCAGGCCCGCGCCCGCCTTCTTGCCCCACATCGCCAGCCGCCAGATGCGGGCGATCTCCTCGTCGGGGGCGCCCGAGCGGAGTGCGGCGCGCAGGTCGGTCTCCTCGCGGGCGAACAGGCAGGTGCGTATCTGGCCGTCGGCCGTCAGTCGCGTACGGTCGCAGGCCGCGCAGAACGGGCGGGTGACCGAGGCGATCACTCCGACGCGGTGGGGGCCGCCGTCGACGACCCAGCGCTCGGCGGGGGCGGAGCCGCGCTCGTCGGCGCCCTCGGGCGTCAGCTCGAAGCGGGTGCGGAGTGAGGCGAGGATGTCGCCTGCCGTGACCATGCCCTCGCGCTTCCAGCCGTGCTGGGCGTCCAGGGGCATCTGCTCGATGAACCGCAGCTCGTAGTCGTGCTCCACGGCCCAGGCCAGGAGGTCCGGGGCCTCGTCCTCGTTCAGGTCGGGCATCAGGACCGAGTTGACCTTGACGGGGGTCAGGCCGGCCTCGCGGGCGGCGTGGAGGCCCTCGATGACGTCCTTGTGGCGGTCGCGGCGGGTGAGGGTCTTGAAGACGTCGGGGCGGAGGGTGTCCAGCGAGACGTTCACCCGGTCCAGGCCCGCCGCCTTCAGGGCCGTCGCCGTGCGCTTGAGGCCGATGCCGTTGGTCGTGAGGGACATCTGCGGGCGGGGTTCGAGAGCGGCGACGCGCTCCACGATGCCGGCCAGGCCGGGGCGCAGCAGCGGCTCGCCGCCGGTGAAGCGGACCTCGGTGATGCCCAGGGTGCGGACCGCGACGTCGATGAGGCGGACGATCTCGTCGTCGGTGAGCAGGTCGGGCTTGGCCAGCCACTGCAGGCCCTCCTCGGGCATGCAGTAGGTGCAGCGCAGGTTGCACCGGTCAGTCAGTGACACCCTGAGGTCTGTGGCCGCTCGGCCGTAGGTGTCGATGAGCACGTGGGCCCCCTCCCTTGAACGGATCACCAATTCTCCGACACCTGCGAGCCTACGTGACGCGACTGACAACAGGTCGGTTCGTTCCTGCAGACACGGCGCGGGGCCGCCGTAGGGATCCACGGCGGCCCCGCGTACCGTGCCGGGACTCAGTGGGCCCCGGTGCCCGTGAGGGAACGCACCTCAAGCTCGGCGTACTTGCCGGTGTCGGGCTCCTCCTTGGACAGGACCGTGCCGAGCCAGCCCATCAGGAAGCCGAACGGGATGGAGATGATGCCCGGGTTCTTCAGCGGGAACCAGTGGAAGTCGACGTCGGGGAACATCGCCTTCGGGTCGCCGGAGACGACGGGCGAGAACAGCACCAGACCGACGGCCACGATGAGACCGCCGTAGATCGACCACAGCGCGCCCTGGGTGGTGAACTTCTTCCAGAACAGGCTGTAGAGGATGGTCGGCAGGTTGGCGGACGCGGCGACCGCGAAGGCCAGCGCGACCAGGCCGGCCACGTTGAGGTCGCGGGCGAGGGCGCCCAGGGCGATGGAGACGACGCCGATGAAGACGGTCGCCCAGCGGGCCGCCCTCATCTCCTCCTTCTCGGTGGCCTTGCCCTTCTTGATGACGTTGGCGTAGATGTCGTGCGCGAAGGACGACGACGAGGCGAGGGTGAGGCCGGCGACGACGGCGAGGATCGTCGCGAAGGCCACCGCCGAGATCGTGGCGAGCAGGATCGCGCCCCCGGTCGAGTCGACGCCGCCGAGGTGCAGGGCGAGCAGCGGTGCGGCCGTGTTGCCGGACGGGTTGGACTCGATGATCTCGTCCTGGGAGATCAGCGCGGCGGCGCCGAAGCCGAGGGCGATGGTCATCAGGTAGAAGGCGCCGATGATGCCGATCGCCCAGTTCACGGACTTCCGGGCGGCCTTGGCGTTGGGCACCGTGTAGAAGCGGATCAGGATGTGCGGCAGGCCCGCGGTGCCGAGGACCAGGGCGATGCCGAGGGAGATGAAGTCCAGCTTGGAGGTGCCGGTCGCGCCGTACTGCAGGCCGGGCTCCAGGAAGGCCGCGCCCTTGCCGCTCTTCTCGGCGGCCGTGCCGAGCAGGTCGGAGATGTTGAAGTTGAACTTCAGCAGCACCAGGAAGGTGATCAGCAGGGTGCCGCCGATGAGCAGCACGGCCTTGACCATCTGGACCCAGGTGGTGCCCTTCATGCCGCCGATGGAGACGTACACGATCATCAGGACGCCGACGAGGGCGACGATGCCGATCTTGCCGGCGTCCGAGGTGATGCCGAGCAGCAGCGAGACGAGGACGCCCGCGCCCGCCATCTGGGCCAGCAGATAGAAGATCGAGACGACGATGGTGGAGGTGCCGGCCGCCGTGCGCACGGGGCGCTGGCGCATGCGGTACGCGAGGACGTCGCCCATGGTGTAGCGGCCGGAGTTCCTGAGCGGCTCGGCCACCAGGAGCAGCGCCACCAGCCAGGCCACGAGGAAGCCGATGGAGTAGAGGAAGCCGTCGTACCCGAAGATGGCGATCGCGCCCGCGATGCCGAGGAAGGACGCGGCCGACATGTAGTCGCCGGAGACCGCGAGTCCGTTCTGGAAGGCGCTGAACTGACGGCCGCCCGCGTAGAAGTCGGCGGCGTCCTTGGTCTGGCGGCCCGCCCAGATGGTGATGACGAGCGTCGCCACGACGAACACCGCGAACAGGGAGATGATCAGCGGCCGGTGCTCGCTGGCCTCACCCGCGGCGAGAACGGTCTGCTGTACGGGGCTCATGCGTCGCCCTCCATGCGGGACTTGATGGCCTCGGCCTTGGGGTCGAGCTTCGCGGCGGCGTGCCGCGAGTACCACCAGGCGATGAGGAACGTGGTGATGAACTGGGCGATGCCCAGGAGCAGGGCGACGTTGATGTTGCCGAACAGCTTGGTGCCCATGAAGTCGCCCGCGTAGTTGGAGAGCAGGACGTACAGCAGGTACCAGGCGATGAAGGCGACGGTCAGCGGGAAGGCGAAGGAGCGGTGGGAGCGGCGCAGTTCACCGAATTCCGCGCTCTCCTGGACCCGGACGAACTCCTCCGTCGGGGGGAGTTGGTGCTCTGCCTTCGAGGGGGGAGGTGCGTCGGTTGCCACGGAGTCTCCTCGCGTTGCGGGTTCGGGTGCCCCGGTGGCCGGGGGTGACGACGGGGACGGGTCGTTCTCGGACATATGACGGCTCTGATCCTCAAGTAGATGTGGATCACGCCGGCTCGCGATGGTAGGTGCCCGGCGCATGATCCGACAGGGTGCCCGATGGTGCTCGGGCTCCCTGCTCAACGTCACGGCGGCGCGCGGGAACCGGTTCAACTCCCGCACGGTTCTTTTCACAAGCGGTCGCCACTGGTCACCGGCTCCGCTCGGGCGAGGGGTTTCCCTGTACTTCGGCCGTCGTCGCGTGAAGTCATTGCTGGCCAGGGACGGCGGGGGATAGCTTCGGCGTGCACCACCCGTCATGTACCTGCCCGGGCACCACGCGTGTCACGGGCGGGTTTCGTTTCCGGATGATGTGGAGACCCCATGGCTCATCTGCGCTCGAGACGCCGTCTCGCGCTCGCGGTTCCGGTCGCCCTCTCGCTGACCGCCTCCCTCGGCTTCCTGCCGGGCGTCGCCTCGGCAGCGCCACTCCCCTCGGCCGGCTCCGCCGCCCCGGCCGCGTCCGCCGCCTCGGCGACCGAGGACGGACCGAACCTCGCGTACGTCGTCAACACGAAGACGGACAAGCGGACCATCGCCTCCGTGAAGAAGGCGATAGCCGCGGCCGGCGGGACCGTCGTCATCACGTACGACAGGATCGGCGTGATCGTGGTCCACTCGGCCAACCCCGGCTTCGGCGCGCAGATCCGCGCCGTGCGCGGTGTGCAGTCCGCCGGCGCCACCCGGACCACTCCCCTGGTCGCCGCGGGTACGACCGACGAGGGCGCCGCGGACTACCTGACGGCCGAGGAGGCCGCCAAGGTGAAGGCCGCTTCGGCGACGACCCCCGAGAGCGAGCCCCTGGAGGCCGACCAGTGGGACCTGCGCTCGATCGGCGCCGACAAGGCGGCGAAGATCAACCCGGGCAGCAGGAAGGTCACCGTCGCCGTCATCGACACCGGCGTCGACGACACCCACCCGGACCTCGCCCCGAACTTCTCCGCCTCCCAGTCGGCCAACTGCGTCGGCGGCGTCGCGGACACCAGTGAGGGTGCCTGGCGCCCGTACACCGCGGAGGACTACCACGGCACGCACGTCGCCGGTGAGATCGCCGCGGCCCGCAACGGCGTCGGCGTCGCCGGTGTCGCCCCGGGCGTGAAGGTCTCCGGCATCAAGGTCAGCGACCCGAACAACGGCCTGTTCTACCCGGAAAGCGTCGTCTGCGCCTTCGTGTTCGCGGCCGACCACGGCGTGGAGATCACGAACAACAGCTACTACGTCGACCCGTGGCTCTACAACTGCGTGGACGACCCCGACCAGAAGGCCATCGTCGACGCGGTCAACCGGGCCCAGCTGTACGCGCAGAAGAAGGGCCTGCTGAACGTGGCGTCGGCGGGCAACTCCAACCACGACCTCGCCTCGGACGCGATCGTCGACAACACCAGCCCCGACGACTCCACCCCGGTCGAGCGCACCATCGACCCCTCCGAGTGCTTCGACGTGCCGACCCAGCTGCCGGGCGTCGTCACGGTCAGCGCGACGGGCGTGCAGAACCTCAAGTCGTACTACTCGACGTACGGCGAGGGCGTCGTCGACGTCGCGGCTCCCGGTGGCGACCGGCGCTACCAGCTCCCGGACACCCCGTCGAAGGACGGCCGGATCCTGTCCACCATGCCGAACGGGCAGTACGCGTTCCTGCAGGGCACCTCGATGGCGTCGCCGCACGTCGCGGGCGTGGCCGCGCTTCTGAAGTCCACCCACCCGTGGGCGAACGGCACCCAGCTGCAGCGGCTGCTGAAGGCGCAGGCGGACAGGACGGCCTGCCCCGAGTCCTACGACCAGGACGGCGACGGCACGCAGGACGCGGTGTGCGAGGGCGGCCCGAAGGCGAACGGCTTCTACGGGGCCGGCATCGTCAACGCGCTCAAGGCCGTCAAGTAGCCGTCAGTACGGGCTGGTTGCCCCCACCTTGCCCCCTCGGGGCAACAGCCCGTACCGCTCGTACCGCGAACGTGACTCGTCCCGCGAACGAACTGGAGACACCATGACAGCGCCCCGCAAGCGCTCCCACCGCGTGGTGGCGATCCCGCTGGGGATGGCCATGGCGACGGCACTCGCCGTTCTGCCGAACGCGACGGCGACGGCCTCGCCGGCGGCCTCCCAGGAGGCGGCCACCGACGCCACCCCGCTCAGCTACGTGGTCAACGTCCGCCCCGGGCACGGCACTTCCTCGCAAGTGAAGAAGGCCATCGCCGATGCGGGCGGCACGATCGTGACGTCGTACGACCAGATAGGCGTCATCGTCGTGCACGCCTCGGATTCCGGCTTCGGCGCGGCGATCCGCAAGGTGCGCGGCGTGCAGTCGGCCGGCGCCACGCGCACCGCGCCGCTGCCCGCGCAGTCGACGACCGACCTGGACACGCCGAAGGTGCTGACCGCCAAGGAGGCGGCGGCCGCCGACGCGGAGGCCGGCCAGGACCCGCTGGAGCCGTTGCAGTGGGACCTTCCCGCCATCAAGGCGGACAAGGCGCACGAGAAGTCGCTCGGCAGCCGGAACGTCACGGTCGCCGTCATCGACACGGGCGTCGACGACACGCACCCCGACATAGCCCCGAACTTCGACCGGAAGGCGTCGGTGAACTGCGTGACGGGCAAGCCCGACACCACCGACGGGGCCTGGCGGCCCGGCGCGTCCGAGAGCCCGCACGGCACGCACGTCGCCGGTGAGATCGCGGCCGCCAAGAACGGCGTCGGGATGACCGGTGTGGCGCCCGGCGTGAAGGTGTCCGGCATCAAGGTGTCCACGCCGGCCGGCTTCTTCTACACGGAGGCCGTGGTCTGCGGGTTCGTGTGGGCGGCCGAGCACGGTGTCGACGTGACGAACAACAGCTATTACACGGACCCCTGGTACTTCAACTGCAAGAACGACCCGGACCAGAAGGCGCTCGTCGACGCCGTCACCCGGGCGTCCCGGTACGCGGAGCGCAAGGGCGCGGTCAACGTCGCGGCGGCGGGCAACGAGAACTACGACCTCGCCTCCGACGAGATCACCGACCCGTCGTCGCCGAACGACACGACGCCGTCGGACCGTGTGGTCGACCCGTCGAAGTGCCTCGACATCCCGACCCAGTTGCCGGGCGTCGTCACGGTCGCGGCGACGGGCGCGAAGGGCATCAAGTCCTCCTTCTCCAACCACGGCCTGGGCGTGATCGACATAGCCGCCCCGGGCGGCGACTCGACCCGCTTCCAGACCCCGGCCCCGCCAGCCACCAGCGGCCTGATCCTGGGCACGCTGCCCGGCGGCACGTGGGGCTACATGGCCGGTACGTCGATGGCGTCGCCGCACGTCGCGGGTGTCGCCGCCCTCATCAAGTCGACGCACCCGTACGCTCCGCCGGCGGTGGTGAAGGCGCTGCTGTACGCCGAGGCGGACGCCACGGCGTGCACGGACCCGTACGACATCGACGGCGACGGCAAGGTCGACGCGGTGTGCGAGGGGTCGAAGAACCGGAACGGTTTCTACGGCTGGGGCACCGCTGACGCGCTGGACGCGGTGACGAAGTAGGGGGCACGACAGAGGAATTGGGCCGGGCGGTGATGTACCGCCCGGCCCTTTCGCTGCCCCCGCACGGACGTGTTGATTCCGTACACACCGCATAGTGCACCCATGGATGCTGTGAACACGGAGTCCGCGTGGCAGGCCCTGGGCGGCGACCCGGCTCTGCTCCCGCGTGTGTCGGAGGTCGTACGGGACGGGGCGCTGGACGCGCGGCTGCCCGTACGGGAGCTGGCGCGGGCCTGCGTCGGGGCGTGCGCGCTGGCGGCCGCCGAGCTGGGGGCGCGGCGGGCGGGACGGGCGGACGTGCCCGAGGTGCGGGTGGACGACGGGGCGGTCGCCACGGCTTTCGTGAGCGAACGGCACCTGCTGGTCGACGGGCGGCAGCCGGTCGGCTTCGCGCCGCTGTCGCGGTTCTGGCGGACGGCGGACGGGTGGGTGCGGACTCACGCCAACTACCCGCAGCACCGGGAGCGTCTGCTGGGCGCGTTGGGTCTGCCCGGGGACGCGTCGGTGGAGACGGTGGCGGCGGCGCTGGCGGAGTGTCCGGCGACGGACGTGGAGGACACGGTGTACGGCGCCGGAGGGCTCGCGGTGGCCCTGCGTACGCCCGAGGAGTGGTCCGAGCACGAGCAGGGGCGGGCCGTCGCCGCCCGGCCGCTGCTGGAGGCCGAGACCGTCGGGGCCGGGCCGGTCCGGCGGCTCACGGGTGACGCGGGGCTGCCCGCGGCGGGTGTACGCGTCCTGGACCTCACCCGGGTCATCGCGGGCCCCGTCGCCACCCGCACGCTCGGCCTCCTGGGCGCGGACGTCCTCCGTGTGGACTCCCCCGGCCTGCCCGAACTCCCCGACCAGCACGCGGACACCGGCTTCGGGAAACGGTCGGCCACGCTCGACCTGGCCGACCGCGCGGACCGCCGTACGTTCGAGGAACTGCTCGCCGGTGCGGACGTGGTGGTGACCGGCTACCGGCCCGGCGCCCTGGACCGGTTCGGGCTCGACGCGGAGGCGCTGGCCGAGCGCGGGCCCGGACTCGTGGTCGCGCAGTTGTCGGCGTGGGGCGCGGACGGGCCGTGGGCGGGGCGGCGGGGCTTCGACAGCCTGGTGCAGGCCGCCACCGGGATCGCGGTGACCGAGGGCTCGCCCGAGCGGCCGGGCGCGCTGCCCGCACAGGCCCTCGATCACGGCACCGGCTTCCTGCTGGCCGCGGCCGTGCTGCGGTCGCTCACCGAGCAGCGGGAGCAGGGCGGCACGCGGCTCGTCCGGCTGGCACTGGCGCGGACGGCCGCCTGGCTGACGGGCGGGAGCCGGGGTGTGGGCGAGAGCCGAGGTGTGGGCGGGCCCGCCGAGGCCTCGTACGACCGTCCCGGCCCCTGGCTCGCCGAGACCCGCAGCTCCCTCGGGAGGCTGCGGTACGCGCTGCCGCCGGTGTCCTTCGCCGGTGGACCCGCCGACTGGTCGCGCCCGCCCGGGGCGTGGGGTGCGGACGAGGCGCGCTGGGCTTGAATCGGGGGGCGGCCGGAAGCGTACCTATGGGCGGAATACCGTACGCCCAGTTGCTTTCCATGACTTGCCCTGGTCTGTGACAACTGGCGAAGCTCTGGGAGTGAGCTTGACCAGACCGACAGCCGACACCGCGCGTCCCGGTGTCGGGCGGGCCGTCGCCGTACTCGTCCTGGTGGCCGTCGCCGCCCTGATCCCGCTGCTCGGGCCGCGTGTCGCCCTGGACGGCACCGGCGAGGCGGTGGCTCCGGGAGTCGGCGGCATCACCGTGCTGCGGACCGTACTGTTCGCGGCGCTGTGCGTTCCGGCGGGCGAGCTGTTCGCGGCGTGGCTGGGGCGCAGGCTGCCGGGTGCGCCGGGGGAGGCGCCGCGCAGCTGGGCGCCGTACGCGGCAGCCGCCGGTTTCCTCGCGGCGCTGGGCCTCGCCTCGCTCGTGGCGACCGGCAACCTGGTGCCACGGAGCCCCGCCGACATCGACTTCGGCGGCCTCTACGAGACCCGGGACGGCAAGCTCGCCCTCCTGGAGGTGAACGCGTTCGCCGCGGCCGGCCTGTGCGCCCTCTCGCGCCGCCCCGCCACGCAAGGATGGCCGCTCGCCGTGGTCGCCGTCGCGGAGGCCCTGCGCGCGCATCCGTCGACCGAGCACGATCCGCTGGTCGGCAGCGGCCTGACGCTGGTTCACGTGGTCTGCGCGGCGCTGTGGGCGGGCGGGCTGTTCCACGTGCTGCGGACGCTCCGGCGGTGGGGCCCGACGGACGCCACGGGGGCGGGTGCCGCGTTGTTGGGCCTCTACGCGCGCGTGGCGGCCGTTCTCCTGGCCGCCATCACCGCCACCGGGGTGTGGAGCACGCTGCGCCGTATGCCGCCGGACACGGTCATGGAGCAGCTGACCGCGACGGCTTACGGGCGCACCCTGCTCGGCAAGGTGCTCCTCGTGGCCGTCGTCGCGGTTCTCGCGCTGATCGCGCGTGTCCGGCTGGCCCGCGTGAGCGACCCGCTCAGCGCCTGCTCCCCCGCGCGTGCGGAGGTGGCGGTGCTGGGTGCGGTCGTGGCGGTGTCGGCGCTGCTGACGGCGCTGCCGGTGCCGATCCGCTGGTGAGGCCGGGCGTGGGCGTCCCCCGGACCAGCAGGTACTGGGCCGCCAGATAGGTGAGCATGATCCACAGATCGGGGCGCGGGAGCTGCGGCCAGTCGGCGACACCCGTCGCGATGAGCGTGTCGGACACCAGGAACAGCGCGCCACCGAGCCCGGCCACCAGCCCGGCACGACCGGCCCGGTACGCCATGGCGGTGAGCAGCAGACTGTATCCGGCGACGGGGACGCGCAGTTCGGCGGGCAGATCGGGCCACAGCAGGGCGAGGGTGACGACGAGGACCGTGCCGTACGTGGCCGCCAGGAGTGCCGGTCGCCCGGGGCGCGGGGATCGTCCGAAGAGCAGCAGGTAGCACACGTGCCCCGCCGCGAAGAACCCCATCCCCGCGAGGAACGCGGCCTGCGCGTCGGACAGCAGCAGCACGTCACCGCCCCAGCCGCACAGCAGAGCCGCGACCAGCGCCCGGGGTCCGCCCCGCGCGTGGACGTAGGCGGCGAGCAACGGCATCAGCAGCGGTTTGGCGACGGCGTGGCCCGGCGTGAACCCGGCGGCGAGCGAGCCGAGGTCGGCGGCGGCGACGAGGAGGAAGAGGACGAGCAGCGCCTTGCCGCCTCTCACGCCACGGGCTCCGTGACCGTCGGGCCGGAGGCCTGCGTCTCCCCCGCGTCCGGCCGCACCGGCCGCCAGCCCGGCCCCCGGAACACCCGCCCGGCCCGCTCGCCCCAACTCCCGGCCGCCCTCAGGTCCCTGGCGATGGCGGCGTACTCGTGGGTGGCGACCCTCAGCGGGTTGTACGTGTCGATGTCCTTCGTCAGTCCGTACACCGGCCGCTCGGTCTCCGCGACGAACGACCCGAAGAGCCGGTCCCAGACGATGAGGATCCCGCCGAAGTTCCGGTCCAGGTAGCCGCCCTGGGAGGCGTGGTGGACGCGGTGGTGCGAGGGCGTGTTGAAGACGAACTCGAAGGCCCGGTGCAGCGTGCCGATGCGCTCGGTGTGGATCCAGAACTGGTACACGAGGTTCGCGGAGGAACAGAACGCCAGCGCCGCCGGGTGCACCCCGAGGGCCACGAGCGGAACGTAGAACGGCCAGACGGTCCACGTCGTCCACGGCTGCCGCAGGGCGGTGGTGAGGTTGAACTTCCGGCTGGAATGGTGCACGACGTGGCACGCCCACAGGATCCGGACGACGTGGTGGCCGCGGTGCGACCAGTAGTAGAAGAAGTCCTGGGCGAGCAGCATCAGCGGAACGGTCCACCACAGCACGGGCACACGCAGTGGCGTCACCTCGTAGACCGCCGTGTAGATCGCGACGATCGGAATCTTCCACAGGAAGTCGAAGACGAGCGAGCCGAGCCCCATGCCGACGCTCGTCGCGGCGTCCTTCGCCTCGTACCCCGCCGCGTCCTCATCGGGATGGATCCGCACGCTCACCACTTCCACCACGGTGAGCAACACGAAGGCGGGTATCGACCACAGCACGGCATCGGGCAGGTTCGGCATGTGGGCACCGTAGAACCGCCGGTCAGCGACGGCTAGACGTTGTTACCCACAAGTATTTCCGGTGGTACGCGCTTGCTTCTTGGCCATCTCCACCAACGCCCGGGGAGGCGCTGCCTACGATGTCATCCGCTGAAACGGGGAGGCGACGGCATTGCAGGGACTCGAAGGTGTGCTCGTCCGGCTGGCGTCGACCGTGGCCTCGACGCTCGTGAAGTCGCTCCTGACGCCGAGGCCGGGCGCCGGGCTGGTGAGCGATCCGGTTCGGCCGCTGCCGAAGCCGGCGGCACCGGAGAAGCTGGCGCGAGTCCTGTCCCGCCGCATCTCGTCGGCGTACGGGGCGCTGCCGGAGCACGAGCGGCTGGCGGCTGTAGCGGCAGTCCAGGACACGTTCGCGGCGGCGGGCCCGCTCGACGCGGAGCGGTTGTTCGCGGCGGACCTGGATTCCGGGCGGCTGGCCGAGGAGCTACGCCGACCGGTGGAGGACCTGGCGGCCCGCGCGGGCGAGCTGTACGAGGAGTTGCTGGAGCTCTGCTGTGCCCATGTCGTTGAACAGCTGACCGCCCACCCGTCGTTCGGGGCGCGGGCCGCGGTCGAGCAGACGCGGCGCTCCGGGCGGGCCGAGGAACTGTTGCGCGCGTTACAGGGCCCGCAGCCCGAGACCGTGGCACTCGGCTTCGAGGAGCGGTACGGACACTATGTGAGCGAGACGAACAGCCGCACCGAACTGTACGGAATCACCCTCGGGAGCCGGGCCGTCGCCGAATGGTCCCTGGACACCGCCTACATCAGTCTCGCCGTGAGCGGGGAACGGCTCGACGACACGCACAGGGGCCGACTCGGTCTGCCCAGCGCCGCGCAGGACCCCGTCAAGGCGGAACAGGCACTGGCCGGCTGCCACCGGCTCGTTCTGCGCGGCCCGGCGGGCTCCGGCAAGTCGACCCTCGTCCAGTGGCTCGCCCTCAACGCGGGCCGCCGCAGCTTCGGCCCCGAACTGGCCGACTGGAACCGCTGCATTCCCTTCGTCCTGCGGCTGCGGTCGTTCAACACACCCGACGGCCTGCCCATGCCACGCGACTTCCTGCCCGCTTCCGGAGTGCCCCTGCGGGCCCCGGAAGGCTGGGTGGAGGAACTGCTGACGAGCGGACGGGCGCTGGTACTGGTCGACGGGGTCGACGAGGTGCCGAGGCGGTTGCGGAGTCGTACGGAGAGCTGGCTCAAGTCGCTGGTCACGGCCTTCCCCGAGGCGCGGTACGTCGTGACGACGAGACCGTCCGCCGTGCCTGAGGAGTGGCTGGCCAGCCAGGGTTTCAGGGCGCACGAACTGCTGCCGATGGAGCGGGACGGCATCCGCGCGTTCATCGGGCACTGGCACGACGCGGCGCGCCAGGAATGCCTGTCCTACGCCGAACGGGAACGGCTGGACACCTACGAGGCAGGGCTGGTCCAGGCGGTGGCGACCCGCCGGGACCTCGGCCGGCTCGCCACCAGCCCTCTCATGTGCGCCCTGCTCTGCGCTCTGAACCGCGACCGCCGTATGCACCTCCCCCGGGCCCGCAAGGAGGTGTACGACGCGGCCCTCGACATGCTGCTGGTACGCCGCGACACGGAGCGGGAGATCACGGACGCCGAAGGGGTCACCCTGACCCGCGAGGAGCAGACCGCGCTGCTCCAGCGGTTCGCGTACTGGCTCATCCGCAACGGTCAGGCGGAGGCCGCCCGGGACGACGCGGTGGAGATGATCGACGAGTGGCTGACCGTGATGCCCCAGGTCAGGGAGCAGGGCGACGCCGACCAGGTCTTCTCTCACCTGCTGATCCGCAGTGGCCTCCTCCGCGAACCCGTGGCGGGCTACGTCGACTTCGTCCACCGCACCTTCCAGGACTACCTCGGAGCGAAGGCGGCGGTCGAGGCCCGCGATTTCGGGGTGCTGGTCCGCAACGCGCACGACGACCAGTGGGACGACGTCGTGCGGATGGCCGTCGGGCACGCGCGCGTGGAGGAGCGGGGGCGACTGCTTCGGCAGTTGTTGCGGCGGGCGAGCAGCGTGAAGGGGCAGCGGCAGCGGCTGGTGCTTCTCGCCGCCGCCTCCCTGGAGCACGCGCCCGAGCTCGATCCGGCGGTTCGGGAGGAGGTCGAGGCCCGCACGGGGAAACTGATGCCACCACGCTCCATGGAGGACGCGGCGGAGCTCGCGAAGGTGGGCGAGTTGGTGTTGGAGCTGCTGCCGGGGCCGGAGGAGTTGGACGGTCCGACCGCGGCGGCTGTGGTGCGGACGGCGGTGCTGGTCGGGGGTGACGCGGCCCTGGAACTGATCTCGCGGTTCCGGGGTGACACCCGGTTCGAGGTCGGCGATCAGCTCTCCCAGGGCTGGCGAGCCTTCGACACGCAGGAATACGTCGAGACGGTGCTGGCACACGCGTCCTTGGAAGGCGTTGCCGTCGAGGTCCGCACACCCGAGCAGAGGGCGGCCCTCGGACAACTGGACCACATCGACCGTTTCCTTCTCATGGGCGAGCACGGGATCCCCGAAGTCATCGCCGCACGCACGACGACGAAGACGCTGTTCCTCGACAGCGACCCCTCACTTCACGACCTGTCCCCTCTGGAGGCGCTGACACAACTGGCGACGTTCGGCATCACCCAATGCCCCCAGGTGCGCGACCTGAGCCCGCTGCGGGGACTTCCCCTCATGCACCTCTACCTCGGCCGCCTCTCACACGACGTCTCGTTGGCTCCGCTCGCCGGACTCACCACCCTCAAGATGCTCACCCTCGATTTCGTGCCCTCCGGAACGTCATGTGTGGCCGGCCTCCCCGCCGGGGACGCGCTTTCCAGGCTGGGTCTCTACGACGGGGCACGCGACGTCGACCTCGGCGGGATCGAACGCTGGCCGATCCTCGACTGGTTGTCCGTCGCCGGCGACCGGCAGACGGAGCAGCTGGCCCGGCTCCAACAAGTCCCCCGGCTGAAGGTGCTCCGCATCACACAGGCCACCGTCGAACCGGCCGCACTGGTCCGTCACCAGGAGTTGACGGAGATCTTCCTTTACGAGTGCGACCTCGCCTCCGGGCTGGAACCGCTGACGAACCTGCCCGAGCTACGAAACCTGGGCCTGAGCCGCTGCGGAGGCTCGATCGACCTCACGCCCCTCGCCGGGCTGGAGCACCTCACCATCCGCGCCATCGTCGGCACGCAGGTGAAGGGTGCCGAACTCTTTCCACCCGACCGTCTCAAGTTCAAGCCCTGACCAGCGGCACAACACCATCGCGGGCACTGGCACGCCGTCAGACCCAGGGCGGGGAGGCCGACTTCCGGACGATCCCGCGGAACCGGGAGTTCAGGCGCGCAGACGCCAGTGCTCCGGGGCTCGTTCGAGGCGGTGGCCGTTCGGAGTGTCAGTGACGGCCCGTATCCTCAGTGACCATGCTCGAAGACCTTACGACCGCGCCGTCCGACGCACCTTGGCCGACCGCGTATCCCGAGGGGTACGCGGTCGTCGACGTGGAGACCACGGGCCTGGCCCGGGACGACCGGATAATCTCGGCGGCCGTCTACCGGCTGGACGCGCGGGGTGAGGTCGAGGACCACTGGTACACGATGGTCAACCCGGAGCGTGATCCCGGGCCCGTGTGGATCCACGGTCTGACGAGCGACATGCTCGAAGGAGCCCCGCTTTTCCAGGACATCGCCGAGGAGTTCTCCGACCGCCTGGCGGACCGTGTGCTCGTCGCGCACAACGCGGTCTTCGACTGGTCGATGATCGCGCGGGAGTACGCGCGCGCGGAGCGCGAGGCGCCGGTGCGGCAGCGGCTGTGCACCATCACGCTCTCCAAGGAGTTGGCGCTGCCGCTGCCCAACCACAAGCTGGAGTCGCTGGCCGCCCACTTCGGCGTCGCCCAGCGGCAGGCGCACCACGCGCTGGACGACGCGCGCGTGCTGGCCGAGGCCTTCCGGCCGAGTCTGCACACGGCCGTGAGCCGGGGCGTGCGGCTGCCGCTCCTCGAATGCCGGCCGCTGACCGAGTGGTCCGGCTCCGCGCACATCGGACGGCAGTCCTCCGGGGGCTACCAGCCCGGGAGTTGGCGCCAGTCGCGCAAGCGGCCCCCGTGCCCGTACCCGAATCCGGGGCGCTACGAGGACGGCAAACCACTCAAGCAGGGCATGCGCGTCGCCTTCTCGGGGGACACGTCGGTCGACCGCGAGCTGCTGGAGGACCGCGCCGTCGAGGCCGGACTGCACGTCGCGACGAGCCTGTCCCGGCTGACCAGTCTCCTCGTCACCAACGACCCGGACTCCGGTACGTCGAAGGTGGTCAGGGCACGGCAGTACGGGACGCCGGTGCTCGACGAGGCGGCGTTCGGGCAGCTGCTGCGGGACGTCGAGCCTGCGGAGGGGTGACCGGAGGGGACGGAGGGGTGACGGGGGCGTGCGGGTGACCCGGGCGTACGGGTGATTGCCCGGCGACTCGCCCCGCGCCCGCTCGCCCGCGCCGCGTCGGCGCCGCACCCTGTGGCGCATGACACGTTGCGAAGTCTGCGGAAACGACTACGGCATGACCTTCGAGGTGCACGCCCAGGGCGCGGTGCACGTCTTCGACTGCTTCGCCTGCGCGATCCACCGCATGGCGCCCATCTGTGAGCACTGCCGCGTCCAGATCATCGGCCAGGGCGTCGAGGCCGACGGTCACTGGTACTGCGGCGCCCACTGCGCCCGCGCGGAGGGGAGGGTGGGGATCGTCGACAGGGTCTGAGCTGCCGGGAAGGGTTCTCACGCGGCTCGGCTCCCACCCGCGTGAACGCGCCCCCTGACCGAGTTGTACGGTCGTGGGGTGTACCGCTTCCTGTTGTCCCGGCAGTGGGTGATCCTCACGCTGGTCGCCCTCCTTCTCATCCCCACGATGATCAGGCTGGGCATCTGGCAGATGCACCGCTACGAGGAGCGCACGGCCAGGAACCAGCTGGTCGCCGACGCGCTGGGCGCCAAGCCTGTGCCCGTGGAGAAGATGACCTCCCCCGGACACACCGTCACCAGGGACGACCGGTACCACAGGGTGACCGCGAAGGGCCGCTTCGACACCGACGACGAGGTCGTCGTCCGTCGCCGCACCAACTCCGACGACGAGGTGGGCTACCACGTCCTGACCCCCTTCGTCCTCGACGACGGCAAGGTCCTGCTGGTCAACCGCGGCTGGATCCCCTCGGACGGCCCGAGCCAGACCACGTTCCCCAAGATCCCCGCACCGCCCCGCGGCGAGATCACCGTCACCGGGCGGCTCATGCCCGACGAGACGACCGCGGCGAGCGGCATCAAGGACCTCAAGGGGCTGCCGGACCGGCAGATCATGCTGATCAACAGCGAGGAGCAGGCCAAGCGGCTCGGCGCCGAGGTGCTCGGCGGGTACATCGCGCAGACCGCACCGGAGCCGAAGGGCGACACCCCGGAGCTGATCGGCAGGCCCG
The DNA here is from genome assembly GCF_040704615.1 of Streptomyces sp. NPDC046862. Lineage (NCBI taxonomy): Bacteria > Bacillati > Actinomycetota > Actinomycetes > Kitasatosporales > Streptomycetaceae > Streptomyces > Streptomyces sp. NPDC046862. The sequence goes on along the minus strand of NZ_JBEYXP010000002.1, from coordinate 333,317 downwards.
GCGACGAGGACGCGGCGCTGAACTACGCGTACGCCATCCAGTGGTGGCTGTTCGCGGCCGGTGTCCCCGTGGGCTGGGTCATCCTGGTCCGCCGCGAACGCCGTGACCGTGCGGCGGCGGCCGCGGCCTCCGCCTCCGAGGAGGAGCAGGAGACGGCGCCGGCCCCGGCGTAACCGCCCCGCAGGTCCGCCCCTCAGGTCCGCCCCTCAGGTTCGGCGGCGGTCGGTCAGTCGGTCGCGCCAGTAGACGAAGGTACGTTCCGGCTCGGGCAGCAGGTCCCACGGATGACGTGTCATGTGGCGGCCGATGCGCCGGAAGACGGGAGCGGCCTCGTCCGGAAGGTGCGCGCGGGTCAGCGCGAAGGCGAGGACGTTGAGGTCGGTGACTGCCTCGGCGTGGGACGCGGCGGCGGCGTGGAACCAGCCCTTCAGGGCGACGTCGATCTCCTGGCCCGCCCGGGGCTCGTTCCAGTGGCCGCTCGCACCGAGGGCGGCGAGGGTCGACTCCCCCTGACGGTGGGCCGTCAGCTCGACCCGGGCCGCCACGGGGAGGAGCGCGACCGGCGATCCGTGCGGTGCGCGGGCGGCGGCCTGCCAGGCGAAGTCCATCATGTCGGGGACCGTCCCATGGCCGCGCGGGGACAGGTACCCCAGCAGCCGGTGGTAGGCCGTCCGGTGCCACGGCGCGCGGCTGACGGCCTCGGTCCACACGGGGACGGCGTCCTTGAGCGGCACGGCGCAGGAGTACATCAGGGACAGCAGCGCCAGCCAGGGGACCGGGTCCTCGGGGCAGGCCCCGGCGGCGAGCAGGCAGGTCTGTTCGGCGCGGCGGACGGCGGCGGGCCCCTCGGCCGGCGCCCGGGTCGCCTCCACGAAGGCCCGCAGGACCAGGGCGTCGCCGTCGCCGGGCCGGTCGGCGGCCCACCTCTGCGAGACGACGGCAGGCAGGCCTGCTGCCAGGACGGAGACCCTGTGGGCCCGGCGGTCCCAGTCGCGCCCCGTGGCGCGCAGCAGTTCGGCCGCCGGCTCCCAGAGGGGGCGCGTGCGGCCCGCGCCGAGGCCGTGGAGCTGCTGGGCGGGACGGAGGTCGGTGAGGGTCGTGTGCAGCGGTTCGTCGTCGAGTTCGGGGCGGATCAGCAGGGAGGAACGGCGTCTGAGCATCTCGGTCTCGCCATGGGCAGTCGGGGCATCGGTGAAGGGCGGAGCGGGCGGGCATGCCGTCAGGGGCTGGGACGGCACGCCCGACTTGCGGGTCTTTCCTGCTCAGCAGCAGCGGCCTGGGGTCTCGCACTCACGCCGCAGCGTGCGCATCCGCTCGTACTCCCCGCGGGTCGGCACCGGCGCGTGCGGGTGGTGGCGGCGGTGCCGTGCGCGGTAGCGGTCGTACTCCGCCTCGCCGGTCAGCTCCCGCGCGTACCAGAGCACGGCGCCCAGCACCTTCCGTACGGCGCTCAAGAGCCCGCCCCCACCAGCGGCTCGGAGTCGCGCTGCTCCGGCACGTCGAGACGGGACTCGACGTACGGAGCCTCGGTCGTCGGCAGCGGTTCGGCGGACCGGAGAGCGCGGACGCACACCGCCGCGCAGTTGACCAGGACGACGAGGACCAGCAGCAGGAAGATCGCCATGATCACGCCGTCGACGGTGTTGTTGAGGACGATGGTGTGCATGTCGTCCGTGTTCGTGGCACCCGGCAGCAGCTTCCCGGCGTCGATGGCGTCGGCGTAGACATCCCGCGCGGCGAAGAATCCGATCTTCGGGTCGTCCGAGAAGATCTTCTGCCAGCCGGCGGTGAAGGTGACGGCCACGTCCCAGGCCAGCGGGATGCCGGTGACCCACGCCCAGCGCAGCCTGCCCGCCTTGACGAGCATGGTGGTGGTGACGGCCAGGGCGACTGCGGCCAGCAGCTGGTTGGCGATGCCGAACAGCGGGAACAGCTGCTTGATGCCGCCCAGCGGGTCGGTGACTCCGGCGTAGAGGAAGTAGCCCCAGGCGCCCACGACCAGGGCACTGGTGATCCAGATGCCGGGCTTCCAGGTGACGCGGCCGATCGGCTTCCAGACGTTGCCCAGCATGTCCTGCAGCATGAAGCGGCCGACACGGGTGCCGGCGTCCACCGTGGTCAGGATGAACAGGGCCTCGAACATGATCGCGAAGTGGTACCAGAAGGCCTTCATCCCGGCGCCGCCGAACACCCCGGCGAAGATCTCCGACATGCCCACGGCCAAGGTGGGGGCGCCTCCGGAGCGGCCCACCAGCGTCTGCTCCTCGACGGCCTTGGCCGCCGCCGTCAGCTGGTCGGGGGTGATGGTGAAACCGAGGCCCTTCACCGCCGCCGACGCGGTCTCCACGGTCGGGCCGAGCAGCGCGGCCGGGGAGTTCATCGCGTAGTACAGGCCCGGTTCGAGGACGCAGGCGGCGATCAGCGCCATGACGGCGACGAAGGACTCCGTGAGCATGGAGCCGTAGCCGATCAGCCGGACCTGGGACTCCTTCTGGATCAGCTTCGGGGTGGTGCCGGAGGAGACCAGCGCGTGGAAGCCGGACAGGGCGCCGCAGGCGATGGTGATGAACAGGAAGGGGAAGAGGCCACCGGCGAAGACCGGCCCGGCGCCCGTCGAGGCGTACTCCGTCACCGACTCGGCCTTGAGGACCGGAGCGGCGATCACGACACCGACGGCCATCAGGGCGATGGTGCCGACCTTCATGAAGGTCGACAGGTAGTCACGGGGCGCCAGCAGCATCCACACCGGGAGCACGGAGGCCACGAAGCCGTAGCCGACGAGGCAGAAGACGAGGGTCTCGGGGCTCCAGACGAAGTACTCGGCGAGCGAGGAGTTCTGGATCCAGCCGCCGCCGAGGATGGCGAGGAGCAGCAGGCCCACGCCGATGAAGCTGGTCTCCACGACCCGGCCCGGCCGCAGACAGCGCAGGTAGAAACCCATGAAGAGGGCGATGGGGATGGTCATGGTGACGGAGAAGGTGCCCCACGCGGACTCCGCGAGCGCGTTGACGACGACCATCGCCAGCACCGCGAGCAGGATGATCATGATGGCGAAGACGCCGATCAGCGCGGCGGCACCGCCCACCCTGCCGATCTCGTCCCGGGCCATCTGGCCGAGGCTCTTGCCGTCCCGGCGCATGGAGAGGAACAGGACGACCATGTCCTGGACCGCGCCGCCGAAGATCACGCCCGCGATGATCCAGATGGTGCCCGGCAGATAGCCCATCTGCGCGGCCAGCACCGGGCCCACCAGCGGGCCCGCGCCGGCGATGGCCGCGAAGTGGTGGCCGAAGAGGACCCGCTTGTCGGTGGGGTGGTAGTCGACGCCGTCCTCCAGGCGCTCGGCCGGAGTGGCACGGGTGTCGTCGACCTGGAGGACACGCCGGGCGATGAACCGCGAGTAGAAGCGGTAGGCGATGGCGTACGAGCCGAGGGCGGCCATCACCAGCCAGACGGCCGAGATCTCCTCACCCCGGGAGAGCGCGAGGACGCCCCAGCCGACCGCGCCCAGCAGGGCGACGGCGGTCCACAGGAGGATCGAGCGCGGGGTCGGCCGCGACCGTGCGGAGGGCGGCCCTTCCGGCGCCGGACGGCCGGATTCGGGCATGACTGATGTGGGCATGGCGGCTCCTCACCTGAGCGGTGGTGTTGGGGGTACGGCGGTACGCGGTGCGGGTGTACGGCGTACGGGACGTGCGGAACGTATGGAAGAGCGGGAGGTACGCGGGTCAGGGATCGTGACGTCGGTCGTGCCTGGTCAGCACGTACGCGGCAAGCAGGCAGAGGCCGCACCCCGGCACCCAGGCGAGCTGGTACCAGTAGAAGAACGGCGTCCCGGCCAGTTGCGGGCTCGCACCGGCGTACCAGGGGACCCACAGAAGCCCTGCCGCGGGCGCGAGGAGGAGCAGCAGGGCGGCGACGCGCCGTACGCGCCGTGGCCGGTGGTGCTCGTGATGCCCGTGGTGCCCGGTCCGTGCCATGAGCTGCTCTCCTCTCCCGATAGCTGTCGGTCTGTGCAAGAGTTGCCCACCCGCTGGAACTGGTTGACAGCGAATTTCCAGAACATTTCCCGCCGGTTCCCTGTCCTCCGAACCGGCCGCCCGCGCAACCAACAGGCGAGGGTCCAGGCACACCAAGGACGGTGAACCATGGCGGATGGCGCCATGACCACGACGTTCCTCGCCGTGATCGGCGGAGCGTCGCTGCTCGCCGTCACCTCGCGCCGTCTGCGGCCCACCGACCGGCTGCCGTCGCTGGAGGGCTGGGCGCTCGCCGACCGCAGCCTCGGCCCGGTGTGGACCTGGCTGCTGCTGGGCGGCACGATCTTCACCGCGTACACCTTCACCGCCGTGCCGGGCCTCGCGTACGGCAACGGCGCGCCCGCCTTCTTCGCGGTGCCGTACACGGTGATCGTCTGCCCGCTGGCCTTCGTGCTGCTGAGCCGGCTGTGGACGGTGGCACGCCGCCACGGGTACGTCACGGCGGCCGACTTCGTGCGCGGGCGGTACGGTTCGCCGCCGCTGGCGCTGGTGGTGGCGCTGACCGGGATCCTCGCGACGATGCCCTACCTGGCGCTGCAGCTGCTCGGCATACGCGCGGTGCTGACGGCCGGAGGCGTGTACCCGAAGGGCGCGGCCGGGGATCTGGTGATGGTGGCGCTCTTCGCGGGGCTGGCCGTCGCCACGTACCGGCACGGGCTGCGCGCGCCGACCGTGATCTCGGCGCTCAAGGCGGTGGCCGTGTTCGTGTCGCTGACCGCCGTGTGCTGGCTGGTCCTGGAGCGGCTCGGCGGACCGGGCGCGGTCTTCGAGGGGGCGGCGCACCGGCTCGGCGGGTCGGACCCGGCGGACTCCGCGCTCCTGCTCTCCCCCGAGCAGCAGCCCGCCTACGCCACGCTCGCCCTGGGTTCGGCGCTGGCGCTGCTGATGTACCCGCACGTGCTCACGGCCGGGTTCGCCGCCGACGGTCCGCGCAGCCTGCGCAAGGCCACGGTGGCGCTGCCCGCCTGGACGGGGCTGCTCGCGCTCTTCGGCTTCCTCGGCATCGCGGCGCTCGCCACGGGGGTGCGGGCGCCCGAGGGCGGGGCCGAGGCCGCGGTGCCGATGCTGGTGGACCGGCTGATGCCGGGGCCGCTGGCCGGGCTGGTGTTCGGCGCGATCACCGTGGGCGCGCTGGTCCCGGCCGCCGTGATGTCGATCGCGGCCGCCACGAGCTTCGTACGCAACGTCTACGTCGAGTACGTCCACCCGACGGCCACCCCGAAACGCCAGGTGCGCATCGCCAAGGCCGTGTCGCTGACCGCGAAGGTGGGGGCGGTGGCGTTCGTGTTCGGGCTGCGCGACCAGGACGCCATCAACCTCCAGCTCCTCGGCGGCGTGTGGATCCTGCAGACCTTCCCGGCGGTGGCCGTGGGGCTCTTCACCGGGCGGCTGCATCCGCGGGCGCTGCTCGCCGGGTGGGCCGTGGGCATGGTGGCCGGGACGTTCCTGGTGGTGCGGGAGGGGTTCTCGTCGATCGTGCCGTTCGGCCCCGCCGACCAGCCGCTGGAGGTCTACGCGGGCCTGGCCGCCCTCGCCCTCAACCTGACCGTGGCCGTGGTGGGCACCGCGGCCCTCGAACGGCTCGGCGTCCCGCGCGGCGCCGACCTGACCGACCTACCGTCCCGCCTGGCCGTCAGGCGGCGCCCCGAGACGGGAGCGAACAACCCGTGAGACGCAGACCCTCTACTCCCGTACCCCCGGTTTCCGTGCCTCCGGTTCCCGTGCCTCCGGTTCCCGTGCCTCCGGTTTCCGTACGCCCGGCTTCCGCACCCCCTGTTCCCGCACTCCCTCCCCCCGTACCCGCTGCTCCGGTACCCGCTGCTCCCGTGCGCGAGGCGCTCGTCCCGCAGCCCGCCGCCGAAGCGCTCGCCCCCGCGGTGAGTGATCCGGAGGAGCTGGAGCGCGAGGCGGGCCTGGCCCGGCTGTTCGAGCTGCACTACTCGTCGATGCTGCGCCTCGCCGTGCTGCTGGGCGCCGACGATCCGGAGAACGTGGTGGCCGAGGCGTACTACCAGATCTACCGGAAGTGGCGGCGGCTGCGGGACGTCGAGGCGGCCGAGGCGTATCTGCGCTCCACGGTCTGCAACCTGACACGGATGCGGATACGGCACCTCCAGGTCGTCCGCCGGCACGTGGAGACCCCGCCGGACGAGCTCGTCGCCTCCGCGGAGAGCACCGCACTGCTCCACGACGACCAGCGCGTGCTGATCGACGCGTTGCAGCACCTGCCCGCCCGGCAGCGCGAGGCGCTCGTCCTGCGCCACTGGCTCGGGCTGAAGGAGAGCGAGATCGCCGCCGCGATGGGCATCTCCTGCGGCTCGGTGAAGACCCACACGGCCCGCGGCCTGGCCGCGCTGACCCAGGCGATGGAGGCCCGGCGATGAACGACACCACTCCGGGCGCCACTCCGGGCGCCTCCGAGGACCGTACGGACGTCAGCCGCACCGAACAGGAACTGCGCGCGGCGCTGGAGGCTCTGGCGGGCGGGGTGCGGCCCGCGCCCGACGCGTACCGTACCGCCCGCGGCGACTGGCTGCGCCGCGAACGCCGGCGCCGGCTCGTCCTCGCCGTCCTGATCGCCGTCGTCTTCACCCTCGCCACCCTGATCGGCCTGTGGGTCCTGAACCAGACCCCGTCCGACCCGGGCGTCATCTTCTCGGGCAGCGGGGGCACGGTGGCCGGGACGGGGCCGGGCTGACCCGAGGAGGGGGCCCGGAGCCGGACGAAGCGGGTGAGGGAGGATAGGGGCCATGGATCTTGGACTGAAGGACCGTGTGTACGTCGTCACCGGAGCGACCCGCGGGCTCGGCAACGCGAGCGCGCGGGAACTCGTCGCCGACGGGGCCAAGGTGGTCATCACCGGCCGGGACGAGAAGAGCGCCGCCGACGCGGCGGCCACGCTCGGCCCGAACGCCGTGGGGATCGCCGTGAACAACGCCGACCCGGAGGCCGCGACCCGGCTCATCGCCGCCGCGCGCGAGCACTTCGGCGGGTTCGACGGCATCCTGATCAGCGTCGGCGGCCCGGCACCCGGGTTCCTCTCGGACAACACGGACGAGCAGTGGACGGCCGCGTTCGAGTCGGTCTTCCTCGGGGCGGTCCGGCTGGCGCGGGCCGCGGCGGCGGAACTCGGCGAGGGCGGCGTCATCGGTTTCGTGCTGTCCGGTTCCGTGCACGAGCCGATTCCGGGTCTGACCATCTCCAACGGGCTGCGCCCCGGTCTCGCGGGCTTCGCCAAGTCCCTCGCGGACGAGCTGGGTCCGCGCGGCATCCGTGTGGTCGGTCTGCTGCCGGCCCGTATCGACACCGACCGCGTTCGGGAGCTGGACGGTCTCTCGGCCGACCCGGAGGCGACCCGCGCGGGCCACGAGTCCCGCATCCCACTGCGCCGGTACGGCACGCCGGAGGAGTTCGGGCGCACGGCGGCGTTCCTGCTGTCGCCCGCCGCGTCCTACCTGACCGGCATCATGCTGCCGGTCGACGGCGGGTCACGGCACGGCTTCTGAGGCCTTGCGGCTTCCTAGGCCGGTTGCCTCTGAGGCCGGTTGCCTCTGAGGCCGTTGGCTTCCGACCGGCCGGTGGCTTCCGAGACCGGTGGCTTCCGGCCGGCCCATGGCTTGCGACCTGCCGGTGGCTTCCGAAGCCCACGGCTCCCGACCGGCCCATGGCTTGCGACCTGCTGGTGACTCCCGAGGCCCGCGGCTCCCGACCGGCCGGTGGCTTCCGGGCCCGATGGCTCCCGACCGGCCCATCGCTTGCGACCTGCCGGTGACTCCCGAAGCCCGTGACTCCCGACCGGCCAGCGGCTCCCGACCGGCCGGTGACTCCCGAGCCCGATGACTCCCGACCGGCCGGCGGCTCCCGAGCCCGATGGCTCCCGACCGGCCCATGGCTTGCGACCTGCTGGTGACTCCCGAGGCCCGCGGCTCCCGACCGGCCGGTGGCTTCCGGGCCCGATGGCTCCCGACCGGCCCATCGCTTGCGACCTGCCGGTGACTCCCGAGGCCCGTGACTCCCGACCGGCCGGTGACTCCCGAGCCCGATGGCTTTCGACCGGCCGGTGGCTTCCGGGCCCGATGGCTCCCGACCGGCCCATCGCTTGCGACCTGCCGGTGGCTTCCCAGGCCCACGGCTCCAGACCGGCCGGCGGCTCCCGGGCCCGATGGCTCCCGACCGGCCCATCGCTTGCGACCTGCCGGTGGCTTCCCAGGCCCACGGCTCCAGACCGGCCGGGCTCGTCGAGCCGGCGGCTCAGCTCGCCCGGCGCATGCGGGAGCGGGCAGTTCAACTCGCCCGGCCCACGCAGGAGCGGGCGGCTCAGCTCACTCGTTCGGCCCGGTGCTTGACACCACGGAGTCGTACCTCGGCGGGGAGCGCGGCCAGTCCGGCCGAGTCACGGGCGTGTGCGAGGGCCTCGGTCGTCAGTCCGTGCAGGGCGTCCCCGGGGTCCACGTGCGGTTCGAGCAGCAGCCGCATCCGCGCCTCGGGGGCGCGGCGCCGTCCGGTCAGCCGCACCTGGGCGCGCTCCACGCCGTCCAGCTGCCCCGCCTCATCGGAGAGCACGCCCTCCAGGGCGCGCCCGCGCAGCAGGGCGCCCTCGCCGTCGCCGGTGTCGACGAGCACCTCGCCCAGCCGGTGGCGCCGCAGCACGGCCGAGAGCCACCACAGGGTGAGCAGTACGAGAACCGCGAGTGCGGCGATGACGGCGGGCCACCACCAGCCCTCGTCGCGCCACCGTGTCCGGGCGGAGTCACTGAGCAGCACGTCGTGCCGCCCGTCGTGCACCCACCAGGAGGGCGGCTTCGCTCCGAGCCCGACGGCGAGCACGGACCCTCCGGCCACGAGGAGCAGCAGCCCGACGAGGCCCAGCAGCACCCGGTTGACGGTCCTCAGCACCGGTCACCCCTTCCGTCCGGGCCGCCGGACGTGCACGGCCAGCGCGGGCGGCCGGGACAGCCCGAGGCCCCGGATCCCGTCGGCGAGCGTGGCGTCCAGGTCGGCGCGTACCTCGTCGAGCTCGCGGAAGTGGGCGATCGCGCGGACGTCGACCTTCCTGCGGCCCACGCGGACCCGGACGGTCTGCACGCCCGCCACCTCGACGGCCCGGTCGCGCAGCGCCATCGCGGCGGCTCCCCGGTGCAGCCCGGCACGGACGTGGGCGTGGACGCGGCGCATCGGCAGCACGTCGCGCAGCCCGGGTGTCACGGCGAGCACGAGCAGCCAGACACCGAGGGCGGCGGCCACCCCGGCCCCGACGAGCACCCACACGTCGTCCAGGGGACGTTCGGCGAGCTCCCGGGCGAGGGTCTTGCGCCACTGCATGGCGGACCGGCCGGCGCGGACGGCGGCGACGTCGTACAGGAGGAGGCCCGCGCCGGCGAGGAGCAGCAGCGCGACGACGCCCGCGGGGATGCGGCGCGAGGACCAGAAACGCTTCTCGTCGCCGTTCTCGCTGTCGAGGGCGGGCAGTGGGTCGTACGCGGCCGCCGACGTGGACTGGACCGGGTCGTCGTCGGACCCCTTCTCCATGACCGGCAGCCGCTGTGTGCCGTGCGTGTCTTCGGAGCCCTCGGACTCGCTCATCGGGTCCTCCCGTGTACCGCGCCGGGAACGTGCACGAGGTGCAGCCGCTCGACCAGGACGGCCACCTCGGGTACGTCCATCCCCGCCAACGCCTCTACCCGCTGGGCGACCCGGCGACGCACGGCGGCGCATCGGGCGCCGATGTCGGAGGGGTAGTCGAGTTCGAGTCCGACGCTGATGCGCGCGCTCTCGTGGTGGACGACGGCGCTGGCGTGCGGGGGCATGGCATCGGGCGGCAGCGCTTCGAGTGCCTCACGCGCCGCCTGTGAGGCGATCTTCGCGATGACGCGGTCGGCGATCCGGGTGGAGCCGCGCTCGGCCGGCGCGACGCTCGTGACCGGCCGACGGCCCTCGTCGGAGCGGCTGCCGTCCACGTGGCTCACCGCCGTCTGCCGTCACGCGGGCGGAAGAAGTCACCGAGGTCCAGGTCCCCCTCCAGGAACCGGCCGACGACGAAGCCGATGGCACCCAGCGCCGCCACCAGCACGAAGGCACCGAATCCACCGAAGTACCCGGCGAAGGCCAGTGCCATTCCGGCGATCATGCCGATCACGGCCAAAGTCATGCTGTGCTCCCTGTGCTCCTAGGGGCTTGTGCGGGCGTACTACCAGGGGGCCTTTACGGGCGTACCAAGAGCGTTCCCCTGGCACTCCTGGGCTCTTTCCCGAACAGGGAGGGAACCCTCGCGGGCTTTTCCCGGCCGGTCGGGGACTGTCCCGGGCTTTTCCCGGACTGGCAGGGACTGTCCCGGGATCTTTCCTCGGAATGCCAGGGGTTGCTCAACCTCTTTCCCGGCCGCTTTTCCCGGCCGTTTCCGACTCGCTCAAAACTTTCCCGGGCCCACCAGGGGCAATCGCGGGCTCACTGAAGACGGGGCTCTTCTTCTTCCTCTTCCTCCGGCAGTTTCACGTCGCTGACCGCGATGTTGACCTCGACGACCTCGAGGCCGGTCATGCGTTCCACCGCCGCGACGACGTTCTCCCGCACGTCGCGGGCCACGTCGGCGATGGACACGCCGTACTCGACGACGATCTCCAGGTCGAGCGCGGTCTGCACCTCGCCGACCTCGGCCTTCACACCCCGGGTGACCGCCTTCGACCCGCCGGGCACCCGGTCCCGCACGGCTCCGAAAGTCCGTGACAGGCCGCTGCCCATGGCGTGCACACCACGCACGTCCCGTGTGGCGAGTCCGGCGATCTTCTCGACCACTCCGTCGGCGATGGTGGTGCGTCCCCGCGTGGCCGGGTCTCCACCACCACGCCGGGTGGCCTTGCGGGTACCGACGCCCGGTGCCGACGCGGTCTCGCTCTCGGGGTCCCCCGTCCGGTTCCGCTGCGTCATGTCGGTCATGCCGTACGTCCCTTCCGGTTGTCCTCCTTCGACCACAGTAAGTGGGGTTGCGTGGTCGCGCGCCAGGGATGCGGCAGGCTGGAGCAATGACGGTGGACGGATGGGCGAAGGCGGTACGGCAGCAGGTCGGGCTCGGGAGGCTGCTCCCCCTGGGCGGCCCGCGCGACGGTGCCTGGATCACGGAGAAGGCGGCCGGCTCGGTCCTGCGCCGCGCGGCCGACTCGACGCGCGGGGTCCGGCTGGGCTCGCTGCGGATCTCACCGATCGATCCGGAGGCGTCGTACGACCCCGCCGTGCCGCCTCCCCCGAGCGCGCTGCCGCCGGGGCCGCTGCGGATCGGCGCGGACTTCCTGGCGTCGGCGGATCCCACGGCCCCGGCCACCGAATCCCTGCCGGTGACGGCGGCCCGGCTCCGGGACTCGCTGGCCACCGCCGCGAATGAACACCTCGGCCTGACGGTGACGGAGGTGGATCTGCGGGTGACGGACCTGGCGGACGCCGACGAGGACACCACGACCGCCGCACCCGCCGACGAACGGCCCGGTGATGAACCCGTGCCCGAGCCGCCCGGCGACGGCGAGGAGGCCCACGTGGCCGCCGCCGCGCTGTCCGTGCCGGGGGTGACCCGTCTGACCGGGGCGCTCGGCGGACGGGCCCGCGCGGTCCACCTCGTCGAGACCGGCCCCGCGCTGCCGCGTCGCCATGTGCGCGTCGAGGTGGCGGTCACGACGGCGGAACGGGTCCTCGACGTCGCGCGCGGGGTGCGCGTGGCGGTGGGCGAGGCCCTGCCCGACCATCCGTCCGTGGCGGTGGTGGTGACGGCGGTGGACTGACGCTCCGCTGGGTGGACTGACGCTCCGCTGAACTGGCGGGGGCGCCTCGGGTGGGGTGGCTGGGGTGGTCTCGCGGCTGCGGGCCCGTTGTGGCTGGTCGCGCCCCGCGGCGGAGCCGCATATCGATACAGCCCCGCGCCCCTTTGGGGCGCGAACCCTACGACTCGCCGCCCTTTCGGACCCCCGCGCCGAGACCCGTGCGGCCCACGCCCCTGCCCCCCGGCCTACTCCCCGATCCCCGCCAGGTCCCGCAGCCGTCGGGTCTGTGCGGCGCGTTCGGCGGCACGCTGGTCGTCGTACGTGCGGTCCTGCGCCCCGCGCACGAGCGCCTTGGTCTCGATGACGGCGTCGCGCGGCGCGGCGAGCACCGCCGACGCCAGGTCGCCCACGGCGTCGTCGAGCTGGTCGACGGGCACGGCGAGGTTGGCGAGGCCGGACTGCACCGCTTCCTCCGCCTGGACGAAGCGCCCGGTCACGCAGATTTCGAGCGCGCGACCGTACCCGACGAGGCTCACCAGAGGGTGCGTGCCCGTCAGGTCGGGTACGAGTCCGAGGCTCGTCTCGCGCATGGCGAACTGCACGTCGTCGGCGACGACGCGCAGATCACAGGCGAGCGCGAGCTGGAAGCCCGCACCGATGGCGTGTCCCTGCACAGCGGCGATGGACACGATGTCATTGCGCCGCCACCAGGCGAACGCCTCCTGGTACGCGGCGATGGTCGCGTCGAGATCGGCGTCGTCGCTCCGCGCGAGATCGACGAACGACGGCTCTCCCTCGATTCCCTCGGGCGTGAACATCTGCCGGTCGAGCCCCGCCGAGAACGACTTGCCCTCGGCGCGCAGCACGACCACGCGGACGGAGCCCGGCAGCGTCCGGCCAACCTCGGCCAAGGCCCGCCACAGAGCGGGGCTCTGGGCGTTGCGCTTGGCCGGGTTGGTCAGCGTCACCGTGGCGAGCGCCTCATCGACGGTGAGGCGTACGCCGTCCTTGTCGAGTGCGGGAGCGAGGTCCTTGTCGAGCGAAGTCATGGGCGTCTCCGGTGCGTGCGGTCGGTCGGGACGCCGTACGTTGTCGCACGACGGCGCCCTCAAGTGACTGCACAGTAACCACCCGGTCGGTCTGGGGGTTCCCCCAGGTCCCTCAAGGGCACTGAGGGACGATCGACCGGGTGGCCACCGTCGAAGCCGATGAGCCGCCCGGCGTCAGGCCGAGGCCTTCTTGCCCCGTGTCGCCCCGCCGCGTCCTCGCAGCGTGACGCCCGACTCGCTGAGCATCCGGTGGACGAAGCCATACGAGCGGCCGGTTTCCTCGGCCAGTGCTCGGATGCTCGCACCGGAGTCGTACTTCTTCTTCAGGTCTGCCGCGAGCTTGTCGCGCGCGGCGCCGGTCACCCGGCTGCCCTTCTTCAGAGTCTCGGCCACCCGTGCCTCCTCATGGGAAGTGCGCTCTGGTCTCCTCATGATCACCCCTCCGGGCCCTGATGGCCACCCATTCGGCAAGGTCCGTGAGACAACCTTGTGACGACGGGAGCACATCCCCACGAGCGGAATATGGAATTCCGCGCAAGCCTGTCCGTACGTCCGAACGGGTTGTTCCGCGAAACGGCAGGTCAGAGGCGCGCGACGACCGAGCCCCCGGTTCGCGAGGGCTCGGCCGTGAAATCGATGTAGGACACACCTCGGTACGAGGAGATCTCACACAGATGGTGGATCACGAATCGGCCGAATGATCCATACGCAGTGGATCAGCCATTGGATCAGTCATCGGATCAAGCGGAAATGACCGCGCGGGTGGCTGCCGGAGGTCAGGCGAGGGCCACGAGATCGGCGTAGTCGGCGCCCCAGAGGTCCTCGATGCCGTCCGGCAGCAGGATGATCCGCTCGGGCTGCAGCGCCTCGACCGCGCCCTCGTCGTGGGTGACGAGGACGACCGCGCCCTTGTAGGTGCGCAGGGCGCCGAGGATCTCCTCGCGGCTGGCCGGGTCGAGGTTGTTGGTCGGCTCGTCGAGGAGGAGGACGTTCGCGGAGGAGACGACCAGCGTCGCGAGCGCGAGCCGGGTCTTCTCACCGCCGGAGAGCACGCCGGCCGGCTTGTCGACGTCGTCACCGGAGAACAGGAACGAGCCGAGCACCTTGCGGACCTCGACGAGGTCCATGTCGGGCGCGGCCGAGCGCATGTTCTCCAGCACCGTGCGGTCCGGGTCGAGCGTCTCGTGCTCCTGCGCGTAGTAGCCGAGCTTCAGCCCGTGGCCCTCGACGACCTGGCCGGTGTCGGGCTTCTCCACTCCGCCGAGGAGCCGGAGCAGGGTCGTCTTGCCCGCGCCGTTGAGGCCGAGGATGACCACGCGGGAGCCCTTGTCGATGGCCAGGTCGACGTCGGTGAAGATCTCCAGCGAGCCGTACGACTTGGACAGGCCCTCGGCGGTGATCGGGGTCTTGCCGCAGGGCGCGGGCTCGGGGAAGCGCAGCTTGGCGACCTTGTCGGACTGGCGGACCGCCTCAAGGCCGGACAGCAGCTTGTCCGCTCGGCGGGCCATGTTCTGCGCGGCGACCGTCTTGGTGGCCTTGGCGCGCATCTTGTCGGCCTGCGCGTTCAGGGCGGCGGCCTTCTTCTCGGCGTTGGCGCGCTCGCGCTTGCGGCGCTTCTCGTCGGCCTCGCGCTGCTGCTGGTACAGCTTCCAGCCCATGTTGTAGATGTCGATCTGGGCGCGGTTGGCGTCCAGGTAGAACACCTTGTTGACGACCGTGTCGACCAGCTCCACGTCGTGGGAGATGACGATGAAGCCGCCGCGGTAGGTCTTCAGGTAGTCGCGCAGCCAGATGATCGAGTCGGCGTCCAGGTGGTTCGTCGGCTCGTCGAGCAGGAGCGTGTCCGCGTCGGAGAACAGGATGCGGGCCAGCTCGATACGCCGGCGCTGACCGCCGGAGAGCGTATGGAGCGGCTGACCGAGCACCCGGTCGGGCAGGTTCAGCGCGGCCGCGATGGTGGCGGCCTCGGCCTCGGCGGCGTATCCGCCCTTGGTGAGGAACTCGGTCTCCTGGCGCTCGTACTGCTTGAGCGCCTTCTCGCGGGTGGAGCCCGTGCCGGTGGCGATGCGCTGTTCGTTCTCGCGCATCTTGCGCAGCAGGACGTCCAGGCCGCGGGCGGACAGGACGCGGTCGCGGGCGAGCACGTCCAGGTCGCCGGTACGCGGGTCCTGTGGCAGGTAGCCGACCTCGCCGGAGCGGGTGACGGTGCCCGCGGCGGGGATGCCCTCGCCCGCGAGGACCTTGGTCAGGGTGGTTTTGCCGGCGCCGTTGCGGCCGACGAGGCCGATGCGGTCGCCCTTGGTGATGCGGAAGGAAGCGGACTCGATGAGGACGCGGGCACCGGCGCGCAGCTCGATACCGGAGGCGGAGATCACGGACAGACTCCAGGGCAGGGTCGTTGACGGCGGGGTGGGCGGCTGAGGGCGGTCACGCCGTCTAATGCGCGAGGAGAATGGCCATGGGGCCGATTCTAACGGGGGCGGCAAGCGCTTTTACGCCCCCACCGGACGGGCTCACGTGGTCTCGGTCACCGCGGGCGGCGGGAGCGGGGGCGGACGCGGCCGGTGGCGGGGCGCAGAGTAGGTGGTGTGTGCCCCCGGTGTGCGTGTGACACGGCGGCGCGTCCCTCGTACGGAGCACGGTCCGGTGACGCGCTGCGCGGAGTCGTACGAGAGTGGTGCGCACGGGTCGGCTCCCGGCTCGCGGGGCGTTGTCAGTGGCCGGTGCGAGACTGAGCGACAGGCCGGGTTTCCGGTCGGATTCCGGCACCGGGACACGAGGAAGTGATCGGTATGGCGGGAACGAGCGACGGGCGTCCGAGCGTCTACCCGACGCTGCTTTACGCGGACGCCAAGGCGGCGATCAAGCAGCTCACGGAGGCCTTCGGCTTCACCGCCCTGGCGGTGTACGAGGGCGAGGACGGCACGGTGCAGCACGCCGAGCTGGCACAGGGCAACGGCGCGGTGATGCTCGGCTCCAAGGGCCGCGGCGGCGTCTTCGACAGCGCCATGAAGGGCGCCGGCACCACGGGGGTGTACGTCGTGGTGGACGACGTCGACGCACACCACCTGCGGGCCGTGCGGCACGGCGCGGAGATCCTGATGCCCCCGACGGACCAGGACTACGGGTCGCGGGACTACATGGCCCGGGACGCCGAGGGCAATGTGTGGAGCTTCGGCACGTACGCCCCCGAGATAGGCCGCTAGCGCTGCCGCACGGGGCCGGTCAGCTCCCGCCGGTGTGGACCTGGAAGGCGGCGCGGCGTACGGCCTTGGCCAGGGCGGGGTCGGGGTGTGCGGCGGCGAGGGCGACCAGGACCTGCACGGTGCGGGGGTGCCCGACGGCCCGGACCTCTGCGAGCAGGGCGGGCACGGTGCCCTGGACGGCGGACTCCAGGTGCCGCACGAGGAGCGGGGCCTCACCGTGGTCGGCGACGGCCGCGGCCGTGTCCACCCAGAGCCAGGTGGCCTCGTCGCGGGTGAGTACCTCGTGGGCCTCCTCGGGGTCGGCGCCGTCGTGCACGGCGAGCCACAGCAGGGCGTAGGGCCGCAGCGGGGTCTCGTCGACCACGGCGCGCACGTCGGGCTCGGCGGGGGCGCCGACGACACGGAGCGCCTCGAAGGCAAGTCCGCGCAGCAGGGCGTCCTCGCCGCGGGCGGCGTCGATGAGTTCGGTGACGGCGCTGCCGACGGGGCGGGCGGCGAGCCAGGCGCGGTACTCGGCGCGGGCGGCGTTCGGCCGGAGCTGGGCGCAGCCGCGGAGCATGTCCTCGGCGGAGACCTCGATGTTCCCGGCCGGGCTCTGCGCGGCGACGCAGATCTGCTCCAGCTTCACCCACACCGCCCAACTGCCGAGCGGGGTGAGCGTGGCCTGTCCGTCGCCGTAGGTGAGGGCGCCGACGGAGGCGAGCGCGTGCAGGGCCCAGTCGAGGAGCGGGGCGAGCGCGGTGTCGTCCTGGCCCGGCTCCGGCTCCTCGGCGACCGCGGGGGGCTCGGGCCGCGGCCCGAAGGGGATCTCGCAGCGCTCGGTGCGCAATTCGGTGACCCGCTGCTCCAGCAGGTCGAGGAGCTGCTCGACGGGTACGGGACCGGCGGAGAGCTGGAGGAAGGAGAGGACCTGGGGCATCGCGGAGACGACCTCGGCGACTGCGGCGTGCTCGCGGTCCGCGGGTTCCGGGAGGGCGAGCGACCAGGCGTCGAAGAGGGCGACCCAGCCGCGCAGGACGGCGCTGTCGTCGCGGTTCCAGGCGCGCAGCCGCCAGCCGGGGCGGGCGGTGTCGCCGTGCACCTCGACGAGCCCGGCGAGACGTGCCGTGTCCCAGTCGTGGCGGACCTGATCCGGAGTCAGCCCCAGCTCGGCGGCGGCCCGTTCGGCGGTCGCGCCGGAGAGGGTGCCATTGCCGTCGGAGCTCGCTCCCTCGCGGCCCGGGCGGAGGGCGGCGTCGGCCCAGCGGGCGACGCGGGCCGCGTCCGCCAGAACGGCGCGGGCCACGCGGGCGAGTTCCGCCCGTGGAGGGGTGCCCTCCGGGGGGCGGGGGGCCGGTCGGCGGCGCTGGGTCACTGCTGCTCGGGGAGCGGCGGCCAGGTTTCGCGGGCTGACGAGTCGGAGCCTGGAGTCGCGCGGGGTACGGGACGTCACAGGGGCAGTCTTCCGGTTGACGGTCCGAAAACCCAAACGGAATGTCACGGGGGGCGACAGGGATGGCCAACGAAGGGGCTCGACAAGGGCTCGACACGTGTGAGCGGCGCCTTGTCCGACCCAGAAGCGGAATGAGCGCCGCCGCCACGGGAGGGGTGGCTGCCGGGGCCCCGGCCGGGGGCTGAGCGCGCCCCGGCGCCCCGATGGCCGTACTTCTCGCGCGGCCTTCGGCCCTCGGCGCCGCCTCCCCTCCTCTACATCAAGGGCGTCAGGAAGCGGCGCAGTGCCTCCTCGTAGCCCGCCGGGTCGGCGTTCCACATGGCGCCGTGGGGGGCGTCCGGGACCGTGCGCAGGGCGACCTGGTTCGGATTGCGGTCGGCGAGCGCGCGGGAGAGGGACCAGGGGGCGATCGTGTCGTCGGGGCCGTGGAAGATCAGGACCGGCACCTTGAGCTGTTCGGGCACGACGGCGGCCTGGACCCGGTCGCCGCGCAGGCCGGTGCGGCCCTGGGCGGCGCGGACGGCCAGCGGCAGCAGGGCGCCGGGGGTGCGGCGGGCCGCCGCGAGGGCACGCAGCGTGGTCTCCCAGCTCAGGACGGGAGAGTCCAGCACGAGACCGGTGACACGCTCGCGCAGGGCGGAGTGGGCGGCGGCACGCAGGGCCATGGTGGCGCCGGTGGACCAGCCGTGCAGGACGATCTGCTGGGCGCCCCGACCCACGGCGTAGCGGATGGCCGCGTCCAGGTCGCGCCACTCGGTCTCGCCGAAGTGGTTCAGTCCGTCCGGGGACCGGGGCGCCCCGGCGTCACCGCGGTAGGCGGGAACGAGGACGGGGAGCCGGCGGCCGTGGAGGAACTGCAGGACGTTCAGGGCCTGTTCACGGGTGGCGCCCAGGCCGTGCACGGCGATGACCCAGGTGTCGCGGGCCGCGGGCACGAACCAGGCGGGCAGGGCGCCCAGTTCGCCGGGCACCTCGACGTCGGTGTGGTCGAGGCCGAGGGCGGCACCCGGATCGCCGAGGTGGATGTTCGGGGTGAGCCACACCTTGTCGCCGGGTTCGAGGGTGCCGTGGGTGACGCGCTCCAGGCGGCGTACGACGGTGTCGGCGGAGTGGGCGGCCGCGTCCAGGACCGGGCCGACGACCGCGTGCGAGCCGTTGCCCGCGAGGCCGTACGTGCCGGGCCGCCGGGAGGCGAGGTCCCGGGTGAGGGTGATCTGCCCCGCGGCCGTCGCGTGGACGGTCAGCCGGGGCTCCGTGGGCAGCCGTCCGCCCGCCGGCGCCTTCAGCGCGGCGTCACTGGCGAACCGGCCGACGGCGATGCTCGCCGCGCCGGCTGCGAGGGCGACGGTGGCGGCCGCGGCCGCGGCTTTGACTGTGCGCACGCCTCCAGTGTCCTGTCAGGTTCGGCCCCCGGCCAGCGGGAGGACGGTTCGGAGTGACGGGCCCGGGGGACTCCGGGGAACGCCCGGCGGACGTCCGGCAGACCCGTCTCCGCCGCCCGTACCGCCGTCACCGTCACGCGGCGGGTGCCCTTCCCGGGCCGTCTCACGCCCGGCCCGTCTCACTCCCGGGCCGTCTCACGCCCGGCCCGTCTCACTCCGGGGCCACCTCACGCCGGGTCGCCTCGCTTCCGCCCTGCCCTCACTCCGGCTGCCCGTACCCCCGCAACCGCTCCCCCACCTCCGCCACCTGCTCGGGGCTCAGGAGCGTCGGGGTCAGTCCCGGCACGGAGGACGCGGTGAGCCAGACGCGGCACATCCACTCCAGTTGGGCCGTGCGGTCGTACGCCTCGGAGAGGGTGGATCCGTATGTGAGCGTGCCGTGGTTCTGAAGGAGGCAGGCTGTGCGGCCCTCCAGGGACCGCAGCATGTTCTCGGCCAACTCCCGCGTGCCGTAGGTCGCGTACCCGGCGACCCGGACCGCTCCCCCGAGGGCGGCGGACATGTAGTGGATCAGCGGCAGTTCCCGTAGGAGCGTGGAGACGGCCGTGGCGTGGACGGCGTGGGTGTGGACGACGGCGCGGGCGCCGGTGTTGCCGTAGACCGCCAGGTGCATGGGGAGTTCGCTCGTCGGACGGAGGGAGCCGAGGATCTGTTGGCCGTCGAGGTCGACGCCCACGACGTCGCCGGGCGCCAGCCGGTCGTACGGCACTCCCGTGGGTGTGACCAGCACCGTGTCGCCGACGCGCACGGAGACGTTGCCCGACGTACCGACGACCAGACCGTCGGCCACGGTCCGGCGGGCCGTCGCCACGAGTGCGTCCCACGCCCGCGCCACGTCGTCCGGCACGCCCTCTCGCCCGGCGGCGCCCGTCTCCCCCTCGTTCCCCCGCGCGTCCCGTACGTCTCTGAAGTCCCGTTCCCGATCGGCCATGTCCCGATCCTGGCAGGCACGCGGCCGAGGTGGCGGCGGGCCGGGCGAGTGTAGGCCGGAAGGGCGGCCTCCGGCAGCACACTTATCCGGACACATCACCCCCGGGCGTGATTGGCCAGTGATCGCCCGTGTTTCAAGGATCTTCCAGTAACGTCTGGACGATTTTTCGCACACGTCGCCATTCCGGGGGGAAACATGGCCCGTGACCACAAGTCGACCCGTCGCCGCTCCCGTGTCATAGCGGCGTCGGTGGCGGCGCTCGCATTAGGGGGTGCCGCTCTCGCCGAGGTTCAGGTCTCGGCCGCGAGCAGGCCCAGGGGACACGACGTCTCCTCGCACCAGAAGAACGTGAACTGGTCCAAGGCGAAGGCGAAGGGCGCCCGGTTCGTCTACGTCAAGGCGACCGAGTCCCACACCTACCGCAACCCCTACTTCGGCCGGCAGTACAACGGCTCCCGTGACGTGGGGCTGGTGCGCGGCGCCTACCACTTCGCGGTGCCGAACAAGTCGTCAGGCACCACCCAGGCCGCGTACTTCCTGCGCAACGGCGGGGCCTGGCGCGCGGACGGCTGGACGCTGCCACCGGCGCTCGACATCGAGTACAACCCGTACGACAGGAAGAAGAAGTGCTACGGCCTCAGCAGGACCAGGATGGTCGACTGGATCAAGGCCTTCAGCAACGAGGTGAGGCGGCAGACCGGCCGCCGTCCGGTGATCTACACGACCACGCACTGGTGGAAGACGTGCACCGGCAACAGCAGGGCCTTCCGCTCGAACCACGCCCTGTGGCTCGCGCGCTACGACTCGGCGGACGCGGGTGAACTGCCCGGCGGCTGGACGTTCTGGACGATCTGGCAGCACGACAACGGCAGTGGCAGCCTGCCGGGCGACCAGAACCTCTTCAACGGGTCGACGGCCCAGCTGAAGCGGTTCGCGAAGGGCTGAGAACCCGACCGACCGCGACCTGCGTGCGGGCAGTGCCGGGCGCACGGGCGGACAGGCGGTATACAGAGGGTATGCGGAGTGGAACGCTCCGCATACGTTCGAGGCACAATGGCCTCAGCGCCTCGCCAGCGACCGCCCAGGCACCGGCCCCCACCACAAACGGAATGCCGACACCCCGATCGATACACCCCTCGGTTCAACCCAGTTCATCTTCCGTTCATCCAGGTTGCCTACGGTCAACACGCCACTGACGTCCAAAAGAAGCCCGGGTAAATGGAAAACTTCTCGCTGATCCTCGCGATCGTGGTGATCACCGCTCTCGCGTTCGATTTCACGAACGGTTTCCACGACACCGCCAACGCGATGGCCACCACCATCTCGACCGGCGCGATGAAGCCCAAGGTCGCGGTGGCCATGTCCGCCGTGCTCAACCTTGTCGGCGCCTTCCTCTCGATCGAGGTCGCAAACACGATCTCCAAAGGTCTCGTCGACGAGACCGGCATACGACCAGAGGTGATCTTCGCCGCGTTGGTCGGCGCCATCCTCTGGAACCTCCTGACCTGGCTCGTCGGGCTCCCGTCCAGTTCGTCGCACGCCCTCATGGGCGGCCTCATCGGTGCGACCATCGCCTCGGCCGGCACGGGCGCGGTGCACGGCGACGTCCTCGTCACCAAGGTGCTGATCCCCGCCGTCGCGGCGCCGCTGGTCGCGGGCATCGCCGCGATGCTCGCCTCGCGGCTGACGTACACACTCGGCAGGAACGCCCACGGCAAGGCCACGTCCAAGGGCTACCGCGCCGGCCAGATCACCTCGGCCGGGCTGGTCTCGCTGGCCCACGGCACGAACGACGCCCAGAAGACGATGGGCATCATCACCCTGGCCCTGGTCGCCGGCGGCGCGGTCGCCCCCGACTCCGACCCGCCGGTCTGGGTCATCCTCTCCGCCGGTCTCGCCATCGCGCTCGGCACCTACCTGGGCGGCTGGCGCATCATCCGCACGATGGGCAAGGGCCTCACCGACCTCCAGCCGCAGCAGGGCTTCGCCGCCCAGACCAGCGCGGCGACGGTCATCCTGGCCTCCTCCCACCTCGGTTTCTCCCTCTCCACCACGCACTCCGTCTCCGGATCGGTGATGGGCGCGGGCCTCGGCCGCAAGGGCGGTGTGGTCCGCTGGTCCACGGCCACCCGCATGTTCGTCGCCTGGGGCCTGACGCTCCCGGCCGCGGCCCTGGTCGGCGCCGGCGCCGAGTGGGTGACCTCCTTCGGCACCTGGGGCACGGCGCTGGTAGCCGTCTTCCTCGTCGCGTCCAGCGCGGCGATCTGGCTGCTCTCGCGCCGCGAGGTGGTCGACCACACCAACGTGAACGACGGCGACGAGCCCGCCGGCGTCGTGACCACGGCCATCGCGGCGGTCACCCCGCCCCCGGTCGGCCCGCTCACCGACGACCTCGCGGCCGCCGCCTCCGCCTCGGCCACCGCCACCGCCGACACCCCGGCGAAGTCGTCGGCGTCCGCTCTCTGAGCAAGGAAGAGACACCACCATGCACATCGACTGGGCAGCCCTCGGCTCCGTGTTCGGAGTCAGCCTCGTGGTCACCGTGGCCCTCGTCGGCCTGTTCACCCTCGGCATCGTCGGCCTCTCCAAGCGCGAGACGGCGACGGCCTCCGGCGACTCGGCGGCTCTCGCCACGACGGCGGCGTACGCGTGCTTCGCCGCCTGCGCGGCGGCGGTGGCGTACGGGATCTATCTGATCGTGGCCTGACACCACGCCACGCGAGCGTGTGGGGTGCGGGACGGAACGCCGTCCCGCACCCCACACGTATGTGGGCCTCAGCACACTCTCCCGTCGCAGGTCAACGGCAAGTTGACGCCCCTTCCAACCCCGTGGTGGACTGCCGGAGCCATGTACGACGGCAGAAGAGGAAGCCGGTGGAAGTCCGGCGCGGTCCCGCCACTGTGACCGGGGGAGCGATCCCCGGGAGTCAGGAACTCTCACCGTCGGTCTCGTCGAACCAGGGCGTGGACACCCTGAGTGAGGACATAACGCCATGCTCGGCTGCCGATTGAGGTTCAGCACCACCGCACTGCCGGATCCAGCGGTCACCACGGTCGGCTGAACGCATGCGTGCCGATCGCGTCTTCGCGTACGGCGCCGCCGCCGGGCTTCTCGGTGACCTGCTCCTGGGCGATCCCCGCCGTGGGCATCCGGTCGCCGTGTTCGGGCGGGCCGCGGGTGCCGTGGAGCGGGTGTTGTGGCGGGACCACCGGGGGTGGGGCGCGCTGCACACCCTCGTGTGCGCCGGTGGCGCCGTCACGCTCGGAGCCGTCGCCGCCCGTGCCGTACGGACGTCGCCCACCGCCTCCGTCGCACTGACCGGCGCGGCCACCTGGGCCGTCGTCGGGGGGACTTCGCTCGCGCGCGAGGCCAGGACCATCGGACATGCCCTTCAGGCGGGGGACGTCGAGGGTGCCCGGGAGCGGCTGCCGCATCTGTGCGGACGGGACCCGCAGGCCCTCGACGCCGACGGGATCGCCCGGGCCGTCGTCGAGTCCGTCGCCGAGAACACCTCGGACGCCGTGGTGGGAGCCCTGGTGTGGGGCTCCGTCGCGGGGGTGCCGGGGCTGCTGGGCTTCCGGGCCGTGAACACCCTCGACGCCATGGTCGGGCACAAGTCGCCCCGCTACCGGCGCTACGGCTGGGCCTCCGCCCGGCTCGACGACCTCGTGGGATGGCCGGGGGCCCGGCTCACCGCCGTCCTCGCGGCCGTGGCGGGTCCGCGTCCGCGGGGCGCCGTACGGGCGTGGCGAGCCGACGCGGACCGGCACCCGAGTCCCAACGCCGGTCCCGTGGAGGCCTCGTTCGCGGGTGCGCTGGGGGTGCGGCTGGGCGGGATCCTGTCGTACGGCGGACGTGTGGAGCATCGGCCTGTGCTGAACGGGAAGGGGCGTGCCGTGGACGTGGGCGACATCGAACGGGCCGTGAGGCTGTCGCGGCGGGTGAGCTGGCTGGCGTTGGGGGCCGGTGTCGCCGCACGGCTCGTCGCGAGGGGGCGCGGGGCATGAGCGGAGGTCTTCTCGTCGCCGGCACCACCTCGGACGCCGGCAAGAGCGTCGTCACCGCCGGGATCTGCCGGTGGCTGGTGCGACAGGGCGTCAAGGTCGCGCCCTTCAAGGCGCAGAACATGTCCCTCAACTCCTTCGTGACGTGTGAAGGCGCCGAGATCGGGCGGGCCCAGGCCATGCAGGCCCAGGCCTGCCGGGTCGAGCCGACCGCGCTGATGAACCCCGTGCTGCTCAAGCCGGGCGGGGAGCAGAGCAGTCAGGTGGTGCTCCTCGGCAAGCCCGTGGGCGAGTTGAGCGCACGTGGCTATCACGGGGGGCGGCAGCAGAAGCTGCTCGGGACCGTGCTGGAGTGCCTGGCCGAGTTGCGGGGCACGTATGACGCGGTGATCTGTGAGGGGGCCGGCAGTCCTGCCGAGATCAATCTGCGGCGGACCGACATCGTGAACATGGGCATCGCCCGAAATGCCCGGCCGCGGCTTCCCGTCCTCGTCGTCGGTGACATCGACCGGGGCGGCGTCTTCGCCTCCTTCTTCGGGACCGTCGCCCTGCTGTCGCGCGAGGACCAGGAGTGCGTCGCCGGGTTCCTCGTCAACAAGTTCCGGGGGGACGTCTCCCTGCTGGAACCCGGGCTCGACATGCTCCGCGACCTCACCGGACGGCGCACGTACGGCGTACTGCCCTTCCGGCACGGGCTCGGCATCGACGAGGAGGACGGGCTGAGGGTGTCCCTGCGAGGGACGGTACGGGAGTCGAACGTCGCCCCTGGCGTGGGTGAGGACGTGCTCCGGGTCGCCGTCTGTGCCATCCCCCTCATGTCCAACTTCACGGACGTGGACGCGCTGGCCGCCGAGCCGGGTGTCGTGGTGCGCTTCGTGGACCGGCCGGAGGAGCTGGCGGACGCCGACCTGGTGGTGATCCCGGGGACGCGCGGCACTGTACGGGCCCTGGAGTGGCTCGGGGAACGCCGGCTCGCGGACGCCCTTGTCCGAAGGGCCGCGGAAGGACGTCCGGTCCTCGGCATCTGCGGTGGCTTCCAGATCCTCGGCGAGCACATCGAGGACGACGTCGAGTCCCGGCGAGGGCACGTCGACGGGCTCGGGGTCCTGCCCGTGCGGGTGCGGTTCGCCCGCGAGAAGACCCTCACCCGCCCCGTCGGCGAAGCCCTCGGCGAGCGGGTCGAGGGGTACGAGATCCACCACGGGGTCGCCGACGTCACCGGCGGTGAAACGTTCATCTCTGATGACAATGGACACAGCCTGGACGGATGCCGGGTCGGTGCCGTGTGGGGCACGCACTGGCACGGCTCGCTGGAGTCGGACGGTTTCCGGCGGGCCTTCCTGCGCGAGGTGGCCGCCGCCGCGAGCCGCCGCTTCGTCCCGGCCCCCGACACGTCGTTCGCCGCGCTGCGCGAGGAACAGCTCGACCGGCTCGGCGACCTGATCGAACAGCACGCGGACACGGACGCGCTGTGGCGGCTCATCGAGTCGGGCGCGCCGCAAGGACTGCCTTTCATTCCACCGGGAGCGCCCGCATGAGCACAGTGTTGTTGTTGTCGACCGCCGACACCGATCTGCTGGCGGCCCGTGCCTCCGGCGCCTCCTACCGGATCGGCAACCCGACCCGGGTCGATGTCGCCGAGGAACTGCCGGGGCTGATCGAGGGCGCGGACATCGCCGTCGTACGGCTGCTCGGCGGCAAGCGCGCCTGGGAGGACGGGCTGGCCGCGCTCAGGGCGTCCGGCGTCCCGACCGTGCTGCTCGGCGGGGAGGCCGTGCCCGACGCGGAGTTGATGGCCGAGTCGTCCGTGCCGGCGGGTGTCGTGGCGGAGGCGCTGCGGTACCTCGTCGAGGGCGGGCCCGCGAACCTCACCGAGCTGGCCCGGTTCCTCTCCGACACCGTGCTGCTGACCGGCGAGGGCTTCGACGAGCCGCTGAAGATGCCCGAGTACGGCGTGCACGGCGAGCGCTCCCTCGCCGGCGGCCGGCCGACCGTCGGTGTGCTCTTCTACCGGGCCCACGAGCTGAGCGGCAACACCGCCTTCGTGGACACCCTGTGCGACGCCATCGAGGCACGCGGCGCCAACGCCCTCCCCGTGTACTGCGGTTCGCTGCGCGGCGCGGACGCCGGGCTGTACGAGCTCCTCGGGCGGGCCGACGCACTCGTCGCCACCGTGCTCGCGGCCGGCGGCACGCACGCCTCGCAGGCGTCGGCCGGCGGCGACGAGGAGTCCTGGGACATCGGGGCGCTCGCCGAACTGAACGTCCCGGTGCTGCAGGGTCTCTGTCTGACCTCGTCGAGGAGCGCCTGGGACGAGTCCGACGCCGCCCTCTCCCCCATGGACGCGGCGATGCAGGTCGCGATCCCGGAGTTCGACGGGCGGCTGATCACCGTCCCCTTCTCCTTCAAGGAGCAGGGCCCGGACGACGTCCCGGTGTACGTCGCCGACCCCGAGCGGGCCGGCCGAGTCGCAGGAATCGCCGTACGGCACGCCCGGCTGAAGCACAAGCCGAACGCCGACAAGAAGCTCGCGCTGGTCTTCACCGCGTACCCGACCAAGCACTCGCGGGTCGGCAACGCGGTCGGCCTCGACACGCCCGCGTCGGCGGTGCGGGTGCTGGACGCGCTGCGGGACGCCGGGTACGTCGTCGAGGGATACCCCGACAACGGCGACGAGTTGATCCACCGGCTCATCGAGGCCGGCGGTCACGACGTCGAGTGGCTGACCGAGGACCAACTGGCCGCCGCTCCCGCGCGCGTGCCGCTGGCCGACTACCGGGCGTGGTTCGACAAGCTCGACCCGGAGCTGCGCGACGGCATGCTTCAGGCGTGGGGCGAGCCGCCGGGCAGCCTCTACGTCGACGGGGACGACATCGTGCTCGCCTCCCTGCAGTTCGGGAACGTCGTCGTCATGATCCAGCCGCCGCGCGGCTTCGGTGAGAACCCGATCGCGATCTACCACGACCCGGACATGCCGCCCTCGCACCACTACATGGCCGCCTACCGCTGGCTGGAGAACGGTTTCGGCGCCGACGCGATCGTCCACATGGGCAAGCACGGCACGATGGAGTGGCTGCCGGGCAAGGGCCTCGGACTGAGCGGTGGCTGCGCGCCGGACGCCGTCCTCGGCGACCTCCCGCTGGTCTACCCCTTCATCGTCAACGACCCCGGCGAGGGCACCCAGGCCAAGCGGCGCGGGCACGCCACGGTCGTCGACCACCTCGTACCGCCCATGGCGCGCGCCGACACCTACGGCGACCTCGCCAAGCTGGAACAGCTCCTCGACGAGTACGCGCTCGTGTCCGACCTGGACCCGACGAAGGCCCCGGCCGTCCGGGCGCAGATCTGGACGCTGGTCAAGGCGGCCGAGCTGCACCACGACCTGCACGTCGACGAGCAGCCCGAGGACGGCGACTTCGACGAGTTCGTCATGCACATCGACGGCTATCTGTGCGAGATCAAGGACGTGCAGATCCGCGACGGGCTGCACATCCTCGGTGGCGGGCCGGAGGACGAGCCGCGCGTCAACCTGGTGCTCGCCGTCCTGCGCGCCTCCCAGGTGTGGGGCGGGCAGGCGAACGCGCTGCCGGGGCTGCGCGCCTCGCTTGCGGCTCATTTCGGGCTGGTGGAGAAGGAGTTGCTCGGAGAGCCGGGTGCTCCGGTGAAGGTCCCGGTGGAGCTGTCGGATCTCGTCGACGGCCCCTCCCGTACGGCTGCCGACGCCATCGACCTGCTGGAGCAGCTGTGCCGGCGGGTCGCGGAGGGCATGGAGGAGCGCGGGTGGGACGCCGCGGCCGTGCCGTCCCTGGTGCGGGACGTGCTCGGCACCGAACTCCCCGAGGCGGTGGCCGTGCTGGAGTTCGCGTGCACCGAGGTCGTGCCCAGGCTGGCGCGGACCACCGACGAGATCGGTCACATCCTCAGGGCGCTGGACGGCGGTTACGTCCCGGCCGGTCCGTCCGGCTCCCCCACGCGCGGTCTGGTCAACGTCCTGCCGACCGGCCGGAACTTCTACTCCGTCGACCCCAAGGCCATTCCGTCCCGGCTGAGCTGGGAGGTCGGGCAGTCGCTCGCCGACTCACTGGTCGCCCGCTATCTGCAGGACACCGGTGAGTACCCGAAGTCCGTCGGCCTCACCGTCTGGGGAACGTCGGCGATGCGCACCCAGGGTGACGACATCGCCGAGATCCTCGCCCTGCTGGGCTGCCGCCCGGTCTGGGACGACGCCTCGCGCCGGGTGACCGGCTTCGAGATCATCTCCCTGGCGGAGCTGGGCAGGCCGCGCATCGACGTCACGGTCCGCATCTCCGGTTTCTTCCGGGACGCGTTCCCGCACGTGGTGGGGCTGATCGACGACGCGGTCCGCAAGGTCGCCGAGCTGGACGAGCCCGCCGAGCAGAACTTCGTGAAGGCGCACGCCGACGAGGACACCACCGAGCACGGCGACCGGCGGCGGGCGACGGCCCGTATCTTCGGCTCCAAGCCGGGGGCGTACGGCGCGGGCCTGCTGCCTCTCATCGACGCCCGGAACTGGCGCTCGGACGCCGATCTCGCCGAGGTGTACGCCGTCTGGGGCGGGTACGCCTACGGGCGCGGGCTCGACGGGCGGGCGGCGCGCGGGGACATGGAGACCGCGTTCAAGCGGATCGCCGTCGCCGCGAAGAACGTGGACACGCGCGAGCACGACCTGGTGGACGCCGACGACTACTTCCAGTACCACGGCGGCATGGTCGCCATGGTGCGGCACCTGACCGGCGCCAACCCCGAGGCATACGTGGGTGATTCGGCCGTACCCGACCAGGTGAGGACCCGCACCCTCGGTGAGGAGACGCACCGGGTGTTCCGCGCCCGGGTGGTCAACCCGCGCTGGATGGCGGCCATGCGCCGGCACGGCTACAAGGGCGCCTTCGAGATGGCGGCGACCGTCGACTACCTCTTCGGCTACGACGCCACGGCGGGCGTGGTCGACGACTGGATGTACGAGAAGCTCAGCGCGGAGTACGTCTTCGACGCGGAGAACCGGGACTTCATGAAGAAGTCCAACCCGTGGGCGCTGCGCGGCGTCACCGAGCGGCTGCTGGAGGCGGCCGACCGCGGGCTGTGGGCGGAGCCGGACGCGGACACGCTGGAGCGGCTGCGCGCCACCTACCTGGAACTGGAAGGCGACCTGGAGGGCGACGACAAGTGAGTACCCCGTTCCCGTTCACGGCTGTCGTCGGGCAGGACGATCTGCGGCTCGCGCTGTTGCTGAACGCCGTGTCACCGGCGGTCGGTGGTGTGCTGGTCCGCGGGGAGAAGGGGACCGCGAAGAGCACCGCGGTGCGGGCGTTGTCCGCGCTGCTGCCCGAGGTTCCCGTCGTCCCCGGGTGCCGTTTCTCCTGTGACCCGGCGAAGCCGGACCCGGCGTGCCCGGACGGGCCGCACGAGGCCGGGGCCGGGGCCGAGCGGCCGGCCCGGATGGTCGAGCTGCCCGTCGGTGCCTCCGAGGACCGGCTGGTGGGCGCGCTGGACATCGAGCGGGCGCTGGCGGAGGGCGTGAAGGCCTTCGAGCCGGGGCTCCTCGCCGACGCGCACCGCGGGATCCTCTACGTCGACGAGGTCAACCTGCTGCACGACCACCTGGTCGACCTCCTCCTCGACGCGGCGGCGATGGGCGCGTCGTACGTCGAACGCGAGGGTGTCTCCGTACGGCACGCGGCCCGTTTCCTGCTCGTCGGGACCATGAACCCCGAAGAGGGCGAGCTGCGGCCGCAGTTGCTGGACCGGTTCGGGCTGACCGTGGAGGTCGCCGCCTCGCGGGAGCCCGACCAGCGGGTGGAGGTCGTACGGCGCAGGCTCGCTTACGACGACGACCCGGCCGGTTTCACGGCGCGCTGGGCCGACGAGGAGACCGCCGTACGGGCCCGGATCGTGGCGGCGCGCGAACTGTTGCCGTCGGTGCGGCTGGGCGACGGGGCGCTGCGGCAGATCGCGGCGACCTGCGCGGCCTTCGAGGTGGACGGTATGCGGGCCGACATCGTGATGGCCAGGACCGCGACCGCGCTGGCCGCGTGGGCCGGGCGGACCGACGTCCTCGCGGAGGACGTACGGCAGGCCGCGCTGCTCGCGCTGCCGCACCGCCGGCGCCGCAACCCGTTCGACGCGCCGGGCCTGGACGAGGACAGGCTGGACCAGACCCTGGAGGAGTTCTCCGGCGAGGAGGACGACCAGGATCCCGACCCCGACGGTCCCGGAGGGGGCGGCGGAGACGGCGGACAGCCGACGCCGGACGACGGCGAACCGCAGAGCGGTGACTCCGCGGCCCGTCCCGAGGCGGGTGAGAGCGGGGAGCCGCAGCCGTCCGGCTCGGGCGAGCAGTCCGCGGCACGGGCCTCCGAGCCGTTCCGCACCAAGGTGCTGAGCGTGCCCGGGATCGGTGAGGGTGCCGCCGGGCGGCGGTCGCGGGCGCGGACGGAGCACGGGCGGACCACCGGGGCCCGGCGGCCCCGGGGGGCGCTCACCAAGCTGCACCTGGCGGCGACAGTACAGGCCGCCGCGCCGCACCAGCGGGCGCGGGGGCGGTCCGGGCCGGGGCTCGTCGTACGGCGGGACGATCTGCGGCAGGCCGCGCGGGAGGGGCGTGAGGGCAACCTCGTGCTGTTCGTCGTCGACGCCTCCGGGTCGATGGCGGCCCGGCAGCGGATGAGCGCCGTGAAGGGCGCCGTGCTGTCGCTGCTGCTGGACGCCTACCAGCGGCGGGACAAGGTGGGGCTGGTGACCTTCCGCGGGTCGGCGGCCGATGTGGCGTTGCCGCCCACGTCGTCCGTGGACGCCGCGGCGGCCCGGCTGGAGTCGCTGCCCACGGGCGGCCGGACTCCGCTGGCGGCGGGGCTGCTGAAGGCGCACGACGTGCTGCGGGTGGAGCGGCTGCGGGATCCGGCGCGCCGGGCGCTGGTCGTGGTCGTCACCGACGGGCGGGCCACCGGTGGTCCCGAGCCGGTGGCGCTGGCCGGGCGGGCGGCCCGGCTGTTCGCGGCCGAGGGCGTCGCGTCCGTGGTCGTGGACTGCGAGTCGGGGCCGGTGCGGCTGGGGCTCGCCGGGCAGCTCGCGGGTGAGCTCGGTGGTACGGCGGTGACGCTGGACGAGCTGCGGGCGGACTCGATCGCCGGGCTGGTCAAGGAAGTTCAGGGCAACTCAAGGAGGGCCGCGTAGTGCCGCAGGGACAGCCGAGTGTGGTGCCGGACGACGGCCTGACGACTCGTCAGCGTCGTAACCGGCCGCTTGTCGTCGTCCACACCGGGATCGGGAAGGGCAAGTCGACCGCTGCCTTCGGGCTCGCTCTGCGCGCCTGGAACCAGGGGTGGCCGATCGGGGTGTTCCAGTTCGTCAAGTCGGCGAAGTGGAAGGTCGGCGAGGAGAACGCGCTGCGGGTGCTCGGCGCCTCCGGCGAGGGCGGGTCCGTCGACTGGCACAAGATGGGCGAGGGGTGGTCCTGGGTCCAGCGGGACTCCCAGATGGACAACGAGGAGAAGGCCCGGGAGGGCTGGGAGCAGGTCAAGCGGGACCTGGCCGCCGAGACGTACAAGCTGTATGTGCTCGACGAGTTCGCGTACCCGATGCACTGGGGGTGGGTGGACACCGATGAGGTCGTCGACGTGCTCCGCGACCGGCCCGGGACCCAGCATGTCGTGATCACCGGGCGGAACGCGCCCGGAAAGCTGGTGGACTTCGCCGACCTCGTGACCGACATGTCCAAGGTCAAGCACCCGATGGACGCGGGCCAGAAGGGCCAGAGGGGCATCGAGTGGTGACATCTGTGCCCCGGTTGGTCATTGCCGCGCCGGCCTCCGGCAGCGGCAAGACCACCGTCGCCACGGGGTTGATGGCCGCGTTCGCCGCGCGGGGGCTCGCCGTGTCCCCGCACAAGGTGGGGCCGGACTACATCGATCCCGGGTATCACGCGCTCGCCACGGGGCGCGTGGGGCGCAACCTCGACGCGTACCTGTGCGGGCCGGAGTTGGTCGGGCCGCTGTTCGCGCACGGGGCGCGCGGGTGTGATCTCGCGGTCGTCGAGGGTGTGATGGGTCTGTACGACGGGGCCGCGGGCGAGGGGGAACTCGCGTCCACCGCTCACGTGGCGAAGCTCTTGCGGGCGCCGGTCGTGCTGGTCGTCGACGCGTCGTCGCAGTCGCGGTCGGTGGCGGCGCTGGTGCACGGGTTCGCGTCCTGGGACCCGGAGGTGCGGGTCGGGGGCGTGATCCTGAACAAGGTGGGGTCGGACCGGCACGAGGCTTTGCTCCGGGAGGCGTTGGACTCGGCCGGGGTGCCGGTGTTGGGGGTGCTGAGGCGGGTCGCCCAGGTGGATACGCCCTCGCGGCACCTTGGGCTGGTGCCGGTCGCGGAGCGGCGGGCCGAGGCGGTCGAGGCCGTGGACGCCATGGCGGGGCAGGTGACCGCGGGGTGCGACCTCGAGGGGTTGCTCGCGCTGGCGCGGAGTGCCGGTGCGTTGTCGTGTGCGGCCTGGGACGCGGCTGAGGTGCTCGGTTCTTCGCCCCCGCCGCCCCTTCCCGTTCCCGACCTCGGGGGCTCCGCCCCCGAACCCCCGTATCGGCCTGAACGGCCTCGTCCTCAAACGCCGGACGGGCTGGGAATGCCGGACCAGCCGGGGATGCCGGACCAGCCGGGGATGCCGGACCGGCCGGGAGTGCCGGACCGGCCTGGGGTGGCGGACGGGGCGGGGGTGCCGGATCGGCCCGTTGTCGCCGTCGCCGGTGGGTCCGCCTTCACCTTCTCCTATGCCGAGCACGCCGAACTGCTCGCCGCCGCCGGAGCCGAAGTCGTCGCGTTCGATCCCCTTCGTGACGAGCAACTGCCCGACGGGACCCGCGGGCTGGTCATCGGCGGCGGGTTCCCCGAGGTGTACGCCCCCGAGCTGTCCGCCAACGGACCCCTGCGGAAAGCCGTCGCCGCGCTCGCCGGGAGCGGTGCTCCCGTTGCCGCCGAGTGTGCCGGGCTGCTGTATCTGTGCCGGGAGCTCGACGGGCAGCCCATGTGCGGGGTGATCGACGCGAGCGCCGGGATGGGCGAGCGGCTCACCCTCGGGTACCGGGACGCCGTTGCCGTCAGCGACAGTTCGCTCGCCCCCGCCGGGACCCGGATGCGGGGGCACGAGTTCCACCGGACCGTGGTCGAGCCGGGTGCGGGGGCGGCTCCCGCGTGGGGCGTGCGCGCTCCGGAGAGGCGCGTCGAAGGTTTCGTGCAGCGAGGCGTGCACGCGAGTTATCTGCACACCCACTGGGCGTCCTCGCCCGGTGTGGCCCGTCGGTTCGTGGAGAGGTGCCGGACGTCATGAGCAGCAGGCTGATCGGAGTCGGGGTCGGGCCCGGCGATCCCGAGCTGGTGACCGTCAAGGGCGTCAACGCCCTGCGTGCGGCGCACGTCGTCGTCGTGCCGGTGATGGCTGCGTCGGATGGAAAAGATGGCGTCGAGCCCGGGCGGGCCGAGGCGACCGTCCTGCACTACGTGCCGCAGGAGAAGGTCGTACGGGTCGTGTTCGCGCTGAACGAGCGCACCGACCGGGGGCGGCGCGAGGCCGCGTGGGACGCCGCGGGGCGGCGGGTGGCCGAGCTGCTCGGGAAGTACCCCTCGGTCGCCTTCGCCACCATCGGTGATCCGAACGTGTACTCCACGTTCACCTATCTCGCCCAGACCATCGTGGAGTTGGTGCCTGGGGTGGGAGTCGAGACCGTGCCCGGGATCACCGCCATGCAGGATCTCGCCGCCCGCTCCGGTGCCGTACTGACCGAGGGGACCGAGCCGCTCACGCTCGTGCCGGTGACCGCGGGGGCCGCCACGCTGAAGGAGGCGCTGAGCGGGCCCGGCACGGTCGTCGCGTACAAGTTCGGGCGGCAGGCACGGGAGGTGGCCGAGGTGCTGCGCGAGACCGGACGGGTCGAGGGAGCCGTGTGGGGGTCCGCGCTCGGGCTGCCCGAGGAGTCCATCCGGTCCGCCGACGCACTCGACGACGGGCCGCTGCCCTACCTCTCCACCCTCATCGCGCCCGCCCCGCGCGACGGCGGACGCGGCGGGAAGTTGTGAGCGGCGATCCGGGTTCCGCGTCAGCCCGCGATGCCCACCACCAGCCAGATGAACCCCGCGCCCGCGACCGTCGCCAACAGCGTGGTGCCCGCCGGGTGTTCGTGGTGTGCCTCGGGCAGGATCTCCGCGGCGGCGAGGTACAGCAGCGCCCCGCCGAAGAAGCCGAGGTAGCAGCCGAGCGCCTGCTCGGGGATCGTGAAGAGCAGGGTCGAGGCCGCGCCGACGACGGGCGCCGCCGCGTCCGCGAACAGCATCACGAGGGCCCGGCGGCGGGCGTTCCCGTACAGGCTGGTGATCGTGTACGTGTTGAAGCCGTCCGCGAAGTCGTGGGCGATCACCGCGAGCGCCACGGCCACGCCCATGCCTCCGCCCACCTGGAAGGCGGCACCGATGGCGACGCCGTCCATCGCGCTGTGGCCGACCATCGCGGCGGCGGCCGTGAGGCCGACTTCGGGCGTGCGGCCGTTGCTCTCCTCGGCCCCGTGCGCCGCCTGACGGGCCGCCAGCAGGCGTTCCACCATGTGGGCCAGGAGGAATCCGGCGACGAAGAGCAGGAGCGCCGCGGGGACGCCGTGGATCTCGTTGCCGGCCGCCTGAAGCGCCTCCGGCAGCAGGTCCAGGCCCACCACACCGAGCATCAGGCCGCCGGCCAGGCCCAGCACCAGGTGACGGCGGTCCGTCACGCGCTGTGCCGTCCAGCCGCCGGCCAGCGTCATCAGGAACGCGCCGAGCGCGACGAAGACCGCCATGTGCTCTTGCTATCCGATCGGCGGGCGTTCACGCACGCGGCACCCCGCATGGCCCGTCACTGCCCCTAGGGGGAGCGGACACCGCCCCTGAGCGACAGCCGGCCGGCAACACCCCTGGCGATACCCGCAACCCCCCGAGCAGTACCCGCACCACCCCAGAGAGGACCGATCCCCATGGCCGATGCCCCCACCGGCAAGGTGACCTTCGTCGGTGCCGGCCCCGGCG
This sequence comes from Streptomyces sp. NPDC046862, assembly GCF_040704615.1. Classification (NCBI taxonomy): domain Bacteria; kingdom Bacillati; phylum Actinomycetota; class Actinomycetes; order Kitasatosporales; family Streptomycetaceae; genus Streptomyces; species Streptomyces sp. NPDC046862. The sequence goes on along the minus strand of NZ_JBEYXP010000002.1, from coordinate 298,415 downwards.
CCGCCGACCTGCTGACGTTCCGTGCCGCACGCGCGATCGCGGAGGCGGACGTCGTGATCTGGGCGGCCAGCCTCGTGCAGTCGGAGGTCCTCGACCACGCGCGCGAGGACGCGTCGATCCTGGACTCGGCGACCATGTCGCTGGAGGACGTCGTCGCCGTGTACGAACGCGCCCGCGAGGAAGGGCTGAAGGTCGCCCGCATCCACTCCGGTGACCCGGCCCTGTGGGGCGGTACGCAGGAACAGCTCGACCGGTGTGCCGGGATCGGGATCGCGACCGAGATCGTGCCCGGGGTGTCGTCCTTCTCGGCCGTGGCGGCGCTCGCCCAGCGCGAGTTGACGATTCCCGAGGTCGCGCAGTCCGTGGTGCTGACCCGGCTCGGCGGTGGCAAGACGCCCATGCCGCCGGGTGAGGAGGTGCGGGAGTTCGCGCGGCACGGCACGACCATGGCGGTCTTCCTGTCCGCGGCCCGCAGCGGCCAGTTGGTGCGGGAGCTGCTGGAGGGCGGCTATCCGACCAGCACGCCCGTGATCGTCGCGTACCAGGCCACCTGGCCCGAGGAACTGGTCGTGAGGTGCACGATCGAAACGCTGGAGGAGACCGTCAAGGAGCACAAGCTGTGGAAGCACACGCTGTTCCTGGTCGGCCCGGCCCTCGACGCGCACGGCACACGGTCGCACCTGTACCACCCGGGCCACTTCCACGGCTACCGGAAGGCCGACCCCGCGGCGCGCAGGGCCCTGCGTGAGGCGCGGCGGGACGCGACGGAAAGGGCCGCCGCCGGAATGGACACGGCCGAAAGGAACATGGCCGAAGGCGCCGGGCGAGAGGCCACGACGTGATCACCGTCATCGGTACGGGGACGGGGGCGCCCCTCACCCCGGACGCCAAGAAGGCGTTGGACGGGGCGGCACTGGTCGTGGGGGCGCGCAGGCATCTGGAGGCCTCGGGGCTGCCGCGCACCGTCGAGCGGATCGTCCTCGGTCCGCTGGCGCCCGCGCTGGACGCGATCCAGGAGCACCTGGAGAAGGCCGAGGAACGGCGGATCGTCGTCCTCGCCTCCGGCGACCCCGGCTTCTTCGGGATCGTCCGGGTGCTGGCCCAGCGGTTCGGGGCGCGGCGCCTCGACGTACGGCCCGGTGTGTCGTCCGTCGCCACCGCCTTCGCGCGTGCCGGGCTGCCGTGGGACGACGCTGTGGTGGTGAGCGCCCACGGGCGCGATCTGCGGACAGCGCTGAACGTGTGCCGGGCGCACCCGAAGGTGGCGGTGCTCACGGGTCCGGGCTCCGGGCCGGCCGAACTGGGCGCGGGCCTCCGGTCCAGCGGACGCGTCCTCGTCGTGGCGACCGCGCTGGGCGATCCCCGGCGCGAGCGGATCGAGCGGGTCACACCGGCCGAGGCAGCGAGCCGGGGGTGGGGCGACGCGGTGAACGTCGTGCTGTGCCTGGACGAGAAGCGGACGGTCGCCCCCTTGCGCACCGTGGCCGGGCCCGCGCCACGTCCGGCCGGATGGGCTCTGGACGAGGAGGCGTTCGCGCACCGCGACTCGATGATCACCAAGTTCGAGGTGCGGGCGCTGGCGCTGGCCCGGCTCGGTCCGCGCCTCGGTGACCTGGTGTGGGACATCGGCGCCGGCTCCGGTTCCGTGGCCGTGGAGTGCGCGCGCCTCGGCGCCGCCGTCACCGCGGTCGAGAAGACGCCGGACGGGGTGGAGCGGATCCGGGCCAATGCGGCGGCGCACGGCGTCGACGTCCAGGTCGTGCACGGGGCGGCGCCCACCGTGCTGTCCGATCTCGACGACCCGGACGCCGTGTTCATCGGCGGCGGGGGACGCGAGCTGCCCGCCATCGTCACCGCCTGCGCCCGGCGCGCCCGGCGGACCGTGGTGGTCGCCATGGCGGCGCTCGACCGGGTTCCCGCCGCGCGCGAGGCGCTCTCCGGCGCCGGATTCGACTGTGACGGCGTCCTGTTGCAGTCGTCGCGGCTGGCGCCGCTGCCGGGCGACGTGACCCGGCTGGCGGCGACCAACCCCGTTTTCCTGCTGTGGGGCGCCAGGCCTCCGGCGCGAGCTGAAGGAGTGTCCCAGTGATCGGCCTGATTTCCGCCACGGCGGCGGGCGCGGCCGCCCGTGACCGGCTGGCCGCGGCGTGGCCGGAGCGCACGCGTGTGTACGACGGGTCCGTACCGGATGCCGTGCGGCGGGCGTTCGGGGAGTGCGAGCAGCTGGTGTGCTTCCTCGCCACGGGCGCGGTGGTCCGGCTTCTCGCTCCGCTGCTGGGCGACAAGGCGTCCGACCCGGGCGTGGTGTGCGTGGACGAGGCCGGGCGGTTCGCCGTGTCCCTCGTCGGCGGGCACGCGGGCGGAGCCAACGAACTCGCCGTGGAGGTGGGCGAGTTGCTGGGCGCCAAGCCGGTGGTGACGACGGCGACGGACGCGGTGGGCGTGCCGGGGCTGGACACGCTCGGGCTGCCCGTGGAGGGCGATGTCGCGGGGGTGACGCGGGCTCTGCTGGACGGTGAGCCGGTCGTGCTGGAGGCGGAGGTGGCCTGGCCGTTGCCTCCGCTGAAGGTGGCGAACAAGGGGGCGGACGAAGGGGCGTACGTCATCCGCCTCACCGACCGTGCCGTCGAACGGCCCGCCGAGCGCGAGGTCGTCCTCCGTCCGCCGTCCCTCGTCGTCGGTGTGGGCGCCTCCAAGGACGCCCCGGTGGAGGAGGTCCTCGACCTCGTCCAGGGCGCTCTGCGCGACGCGGGACTGTCCGCCGGCTCCGTGGCCGAGCTCGCGACCGTGGACGCCAAGGCCGGTGAGCCCGGCATCGTCGGGGCGGCCGAGCGGCTCGGGGTACCCGTGGTGACGTACGGCGCCGAGGAGTTGGCCCTCGTACAGGTGCCCAACCCCTCGGACGCGCCGCTCGCCGCCGTCGGCACGCCGTCCGTGGCCGAGGCCGCGGCCCTGGTGCGCGGCGGTGAACTCCTCGTCCCCAAGCGGAAGTCCGAGCGCGCGGACGGCCGGCCCGCCATGGCGACCTGTGCCGTCGTACGGCGCCCCGCGCGCGGCCGGCTCGCGGTCGTCGGGCTCGGTCCCGGCGCCCGCGACCTGCTCACCCCGCGCGCGAAGGCCGAACTGCGCCGCGCCTCCGTGCTGGTGGGCCTCGACCAGTACGTCGACCAGATCCGCGACCTGCTGCGTCCCGGCACCCGCATCCTTGAGTCCGGGCTGGGCGCCGAGGAGGAGCGGGCGCGCACGGCGGTCGCCGAGGCCCGGCGCGGGCAGGCGGTCGCGCTGATCGGCAGCGGCGACGCGGGCGTGTACGCGATGGCGTCGCCCGCGCTCGCGGAGGCGTCCGACGACATCGACGTGGTGGGCGTGCCCGGCGTGACGGCGGCGCTCGCGGCCGGCGCGATCCTGGGCGCCCCTCTCGGCCACGACCACGTGTCGATCAGCCTGTCCGACCTGCACACCCCCTGGGAGGTCATCGAGCGGCGGGTGCGGGCCGCGGCCGAGGCCGACATCGTGGTGACGTTCTACAACCCCCGCAGCCGGGGCCGGGACTGGCAGCTGCCGAAGGCGCTCGCGATCCTCGCCGGGCACCGGGAGCCGACGACGCCGGTCGGTGTCGTACGCAACGCCTCACGCCCCGACGAGTCCAGCCGTCTGACGACGCTTCAGGCCCTGGACCCGGCGACCGTCGACATGATGACCGTCGTGACCGTCGGCAACACCGCGACGAGGCAGATCGCGGGGCGCATGGTGACGCCCCGCGGTTACCGATGGCAGGAGGAGCCCAAGTGAGCCAGGTGTTCCCCGAGGGCCGGGTCGTGCACCCGATCGAGCAGGAGTCCTTCCGGCGGCTGCGTGCCCGCCTGGACACCTCGCACTTCCCGCCGCTGACGCGCGCGGTGGTGGAGCGGGTGATCCACTCGGCGGCCGACCTTGAGTACGCCGAGGACCTCGTCACGGACGAGGGCGCGCTGGAGAAGGCGCACGCCGCGCTGCACGGCGGGGCGCCGGTCGTCGTCGACGTGGAGATGGTCGCGGCGGGCATCACGCGCCGCGAGACCGTGTGCCGTCTCAAGGACGCGACGTCCGGCCCCGGGCTGACGCGTTCGGCGCACGCGGTCCGGCTGGCGTACGAGGAGGTCGGCCCCGGGGCGCTGTGGGTGATCGGCTGTGCGCCCACCGCCCTGGAGGAGCTGCTCACGCTGGACGCGGACCCGGCGCTCGTCATCGGGCTGCCCGTCGGTTTCGTGGGCGCGGCCGAGTCCAAGGCCGCGCTGCGCGAGAGCGGGCTGCCCGCCGTCAGCAACATCTCCGAGAAGGGCGGTTCGGCGGTGGCGGCAGCCGCGTTGAACGCTCTCCTCTACCACCCCGTATCGTCACCCACCACATCATTCACATCCCCCGTAGCGCCCGTCTCGAAGGAGAAGTCGTGACCACCCCGTCCCCCGCCCTGCTCATCGCCGGTCACGGCACCCGGGACGAAGCGGGCGCCGAGGCGTTCCGGTCCTTCGTACGGGAGCTGGGACTCCGGCACCCCGAACTGCCCGTGGCGGGCGGGTTCATCGAGCTGTCCCCGCCGCCGCTGGGCGACGCGGTCGCCGAGCTGGTGGAGCGCGGGGTGCGCCGTTTCGCCGCCGTACCGCTGATGCTGGTGTCCGCCGGGCACGCCAAGGGGGACATCCCGGCGGCGCTGGCCCGTGAGAAGGAGCGGCACCCCGGGATCTCGTACTCCTACGGCCGTCCGCTGGGCCCGCACCCGTCGCTGCTGAACGTGCTGGAGCGGCGCCTGGACGAGGCGCTGGGCGGCGGCAAGGGCCGTACTCCCGGGGACCGGGCCGATGTCACCGTGCTGCTGGTCGGGCGGGGTTCCACGGACCCCGACGCCAACGCCGAGGTGCACAAGGCGGCGCGGCTGCTGTGGGAGGGGCGCGGGTACGCGGGCGTGGAGACGGCGTTCGTGTCGCTGGCGGCGCCGGACGTGCCGGCGGGCCTGGACCGGTGCGTGATGCTGGGCGCCCGGCGGATCGTGGTCCTGCCGTACTTCCTCTTCACGGGCATCCTCCCGGACCGGGTGCGGCAGCAGACCGAGGGCTGGGCGGCCGCGCACCCCGAGGTCGAGGTGCGCTCGGCCGATGTCATCGGCCCCGAGCCGGAGCTGCTTGACCTGGTGATGGAGCGGTACGAGGAGGCGGTGAAGGGCGACCTGCGCATGAACTGCGACTCGTGCGTGTACCGGATCGCGCTGCCGGGCTTCGAGGACAAGGTGGGCATGCCGCAGCAGCCGCACTACCACCCGGACGACGACGGCCACCACGATCACCACGACCACGGTCACCATCACGGGCATCACCACCACGGGGGGCACGCACACACGCATGCGCACTGACCACGACAGCGGGCCGCCCGGCCCCGACGACGCCCACGACCTCCGCCACCACGGTGACGCCGAGGTCCGGGACGACGGGGCCGCGCTCACCGATCTCGCGGTGAACGTCCGCGCGGACACGCCCCCGGCGTGGCTGCGGGAGCGGATCGCCGAGTCGCTGGCCGGGACCGGCCTGGCCGCCTACCCGGACGGCCGGGCCGCGCGGGCCGCAGTGGCGGCGCGGCACGGGCTGCCCGTGGAGCGGGTGCTGCTGACGGCGGGTGCGGCGGAGGCGTTCGTGCTGCTGGCGCGCGCCCTGAAGGTGCGCCGACCCGTCGTGGTCCACCCGCAGTTCACGGAGCCCGAGGCGGCGCTGCGGGATGCCGGGCACTCCGTGGACCGGGTGCTGTTGTGTGCGTCGGACGGTTTCCGGCTGGACCCCGGGGCGGTGCCCGACGACGCGGACCTGGTGGTGATCGGCAACCCCACGAACCCGACGTCGGTGCTGCACCCGGCGGGGCTTCTCTGCGAACTCGCCCGGCCGGGGCGGACGTTGGTGGTGGACGAGGCGTTCATGGACGCCGTGCCGGACGAACGTGAGGCGCTCGCCGGGCGGTCGGACGTGCCCGGACTCGTCGTCCTGCGCTCTCTCACCAAGACGTGGGGGCTGGCGGGGCTGCGGATCGGGTACGTGCTGGCGGCGCCGGAGACGATATCCATGCTGGAGCGCGCCCAGCCGCTGTGGCCGGTGTCGACGCCCGCGCTCGCGGCGGCCGAGGCGTGCATGTCGGCGTTCGCGCTGGCGGAGGCGGCGTCCGCGGCGCGCCGCGGCGCCGCGGACCGTGACCATCTCGTGGCCGGGCTCCGTGAGTTCGCGCCCGACGGGCTCGTCCTCGCCGAGCCCGCGGAGGGGCCGTTCGTGCTGGTGCGTCTGCCGCGCGCGGCGCGTGTACGGCACCACCTGCGCGACCTCGGCTTCGCCGTTCGCCGTGGGGACACGTTTCCCGGGCTCGACGAGGAGTGGCTGAGGCTGGCTGTGCGGGATCGGGTGACGGTGAACCGGTTCCTGCAGGCGCTGGACAGGGCGGTGACGCTGGCGGGGCGGTGAGGGGTTCGGCTACGGGTTTCCTTCGCCCCCGCCGCCCCTACCCGTCCCACCCCCAGGGGCTCCGCCCCTTCAACCCCGCTTCCGGGGGGGGCGGCCCCCCGGACCCCCGCTCCTCAAACGCCGGAGGGGCTGAATTTTCCCCGGCCCCGGAGGGCCTCAGCCCCTCCCCCTCCTCGCCAGCACCACCGCTCCCCCGCCCGCAGCCAGCAAGGCGACCGCCCCACCCGCGACGTACGGCGTCATCGAGTTGCTCCCGGTCTCCGCGAGGTCGGACCCCGAGCCGCCACCCTGCGGCTTCACCTCGGACGAGGAGTCGGAGCCTGACCCGGGGTCGGACGACGAGGACGCGGCCGCCGGCGACTCGCACGTCGCCCCCGCCAGCGTGACCGTGCCCTCCACCTCGGCCACGTTCAGCTTCAACGGATTGACGGACACCTTGAGTTCGAGGGCCGTCGCGGCCGCCGTACGGGACGTGGTCTTGGTCCGGGAGAGGTCGAGGGTGACCTCGCCGACCCCCGGCACCTTGACCTCCGTCGTACCACCCGCGGAGACCGTGACCTTCTTGCCGAGCACCGTCACCGCGCCCGCCACGTCCGACTCGGCCACCGGCTTCTTGCCCGCCTCGCACGTCGCGCGGGACGTCACACCCTCCAGCTCGATCAGGGACAGGAGAGGAAGACCCGGCACGTGGATCCTGGCGCCCGCCAGGTCCGTGCGGCCCTCGGCCTTCGTCGCGGACTCCGTCGCCTTCGCCGTGGCCACATCCGCTCGCAGCACGCTGAACGGCTGACCGCCGTCCACTCCGTCCAGCCGCGCGCTCAGCGTGCTCCGCTGGGCGTCGGCCGGTGCCTTCACCTCGTTGAGCGAGACCGCGAGGGGGACGTTCACGGTCTTGTTCGCCAGGTGCACGTCGAGCCCGGTGCGGAGCACGACGGCGCTCGCGCGACCGTGGTCCTCGGTCGCGTGGGCGGCGCCCGCACCGGCCAGGACCGCGGGACCGGCGGTCATGACCGTGGCCGCCGCTATGGCGGCCAAACGGCGTGCGGGCAGGCGGAAGTTGTTGCCGTTCAAGGATGGGCTCCCAGGGAAGTATCGCTTCGGGACCCCGCAAGAATCGCGGACGGAGGGTGAACCGTCAGCAATCTGACGGGACTTCACCCCTACGTGACCATTCCGTGCACATCTTCGAATCTTCGGGCACGCACGTTCTCCACAGTCACCCGATCAGCGCTTCCCGACGCTCACGCCCTTTACTCTCCGTCAACGGCCACCGTCAAACCACCTCCGCCAACGGCCGCCGCATCCGACGTCAGCCGACCACCCTGCCGTTCAGCACCACGCGTCGCGGCGCCGCCAGCACCCGTACGTCGGCTCGCGGGTCCTGGTCGTAGACCACCAGGTCCGCGGGCGCCCCCTCGTCCAGCCCCGGGCGGCCGAGCCAGCTCCGGGCACCCCACGCCGTCGCCGACAGGGCCTGGAGCGCCGGAATCCCCGCGGTCACCAGCTCGGCGACCTCCGCGGCCACCAGTCCGTGGGCGAGCGAGCCCCCGGCGTCGGTGCCGACGTACACCGGGATCCCGGCGTCGTAGGCGGAGCGCACCGTGTCGTAGCGGCGTTCGTGGAGCCGGCGCATGTGGGCCGACCAGCGCGGGTACTTGCCCTCGCCGCCGTCCGCGAGGCGCGGGAACGTCGCGATGTTGACGAGGGTGGGGACGATGGCGACGCCGCGGGAGGCGAAGAGGGGGATCAGGTCCTCGGTGAGGCCCGTCGCGTGCTCGATACAGTCGATGCCCGCCTCGACCAGGTCCTTCAGGGAGTCCTTGGCGAAGCAGTGGGCCGTGACACGGGCGCCCAGCCGGTGGGCCTCCGCGATAGCCGCCTCCACGGCCTCCCGGGGCCAGCAGGCGGACAGGTCGCCGAGGTCCCGGTCGATCCAGTCGCCCACGAGTTTGACCCAGCCGTCGCCGCGCCTCGCCTCCCGCGCGACGTAGGCGACCAGCTCGTCCGGTTCGATCTCGTGCGCGAAGTCGCGGATGTAGCGGCGGGTGCGCGCGATGTGCCGGCCCGCCCGGATGATCTTCGGCAGGTCGTCTCGGTCGTCGATCCAGCGTGTGTCGGAGGGCGAGCCCGCGTCGCGGATCAGCAGGGTGCCCGCGTCGCGGTCGGTGAGGGCCTGCTTCTCTGAGACGTCCTCGGGGACGGGACCGTGGGTGTCGAGCCCGACGTGGCAGTGCGCGTCGACCAGGCCGGGCAGGGCCCAGCCCTCGACCGTACGGACGTCGCGGGCGCCGGCGGGGCGGTCGTAGGAGATCCGGCCGTCGACGACCCACACCTCGTCCCGGACGTCCTCGGGCCCGACGAGCACCCGTCCCTTCACGTGCAGCACCGTGCGATCGCTCATGCACGGCACCCTAATGACCTACTGGCCCGCCTTGCCCACCTGGTCCGATGTCTCCTCCGTCACCTCGGCCATCGCGGGGTCCAGGAGCCGGGAGAGGAAGTGGCGGGTGCGTTCGTGACGCGGGGCGCCGATGACCTGTGCCGGGGTGCCCTCCTCGACGATCACGCCGCCGTCCATGAAGACGACCCGGTCGGCGACCTCCCGCGCGAAGGTCATCTCGTGGGTGACGACCATCATCGTCATGCCCTCGTTCGCGAGGACGCGCATCACGCCGAGGACGTCCCCGACCAGCTCCGGGTCGAGCGCCGACGTCGGTTCGTCGAAGAGCATCACCTCGGGGTCCATGGCGAGCGCGCGGGCGATGGCGACGCGCTGCTGCTGGCCGCCGGAGAGGGAGGACGGGTAGGCGTCCGCCTTCTCCGACAGTCCGACCCGTCGGAGGTTCTCCGCGGCCACCCGCGCCGCCTCCGCCTTGTCGCGCCCGAGCACCCGGCGCTGCGGCAGCGTGAGGTTCTCGGTCACCGTCAGGTGCGGGAACAGGTTGAACTGCTGGAAGACCATGCCGATACGGCGGCGTACGGCGTCGATGTCCACGTCCGGGTCGGTGACCTCGGTGCCGGCGACGAAGACCTGGCCCTTGTCCGGCTCCTCCAGCAGGTTGACGCACCTGAGCAGCGTCGACTTGCCCGAACCGGACGGGCCGATGACGCAGACGACCTCGCCCTGGCCGATCTCCAGGTCGATGCCGCGCAGGACCTCGTTGTCGCCGAACGACTTGTGCAGGCCGCTGACCTGGATCTCCGGTTGGCTCATTTCACGGCCTCCTGGGCCTTCGCCTCCATACGGCGTACGACGAATCCGAGCGGGATCGTGACCAGCAGATAGCACAGGCCGGCGACGAGGATCGGCGTGGAGTTGGCTGTCTGGCTGGCCAGGTCGCGGCCGAACTTGGACAGTTCGCGCTCCTCCAGGGTGACGCCCAGGAACAGCACCAGCGAGGAGTCCTTGAAGAGCAGGACGAGTTCGTTGGTGAGCGGCGGGAGGATGATCCGGAACGCCTGCGGGATGATGATCGAGACCATGGCCCGCGCGGGCGAGAAGCCCAGCGAACGGGCCGCCTCCATCTGCCCCTTGGGCACCGCCTGGATCCCCGCGCGGATCGTCTCGGCCATGTACGCGGCGGCCACCAGACCGAGCGCGAGGGCGACCTTGCCGTACGTGCCGCCGACGATCTCGGTGCCCGGGAACGCCAGGGGGACGGCCACGCCGATGAAGATGAAGATCAGCAGGGCGGGCAGGCCGCGGAAGATCTCGATGTAGATGCCGGCGAGCCAGCGGTACGGACCCACCGACGACAGCCGCATCAGCGCGATCACCATGCCGAGGACCAGTCCGACAGCGAAGCCGGTCAGGGTGAAGAGCACGGTGTTCTTCAGCGCCAGGGTGATGACGTCGGGGAACATCCGCTCGGCGATGTCGGCCTGCGCGAACTGGTTCTTCAGCTGGCCCCAGTCGGCCGTGGCCGCGAAGGCGATCACGGCCACGACGAAGACGGCGTACTGGACGCCGCGCGACAGGCTGCGCTTCTGCCGCCGGGACAGGCCCTTCCGCTTCGGCTGGACCGTCACCTCCACCTTCGTGCCGGTCATGAGGCGGAGGGCGAGGCGGCGGACGCGTCGTAGGGGCCGATCCACTGCTCGTACAGCTTCTTGTACGTGCCGTCGCTCCGGGCCTCCCCCAGCGCCTTGTTGATGGCGGCGAGGAGCTTGGTGTTGCCCTTCTTGACGGTGAAGCCGTACTGCTCACCGGTGTTGACGTTGTCGGCGACCTGGAAGGCGTCGGCGTTGGCCTTGTCCTTCAGCCAGCCCTGGACGACCGGGTAGTCGATGACGACTGCCTGGACCTGGCCGGTGCGCAGCCCGTTGAGGACGGCGTCGGAGGACTCGAAGGAGGTCGGGTTGAGTCCCTTGCTCTGGGCGTACTCCTCGCCGGTGGTCTGTGCCTGGGCGCCGACCTTCTTGCCCTTGAGGTCGGCGAAGGAGCCTATGCCGCTCTTCTTGGTGGCGAGGACGGCCTGGGTCGCGTCGAAGTACGGGTCGGAGAAGTCGACGTTCTTCTTGCGCTCCTCGGTGATCGTCATACCGGCCGCGGCGAGGTCGCACTCGCCCGAGTTCAGGAAGGCGCCCGTCTTGAAGTTCTCGAAGGGCGTGTCGACGATCTTCTGCTTCACGCCCAGGTCCTTGGCCACGAGGTCGATCAGCGAGACGTCGAAGCCCTGCACCTTGCCGTCGACCTCCGACTGGAAGGGCGGGTATGGCAGGTGGGTGCAGGTGGTGAGCCGGCCGGCCTTGGCCAGGGTGACCCCGCCGGCGGCGGTCTGCTTGCCGCTGCCGCCGTCGTCCGTCGAAGTACAGCCGGCGACGAACAGCAGTCCGGCCGTCGCGGTGGTGGCGGCCAGGATGCGGGTCCGGCGTCCGGGGACCGAGTTCACGGGGACCTCCTGTGAGAAACGAATGGTTCCGATTATAAGGAAAGCTTGGACTCCCCCAAATCATTCCCATGGTCATCGAGCTGCCCGACCTGCGACTTATCGACACAGCTGGCACGGTTACGCTCGAACGTGGTCCGCATGCACATGCGGACCAGATCAGGCCACGCCCATGACCAAGCCAATGCCTACCCCCGAGCGAGGAGAGCACCCCCGTGACACACCCCTTTCTGGATCTGGCCCCCATGAGCGCCGCGCGCTTCGCCGCGATCGAGGACCGGGTGGCTCGGCTGCTGGCCACCGAGCAGGACGTGGTGATCACGCAGGGGGAGGCGCTGCTGCCCTTGGAGGGCGCGATCCGCGGCGCCGCGGGCCCCGGAACGACCGCCCTCAACGTGATCACCGGCCCCTACGGGCAGACCTTCGGCAACTGGCTGCGGGACTGCGGGGCGAGAGTGATCGACCTCGCGGTGCCCTTCCACACGGCGGTCACCGCCGAGCAGATCCGTGCCGCGTTCGCCGAGCATCCGTCGATCGACTTCGTGTCGCTGGTGCACGCGGAGGCGGCGACCGGGAACACCAACCCGGTGGCCGGGATCGGGGCGGTGGTCCGGGAGCACGGTGCGCTCTTCTACCTGGACGCGGTCGCCTCGATCGGGGCGGAGCCGGTGCTGCCGGACGCGTGGGGTGTGGACCTGTGCGTGATCGGGGCGCAGAAGGCGATGGGCGGACCGGCCGGGGTGTCGGCGATCTCGGTGAGCGAGCGGGCGTGGAAGCGGATGGCGGCGAACCCGGGGGCTCCCCGACGCTCGTATCTCTCCCTGCTGGACTGGAAGGAGAGGTGGATCGACGGGGGACGTCGTGCCCTGCTCCACGCTCCGGCCCAGTTGGAGATGCTCGCGCTGGAGGCGTGTGTGGAGCGGATCGAGACGGAGGGTCTGGCATCGGTGACGGGCCGCCACGCCTCGGCGGCGGCGGCCACGCGGGCGGGGGCTCTCGCGCTGGGCGGAGGCCTGGAGCCGTACGTGCGTGAGGCCGGGGACGCCGCTCCGGTGGCCACGACGCTACGGGTGCCCGCCGATGCCGACGCGGCCGAGGTGACCGCCAGGGCGTTGGCCGTCGATCCGTCCGTGCCGTTGGCGGCGGGGGGCGGCGCCCTCGCGAAGGAGATGATCCGGGTGAACCACTACGGTCCGGATGCGACGGTCGGGGTTGTCCGGGCCTCTCTCGCCGCGCTGGGGGCCGCGCTGACACAGACGGGGTTCCCGGTGGACGTGGAGGCGGCTCGGAGGGCGGCGGCGGAGGCGTGGCCGGCCTAGGACGCCGAGCGGGTGGCCCGGTTCACTCGGGGTGGACCGCTTGGCCTGTCGTCCTGTCCTCCTTCGCCCTGTCCTCCTTCGCCCTGTCCTCCTTCGTCCTGTCGTCCGAGGACGCGTCCGCGCTGGTGGCGGTGGCGTACGCCGCGGTGAACCGTTCGACGGCCTCCCAGAGTTCGGTTTCGCGGCGCGGGTCGTAGGACTCCTCCGACGAGCGGGCCAGGCGGTCGCGGTCGACGTAGGAGCCCGTCGGCGCACGCGTCGCGCCGAGGACGACATCGGCGAGGTGACGGCCCGCGGTGTCGCGGCCGGTGGCGAACGGCGTGAGGGCCATCACCGGGAGGATGCGCCGCATCGCGAACCGGGCGAGCGGGCCCGCGTGGCGGGCGAGGCCGGTACCGGGGACGAAGCCCGGGTTGTGGGCGACGGCGTCGATCCCGGCCGGCAGCCGGCGCGCGTACTCGTGCACCAGGTGGATCGCGGCCAGCTTGCTCGTCGAGTACGCGGTACGCCCGCCCGCCGCCGTGTGCGGCCCGGGGAAGGCGCCCGTGCGGGCGAGGAGGTCCGGGGACGTCCAGGCCGGGCCGGGCACCATGCCCAGGTTGTGCCGGAAGTCGCCGAAGTGGGTGTCGCTGACAGTGATCACGATCCGGGCGGGCGCCGTGAAGTGGTCCGTCAGCAGGCGGATGAAGAGGTGGTTGGCGAGCACGTTGACGGCGAAGGTGGTCTCGAACCCGTCGGGTGTCTCGGTGAGCGCGTTCGTGTACTGCGCGCCCGCGTTGCCCACGAAGCCGCGCAGCGGCGGCAGGTCACCGCGCCCCAGCCGGTCGCGGATCCCGGTCGCGGCCGAACGGACGCTCTCCAGCGAGCCGAGGTCAGCCTCCACGTACGACACCGCGCGTCCGCCCGCGCCGAGCTCCGCGGTCGGCCGGGCGCCGGACGACGCGCGGACGACGAGGAGGAGGTGCACGTCCGGCGCCCGGTTCAGGATGCGTTCGGCGGCGACGCGGCCGATCCCTCGGCTCGCGCCGGTCATCACGATGGTGTGGGTCATGGGGAACTCCTCGACGGGTCGGCCGGTCACGTCCGGCTGGGGCGCGTCTCCACGTTCGCGGCGTGCGCGGGTGCCGGACCAGGGCCGTCCCCGTCGGTAGGACTGGCAGTCCCAGGCTCGTCCGGCGCCACGCGGCGAGAATGACCCCATGGCTTTCTCGCGCTCCGACCGCTGCGGCCGATCCGACCGCCCCGATCTCTCCGACCGATCCGACCGCTCCGACCGCTCCGACTTCGCCGGGCTCCTGCGCGCCTGGCGGGACCGTCTGTCCCCGGTCGATGCCGGCTTCACCGTGACGGACGGCCGCCGGGCCCCCGGGCTGCGCCGCGAGGAGCTCGCACAACTGGCCGGGCTCTCCGTCGACTACGTCCTGCGGCTGGAGCAGTCACGCGCGAAGAACCCCTCGGCCCAGGTCGTCGGCGCCCTCGCCCGGGCCCTTCAGCTCTCCCGCGCCGAGCGTGACCAGCTGTACCGGAGCGCCGGGCTCCTGCCGCCCCGGGACGGGACGGTCAACACGCACGTCCCCCCGGGGATCCAACGGCTCACCGCACGCCTGGGCGACGTCCCGATCGGGGTGTTCGCCGCGAACTGGACGTTGGTGTGGTGGAACACCATGTGGAGCGCCCTGCTCGGAGACCCCTCCACCGTGCCGGTCGCCGAACGGAACCTCGCGCGTGCGCTGTTCGGCGACGGGGTCGCTCGTGCCGCGATGCTTCCCGTGCGGTCGGAGCGCGGGGAGGACGTCTTCGCGGCGTCGATCGTCGCCGACCTCAGGGACGCGGCGTCCCGCTATCCCGGGGATGCCCGGCTCGGTCGTCTCGTGCGGGAACTGCGTGAGGTGTCCGACGCCTTCGATCGTCTCTGGGACACGAAGACGGTGGCCGCGCAGCACACGAGCGACCGCAAGACGATCCGGCATCCCGAGGTGGGCGACGTCCTGCTCGACTGCGACGTCCTCGTCGTTCCGGGGGCGGATCTGCGCGTGGTGACGTACACGGCGGCGGCCGGCAGCGACGACGCGGGGAAACTGGACGTTCTCCGGGAGGCCTGCCTCCTCTAGCGGCCCGGAGCGGTCCCGGGGGCATGCTCCTCGCCCCCGCCGCCCCTACCCGTCCCATCCCCAGGGGCTCCGCCCCCTCACCCCCGTTCCGGGCCCCCGCTCCTCAAACGCCGGAGGGGCTGGAGGCCAGGGCCCCCACCGGAGTGTGCTGCACCCACCCCACCACCCCCTCTGCCATGCTCCCCGCATGAATACCAACGCCGGCACCGACACCAACACCACCGACATACCCCAGACCCTCCCCGACGGCCGCCCCATCCCCCTCTTCACCGGAGACGAGCGGCCCATGCTGGAGAGCTGGCTCGCGTTTCACCGGGCCACGCTGGCGCTGAAGTGCGCGGACCTGGACGACGCCCAGTTAAGGACGGCGTCGGCCGAGCCGTCGGAGCTCACCCTGCTGGGACTCGTACAGCACCTCGCCGAGGTGGAACGCACCTGGTTCCAGCGCGTACTGGGCGGCCTCGACGTACCCCACCTGTTCGGCCCGACCGGCTTCGAGCTCAGCCCCGACCGCGGCATCGACGGGGCACTCGCGGTGTGGCGAGAGGAGGTGGCACGCGGTGAGGAGCTGTCCGCCGGGCGCTCCCTCGACGACACGGGGCGGATCGCGAACGGTCCAATGGCCGGGCTGGAGGTCAGCCTCCGCTGGATCATGATCCACCTGATCGAGGAGTACGCGCGCCACAACGGCCACGCCGACATCGTCCGCGAGCGCATCGACGGCGTCACCGGGTTCTGAACCCGTCCGCCGCCGCCCCTGATGACCCGCGCACCCCGCTCGAGAGGGGCGGGGTGCGGAAATTCACATACGCTGTTCACGTAAATGCAATAAAGAAATTCAGCACAGCTTCCCATATCCTTCTGCCCGCTTTTCCGGTAGCTAAACGCAAAGATTCCGCGAACGCCAACCGGCGTAATCCGGGTAGATCTCGTGAGAGTTACGGTCATGTGACCGACCCCACAGTGCATCCTTTTCCTCCCCCATTATCCGGGCAAACCCTTACCTTTCGGAGCCCTCTCACGCGGCCGTACGCGCGCGCGGGATAACATAAAGAGGCCGTTCACGTAAGGCCCTCCAACGATGCAATTTCAACTTTCGCTGGGTAAATTCAATTCGCATGACTGCCGCACAAGCAGACCTGCCGAACCTGCCGGACCTGCCCGCGGAATTCCTGGAAATGCCAGAGGGGCTGCGGATCGACCGTCCCGACGTGGCGGACGGCGCCGCGCTCTGGCGTCTGGCCCGGGACTCCCGCACCCTCGACCTGAACTCCTCGTACAGCTACCTGCTCTGGTGCCGTGACTTCGCCGGCACCTCCGTGGTGGCGCGGGACACGGAGGACGGGCGGCCCGTCGGCTTCATCACCGGATACATCCGGCCAGAGCGCCCCGACACCCTGCTCGTGTGGCAGGTGGCCGTCGACGCCGCCCAGCGGGGTCGCGGTGTCGCCGCCGCGCTGCTGGACGGGCTGACGCTCCAGGTCGCCCGGCAGCACCGGCTGACCACCGTCGAGACCACCATCACCCCGGGCAACACCGCTTCGGAGCGCCTGTTCGCCTCGTACGCCGCCCGCCACGGAGCCGGTGTCGAGCGCGACGTCCTGTTCGAGGCGGGACAGTTCCCCGACGGCGGGCACGAGCCGGAGGTGCTCCACCGCATCGGCCCGCTGTCCGTGTGATGTCCGTGTGATCCATCGACCCGCCGTGATCCATCGACCCGCCCCGTCCGTCTCCCCCAGCCCGACCCCAGACCAGCCATCCGATCCCGCACTCCTGCAATCCCCCCACGCATCGAGGAGCGATTCGCCGTGACCATCACCCAGCCCGACCTGAGCGTCTTCGAGACCCTGGAGTCGGAGGTGCGCAGCTACTGCCGCGGCTGGCCCACCGTCTTCGACCGCGCGCAGGGCAGCCGCATGTACGACGAGGACGGCCACGAGTACCTGGACTTCTTCGCCGGTGCCGGATCACTCAACTACGGCCACAACAACCCCGTGCTGAAACGGGCGCTGATCGACTACCTGGAGCGCGACGGCGTCACCCACGGGCTCGACATGTCGACGACCGCCAAGCGCGCCTTCCTGGAGGCGTTCCAGAACCTGGTGCTGCGGCCGCGCGACCTGCCGTACAAGGTCATGTTCCCGGGCCCGACCGGCACCAACGCCGTGGAGTCCGCGCTGAAACTGGCGCGGAAGGTGAAGGGCCGGGAGGCGATCGTCTCCTTCACCAACGCCTTCCACGGGATGTCGCTCGGCTCGCTCGCCGTGACCGGCAACGCCTTCAAGCGCGCCGGCGCCGGGATCCCGCTCGTGCACGGCACGCCCATGCCGTTCGACAACTACTTCGACGGCACGGTCGAGGACTTCCTGTGGTTCGAGCGGCTCCTGGAGGACCAGGGCTCCGGGCTCAACAAGCCGGCCGCGGTGATCGTGGAGACCGTGCAGGGCGAGGGCGGCATCAACGTCGCGCGCCCCGAGTGGCTGCGGGCGCTGTCCGACCTGTGCCACCGCCAGGACATGCTCCTGATCGTCGACGACATCCAGATGGGCTGCGGACGGACCGGTGCCTTCTTCTCCTTCGAGGAGGCCGGCATCACCCCCGACATCGTCACCGTGTCCAAGTCGATCAGCGGCTACGGACTGCCCATGTCGCTGTGCCTGTTCACGCCCGAGCTCGACATCTGGGAGCCCGGCGAGCACAACGGCACCTTCCGCGGCAACAACCCGGCGTTCGTGACGGCCGCCGCGACCCTGGAGACGTACTGGGCCGACGGCTCCGCCATGGAGAAGCAGACCCGCAAGCGCGGCGAGCAGGTCGAGCAGGCGATGGCCGCCATCTCCGAGGAGAACCCGGACGCCGTCAAGGAGTACCGCGGCCGGGGCCTGGTCTGGGGCATGGAGTTCCACGACAAGGACCGCGCGAACCGGATCGCGAAGCGCGCCTTCGAACTCGGCCTGCTCATCGAGACGTCCGGCCCGGAGAGCGAGGTCGTCAAGCTGCTGCCCGCGCTCACCATCACGCCGGAGGAACTGGACGAGGGTCTGCGCACCCTGGCCCGCGCCGTCCGCGAGACCGCCTGACTTCCGGGGCTCCGGGGCTCCGGGAGCTCCGGAGCCCCACACCCACAAGCCACACCCCACATGTCAACACCCCAACAACACCGAGGAGGCGTCACAGCACCGTGATCGTCCGTTCTTTCAAGGAACTCGAGGGCACCGACCGGCACGTCAAGGCCGCGTCCGGTACCTGGGAGAGCAAGCGCATCGTCCTCGCCAAGGAGAGGGTCGGCTTCTCACTGCACGAGACGATCCTGTACGCGGGTACGGAGACGTCGATGTGGTACGCGAACCACATCGAGGCCGTCGTGTGCGTCGAGGGCGAGGCCGAGCTCACCGACGACGAGACCGGGCAGAAGTACACGATCACGCCCGGGACCATGTACCTCCTCGACGGGCACGAGCGGCACACGATGCGCATCAAGGAGGACTTCCGCTGCATCTGCGTCTTCAATCCCCCCGTGACCGGACGGGAGGACCATGACGAGAACGGCGTCTACCCGCTGATGACCGAGGAGGCCTGACCCCACCATGACCACGACGCCCACGACCCCCGCCGTAACCGACCTCTACCCCAGCCGCGGCGCCACGGAGGTGTCCGTGCCGCGCCAGGACCCGGTCGTCTGGGGCGCGCCCGGCACGCCCGGCCCGGTCTCGCTCACCGACCTCCAGTCGTTCGAGCGGGACGGCTTCCTGGCCATCGAGGAACTCATCGGTGACGACGAAGTCGCGCTCTATCACGCAGAGTTGGAGCGGCTCGTCACCGATCCGGAGATCCGCGCCGACGAGCGCTCGATCATCGAGCCCCAGTCGAAGGAGATCCGGTCCGTCTTCGAGGTGCACAAGATCAGCGAGGTGTTCGCGAACCTCGTGCGTGACGAGCGCGTCGTCGGGCGGGCGCGTCAGATCCTCGGCTCGGACGTCTACGTCCACCAGTCGCGGATCAACGTCAAGCCGGGCTTCGGGGCCAGCGGCTTCTACTGGCACTCCGACTTCGAGACCTGGCACGCCGAGGACGGCCTGCCGAACATGCGCACGGTGTCCGTCTCGATCGCACTGACCGAGAACCACGACACCAACGGCGGTCTCATGATCATGCCGGGGTCGCACAGGACGTTCCTCGGGTGTGCGGGGGCCACCCCGAAGGACAACTACAAGAAGTCCCTCCAGATGCAGGACGCGGGCACCCCGTCCGACGAGGCGCTGACCGCCATGGCCGGTGAGTACGGCATCAAGCTGTTCACGGGCAAGGCCGGCTCGGCGACCTGGTTCGACTGCAACTGCATGCACGGCTCCGGCGACAACATCACGCCGTTCCCGCGCAGCAACGTGTTCATCGTGTTCAACAGCGTGGAGAACACGGCGGTGGAGCCGTTCTCGGCGCCGGTTCCCAGGCCTGAGTACATCGGGGCGAGGGACTTCACTCCCGTGAAGTGACCCACGCGGCACGGCTGAACGGGCCCGGCACCTCCCTGTGAGGTGCCGGGCCCGGCCGCGTCGGTGGGTGTGTCGGGGGCCGTGTCGGCCGGTCACAGCCAGGACAGCGCCGACGCCGTCTCCAGGATGTTCCGTACGGCGCCCTCGTCGCCCGTGACTCCGCGCGGTACCGCGTCCGGCTCGTACCGGCCGCCCAGGAGCAGGCAGAAGTCGACCGGGTCCAGGACGAGTTCGGCCTGGACCGGCTCGTCCTCGGAGCCGATGACCCACTGGGCGTCGGGCTCCGTCCCGGCCATCGCGAGCAGCACCGGCGGTGCGCTGCTCAGGGCCAGGCCGAGGACCCGGACCGCGAGGCGGACCAGCAGCCAGAGGTGCTCGTCGGGCGGCGGCGGGACGGGCAGGCCGAGGGCGCGGCCGAGATCGTCGGTGTGGATCCAGGTCTCGAAGGCGCGCACGAGGAAGTGGTCGGCGACGGGCAGTCTGAGGCCCATCAGTGTGGTGGCGCGCGCGGCGCGCACGGTGTCGTGTGCCTCGGGTGTGGCCAGCAGGTCGGCGGCCTGCGCGCCCCACGCCGCGACGGTGTCCTCGGGGGTGCGCGTGAGCTCGTGCGCGATCACGTCGGCGGTCCGCGCGTTCCAGGCGTCCTCCCAGTGGGTGCCCACGGGGACCGGCGAGGCGGGGACGCGTGCGTCGAGGCCCAGCCGCAGGGCGAGCGGCTCGTCGGCGGCGAGGAGGTGGGCGACGGTCGCGTGCGCGTTCCAGTCGTGCACGACCGGTGTCGCCCAGCGTCCCTCCAGCTCCCGCACCAGCGCCTGGAGCCCGGCGACGGCCGCGGCGTAGGGGGCGGCGTGCGGGGCGACCCCGGCGGCGCGGGGGCCGCGGGTGCGCAGCGCGGCGGCGAGCACGCCGCCCGCGCCGCTGCCGGTGCCCCTGCCCGTGCCTGTGCCCGTGCCCGTGCCACCACTGTTCGTGCCACTGTCGGCGCCGTTCAGCCGGGGGGCGGAGCGAGGCCCGTCCAGCAGGCGCACGGTCTCCCTGAGCCGCTCGGCCTCCGCCGCGCAGGACTCGCACTCGGCCAGGTGCAGCGGGACCGTCTTCTCCTCGCCGGGCAGCAGTGCGCCGACGGCCCAGGCGGCCAGCAGCTCCCGTACGCCGTCGTGGTCCGTGGCCATCACCCGCCTCCTTCCGCTGCCCGTACCTCCATCATGCGCCCCTCGCCGGTGCCGGGTCCGGCGGGTCCGCCAGGGATTCCGCGAGTTTCCGCAGCGCGCTGCGCAGCCGGGTCTTCGCGGTCCCCTCGGGTATCCCCAGTTCCACGGCCGCCTGCCGGTAGGTGCGCCCGGCGAAGTAGGCGAGGTGCACGACCTCCCGCTGGGATGGCGGAAGCTCGGCGAGGGCGGAGTGCAGCAGCAGGGAGCGCTCGCGCTCGACGACCGCCTCGTCGGGCCGCGGTCCGGCGTCGGGGATGGCCTGCAGCGCCACGTCGTCGGCGCGGGCGTCCTTGCGGTGCCGGGCCTCGCTGCGCACCCAGTCCACGGCCCGCCGGTGGGTGACCGTGGACAGCCAGGCGCGCAGGGAGCCCCGGCGCGCGTCGAAGGCGTAGGGCCGGCTCCACAGCTGCGCGAAGACCTCCTGCGCCACGTCCTCCGCGGCGGCCGGGCTGCCCGTGACCCGTACGGCCACCGCCCTGACGAGCCCGCCGTACGCGGCGTACGCCTCGTTCAGCGCGGACTCGTCCCCGTACACCAGCCGCCGATGCAGCTCCGCATCGGCGGGAACGCGCGCGGTCTTCTCGGCCGCCTGCTCCACCGGCACCATCACCTCCGTGATGCCTTCCTAGCGTCCATGCCGGGCCCGCGCCAGTGGGTCGGCCGGATCGGGCCGGTCCGCCGGCCGGACCGTGCCGGGGGCTCAGCCGGACAGGACGTCGAGGAGCCGGTCGACGTCGGCAGGCGTGTTGTACAAGTGGAAGGCCGCCCTCAAGTGACCGGCGCGGTTGGAGACCTCGACTCCGGCACGGCTCAATTCCGCCTGTCGGTGACCGAGTCGGGGAACGGAGACGATGGGTGAGCCGGGCGCGGGAACCGCTGCGTGGCCGAGTGCGCCGAGCCCGGCCAGGAAGCGTTCGGCCAGGGCGAGGTCGTGCTTCCTGATGGTCTCCACGCCCAGTTCCTCGACGAGTTCGAGCGAGGTCCGCGCGCCCGCGTAACTGAACAGTGCGGGGCTCTCGTCGAACCGGCGGGCGGAGTGGGCGAGTTCCTGGACCGGGCCGTAGCAGCTGTCCCACGGCACCTCCCCGGCGACCCAGCCGGCGAAGACGGGGCTGAGTCCGCCGAGGTCCTCCGGGACGACCAGGAAGGCCACTCCGCGCGGGCAGACGAGCCACTTGAAGGCGACGGAGGCGACGAAGTCGTACGCGTCCGCGTCGACGGGCAGCCAGCCCGCCGCCTGGGAGGCGTCGATGTACGTCCGGGCGCCGTGGGTGCGCGCGGCCTCGCGGATCGCGTCCAGGTCGGCGATCCGTCCGTCGGCGGACTGGGCGGCGCTGACCGCGACGAGCGCGGTGCCGGGGCGCACCGACTCGGCGATCCGCTCCAGCGGGACCGTGCGCACCTTCAGGTCGCCGCGCACGTGGAAGGGGTTCACCACGGAGGTGAAGTCGGCCTCGGCGGTGAGGACCTCGGCGCCCTCGGGCAGCGAGGCGGCGATGAGCCCGCTGTAGACGGCGACGGACGCCCCGGCCGCGACCCTGCGGTCAAGAACCGTGAGCAGTCGGGCGAAGCAGGCGCGGGCGGCCTCCACGTCGGCGAACATGTCCGTGGGCCTGCCGACCGCGGCGGACTCCACGGCGACCCGCATGGCGTCCACCGTGCGGGCGGGCAGCAGTCCGGTGCTCGCGGTGTTCAGATAGGTGTTCTTCGGGGCGAACTCGGCTCGAACGAGGCTCTCGAAGGTCTCCATGGCTCCACTGTGCGGTCCAGGGAACTCCTCGTCCATTGAGATGTTTTGCGCGTTTCCCCGAAGCGCTGCTTATGTGTGGCCCGTGACCTGGACTGTCGCGCCCTGAAGGGGCGCGGGGCTGTATTTGATATGCGGCTCCGACGCGTAGGCGCGACCAGCCACAACCAATCCGCACCCCGCACACAACCCCACCCCGACGGCGCTACCCGGCGGAGCCCCACGCCTCCGTCAGAGCCCGGCTGAACACCTCAACGGGCTGAGCCCCCGAAACCCCGTACTTGCGGTCCAGGACGAAGAACGGCACCCCGTTCGCGCCGAGCGCCGCGGCCTCGCGCTCGTCGGCACGCACCTCCTCGGCGTAGGCCTGCGGATCGGCGAGGACCCCCCGGGCGTCGTCCGCGTCGAGGCCGGCCTCGACGGCGAGCTCGACGAGGTGGGCGTCCGCGTCGGCGAAGAGGGACCGCTCCTCGGCGAAGTTGGCCCGGTAGAGGATCTGGAGCAGCGCGTCCTGCCTGCCCCGCTCCTTGGCGAAGTGCAGGAGGCGGTGCAGGTCGAAGGTGCTGCCGTGGTCGCGGCCCTCGGTGCGGTACGCCAGGCCCTCGGCGGCGGCCTGGGCGCCCAGGTTCTCCTCGCCCGCCCGCGCCTGCGCCTCGCTCATCCCGTACTTCTGGCTCAGCATCTTCAGGACGGACTCGATGTCGCCCTTGGCGCGGTGCGGGTCGAGCTCGAAGGAACGGTGCACCACCTCGACCTGGTCACGGTGCGGGAAGGCCCCGAGCGCCTTCTCGAAGCGGGCCTTGCCCACGTAGCACCAGGGGCAGGCTATGTCTGACCAGATCTCGACGCGCATGGTGGCAGTTCTCTCCAGGTCGTACGGCGGTACGGCGTATGGGTACACGAAGGCGGGGACGGCTCCGCCCTCCGCTCTCACTCTGTGAACCTTCAATCAGCCCGGCTCATTCCGCGACCAGCCGCCCTTTCCCGTGGCGGTTCCTCCCGTACGGCTGATCCTGGCGGATGATGTGCGGGCATTCGAGCCACCACGGTACGCGGCAGGAGATCCTCGGCATGGGCACCCGTACCTCCCCGTCCCTCACCCTCACCGCCGCTCTCCTCGGCTTCGCGCTGATCGTCCTGGACGCGTCCGTGGTGAACGTGGCGCTGCCGTCGATCGGGGCGGCCCTCGGGGGCGGACTGTCGGGGCTCCAGTGGGTGGTGGACGCCTACACCCTGTCCTTCGCCGCGCTGATGCTGTCGACCGGGGCGTTCGCCGATCGGGCCGGGGCCAGCCGGGCGTACGCGCTGGGCATCGCCGTGTTCACGCTGGCGTCGGCGGGGTGCGGGCTGGCGCCGAACCTGCCGGTGCTGATCGTGGCGCGGGTCGTGCAGGGCGTGGCCGCGGCGGTGGTGCTCCCCGCGTCGCTGGCCCTGGTGCGCCAGGCGTACACGGAGCCCGGCCGGCGGGCGCGGGCCGTCGCGGTGTGGACCTCGGGCGGTTCGGCGGCGGTCGCCCTGGGTCCGGTGGTGGGCGGTGCGGTGACGACGGTGTGGGACTGGCGGGGAATCTTCTTCATCAACGTGCCGCTGGGCCTGACGGCACTGGTGCTGCTGGTCCGGGCACCGCGTTCGCAGCGCCGCCCCGCGCCCCTCGACATCCCCGGCCAGGTGACGGCGATCGTGGCGCTCACGGCCCTGGCCTTCGCGGTGATCGAGGGCGGGACGACGGGATGGGTCGCGGGGGCGGTCGCGCTCGTGGCGGCCGTCGCCTTCGTCCGCCTCGAGGCGCGCAGCGCGCACCCGGTGGTCCCGCTGGGCCTGTTCCGTACGCGCGCGGTGACGGTGTCCGTCGCGGCGGGAGCGGCGGTCAGCGTGGCCTTCTACGGGACGGTGTTCCTCTTCTCGCTCTTCTTCCAGCAGGTGCAGCACCGCTCCGCGCTCGCCGCGGGCCTGATGTTCCTGCCGATGACCGGCCTGATCGCGGTGACGAACATCGCGGCGGGCAAGCTGACCAGCCGCCGTGGCCCCCGCCTGCCGATGCTCGTGGGCCAGTCCCTGGCGGCGGCGGGACTGCTGCTGCTCCTCTACGTCGACGAGGACACCCCGTCGATGGCGGTGGCCGCGCTGCTGATCCCCCTGGCGCTCGGCTGCGCCCTGTCGGTGCCCCCGCTCACGGCCGCGATGATGGACGCCGTGTCGCCGTCCCGGGCGGGGCTGGCGGCGGGCATCCTGAACTCGGCCCGGCAGGTGGCCGGGGGCCTGGGCATCGCCGTGTTCGGTTCGCTGGTGTCCGGGAGCTTCGAGGCGGGCCTGCGGCAGAGCCTCGCGCTGGGCGCCGGCCTGCTCACGGCCACGGCCCTGGCCACCGTGGGGCTCCGCCCCTCAGCTGCCGTCACGTAGCCCGTCGGGCCAGGCGTCGCGGTACTCGATGTGGTCGAAGGTCACCACGCAGCCCTCGCCCACCGGTGACTGGGTCATGAACCCGACGAGCGCCGCCGACGTGGGCCCTTCGTCGCCCAGGGTGAACAGCCGGACGAAGGTCCACTTCTTGCCGTCGCGGGAGGCGTGGAAGGCGAAGGCCCGGCCGGTGCGGCTGACCCGGAGCCAGACCGAGCTTCCCTCCACGGTGAAGGAGTTGGCGTCGTCGGAGTGACCGCGGGTGACGACCGTGCAGACCGTGGGCACGTCCGGCGAGTACTCCAGGCACAGCTTCGCCCAGGCCCGCGGGCCCACCTGGACGTAGAGGACGCCCGCGTCGAAGGAGGCCGCGAAGCCCACCGTGACGCGGGCGATCAGCTGGAAGTCCCCCTCCGGCTCACCGAGCAGCCGCGGAGCGTCCGAGGCGGGATCCAGCGCCTCCCCGGTGGGCGCCACGAACCGATCCTCCCGAGCCCCAGCCCACCCACTGAGTACACCGTCCTCCTGGGACCAGTGCCCGTCGGGCCCATACGTACGCAGGGGAAAGGGGAGTTCGGGAATCTTCACGTCCATTGGGAGAGTGTCCCAGCTCTCGAAGGAGGGTGCGGCACGAGCCCCGTAAGGGGCGCGGGGCTGTGCCACTGTGCGGCTCCGCCGCGCGGGCGCGGCCGGCCACATCCAATCCGCAGCCGCCAACGAACCCCGCACCCTCACGGCGCTCCCGCGAGGAAAGCCCTACTACCGCTCCAGCTGCCCGTTGAAGCGCCGCGGCAGTCCCAGCGGGTTGTCATCGCGGAGCTCAGCCGGCAGCAAGGCCTCAGGCGCCCCCTGATAGGCGACCGGCCGCAGCCACCGCTCGATGGCCGTACCGCCGACGGAGGTCGACGTGGAAGTGGTCGCCGGGTAAGGACCGCCGTGGTGCTGGGCCGGAGCGACAGCCACACCCGTAGGCCAGCCGTTCACCAGCACACGCCCGGCGAGCGGCGTCAGCTCGGCGAGGATCTCGGCTCCCCGGCCCTCACCCGCGGCCTCGCCCTCCGACAGGTGAACCGTCGCCGTGAGGTTGCCCGGAAGACGCGACAGCACCGCGTTCGCCTCGGACTCGTCCTCGTAGCGCACCACGACAGTGAGCGGCCCGAAGCACTCCTCCAGCAGCAGATCGTGCTCGCCCTGAGCCGCCAGCCGGCTCGCGGGGACGGTCAGGAAGCCGGGGCTCACCGTGTGCTCGCCGCCCGCACCCGCGGTGACCGGCGACTCCACGTCGGGGAGCTCGGCACGCTCGGAGACACCGGCGATGAAGTTGTCCCGCATGCGGTGGTCCAGCAGGACCCCGGAGTCGACGTCGCTCACGGCGTCGGTGAGCGACTTCAGGAGCCGGTCACCGGCCGCACCGGTCGGCGCGAGCACCAGACCGGGCTTCACGCAGAACTGGCCGACGCCCAGCGTCATCGAGCCCGCGAGCCCGGACCCGATGGCCTCGGCACGCTCGGCGGCCGCGGCCTCGGTGATCACGACGGGGTTCAGGGAGCCGAGCTCGCCGTGGAACGGGATCGGCACCGGACGGGCGGCCGCCGCGTCGAAGAGGGCACGGCCGCCCCGAACGGAACCGGTGAAGCCGGCCGCCGTGACCAGCGGGTGCTTGATCAGTTCGATGCCCGCCTCGAAGCCGTGCACGAGGCCGACGACCCCCGCGGGGATGTCGTGCTCGGCGGCGGCCCGGCGCAGCGCGGCCGCGACCATCTCGGACAGTGCCGGGTGGTCGGGGTGGGCCTTGACGACGACGGGGCAGCCCGCGCCGAGCGCGCTCGCGGTGTCGCCGCCCGCGACCGAGAAGGCGAACGGGAAGTTCGAGGCGGAGTAGACGGCCACGACGCCCAGCGGCACCTTGTAACGGCGCAGGTCCGGGATCGGCGGGGTCGCGGTGTCGTCGGGGTGGTTGATCACCACGTCGAGGAAGGCGCCCTCGTCGACGATGTCCGCGAAGGCCCGCAGCTGGAAGCAGGTGCGGGCGAGCTCGCCGGTGAGCCGGACCGGGCCGAGCGCGGTCTCCGCGTCGGCGGCCTCGACGAGGTGGTCCTTGGCCGCCTGGAGCTGCTCGGCGGCGGAGCGCAGGAACGCGGCGCGGACGGTACGGTCGGCCAGGGCGCCCCGCGCGGCGTGGGCGGCGCGGACGGCCTCGTCCACCTCCTGGGCCGTGGCCTCCACCGCAACCTGTTCACGCTGCTTCCCGGTTCGGGGGTCGACACTCCAGACTGGTGCTGCTGCCACCGCGGGTCCCTCCACATTGAATGCCGCTTGCTCTGCCGCAGTTGTTACGTCATTCACCAGGGGCGTTCGATATGCTGAACACTGTCTCTGATGATGAATATTCTGTTGGAGACTATATCTTCAGGTTCTCGTCGAACGAAGGGGTCAAGGGCGATGACGGTTGCCGAGACGGGCGGCGGGGCGCAGGTCAAGTCCGCCGTACGCACCGTGGAACTGCTCGAGTATTTCGCCGGCCGCCCCGGAATGCATTCCCTCGCCGCCGTGCAGGAGGCGGTGGGTTACCCCAAGTCCAGCCTTTACATGCTGTTGCGCACGCTCGTCGACCTCGGCTGGGTCGAGACGGACGCGACGGGCACACGGTACGGCATCGGGGTGCGCGCGCTGCTGGTCGGCACCTCGTACATCGACGGCGACGAGGTGGTGGCCGTGGCCCGCCCGACGCTGGACCGCCTCTCGGACGACACGACGGAGACGATCCACCTGGCGCGGCTCGACGGCACGAACGTCGTCTACCTCGCGACCCGCCAGTCCCAGCACTATCTGCGCCCCTTCACGCGCGTGGGGCGCCGGCTGCCCGCGCACTCGACCTCGCTCGGCAAGGCGCTGCTCGCCACCCACACCGACGAGCAGGTCCGCAAGCTGCTCCCGGAGACCCTCCCCGCGCTGACCGAGCACACGATCACCGACCGGGAGAAGCTGATCGAGGAGCTCCACCAGGTCCGCGAGCAGGGCTTCGCCGTCGACCGCGAGGAGAACACGCTGGGGCTGCGCTGCTTCGGCGTGGCGATCCCGTACCGCACGCCCGCCCGCGACGCCATCAGCTGCTCGGTGCCGGTGGCCCGCCTCACCCCCGCCCACGAGCAGATGGTGAAGGACGCCCTGTTCGACGCGCGCGACCGCCTGACGCTCGCCACCCGCAGGCTCTGACGAGCCGCCCCGGGGCCGGACGTCGCCCCCGTGCGGCGAGGCTCCTCCTCCGTGCGGCGGAGGCGGATCGTCTCCGGGCAGGACGCGGGCCCGGGGCCGGGCAGGAGAGTGTGGGGGCATGACGCAGTCGCCGTTACCCGGCAGAGCGCTCCGCCTTGCCGGGGGTCACGGCGTGGGCGGTTTCGCCCGGTTCCTGTTCGGGCGGCCGGCGCGGCGGCGGTGGATCCATCTGATCCTCGGTGGCGCGCTCGCGATGCCGTACGTCCTTCTCGCCGAGCTCCTCGTCGGCCCGACCCTCGGTGCGCACTATGCCTTCGGCTCGTTCTCCCTGCAGGTCGTCGCCTTCGCCGTGGGGTTGCCGCTCGCCGCGCTCACCTCGCTCTTCCCGCTCACCCGGCCGATGTGCGTGGCGGCGGCGCGGGCGCTGTGCGACGTCGACGGGGAGCGGCTCGCGGACGGGCCCGCGCGCGGCGGGGACGCCCGGGGGCGGACCGCCGCGTGGTTCGCGCTCCATCTCGGTCTCGGCGGGGTCGTCGCCGGGATGTCGCTCGCGGTGCCGCCGTTCGCCGCCGTGCTCATCGCGCTGCCGGCCTTCGTCGTCACCCGGGACTCACGGCTCGGTTTTCCCGAATTCCTCGACGAGACCTGGGCGTTGGTGCTCGCGCCGGTCGCGGGCGTCGTGACCCTCGTCGCGCTCGCCGCCTGCGCGGCGCTCGCCGGGCGACTCCTCGCCCACTGGGCGCCCGCGCTGCTCGGTCCCTCGCCCGAGGAACGCCTCGCGGCGGCGGAGGCCCGCGCCGAGGACCTCGCCGTGCGCAACCGTCTCGCCCGCGAGCTCCACGACTCCGTCGGCCACGCCCTCAGCGCCGTCACCCTCCAGGCGAGCGCGGCCCGCCGGGTGCTGGACACCGACCCGCGGTTCGTCCGGGAGGCCCTCGCGGCGATCGAGGAGACGACCCGCCGGACGGTGGGAGAACTCGACGCCGTACTGAGGGTGTTACGGGACACCGAGGCATCCGCCGGCGACGACGACACCTCGCGAACGGCACCGGTACCGGCACTCGCCCCGGCACCCACCCTCGCCACCGACCTCGACGGCCTGCTCCACCGCACCCGCGCGGGAGGCACCGACGTCACCGCCACCGTCACGTGCGACACCGCCTCCCTGTCCCCGCCGGTCTCCCGCGAGGCGTACCGCATCGTGCAGGAAGGCCTGAGCAACGCCCTGAGGCACACGGACGGCCGGGGCGACGTCACCGTGCGGATCGGGACGGCCGGCACCCACCTGGAGATCATCCTGGAGAACCCGCTGCACCACGACGCCCCGCCGCGTACCCCTCCCCGTCCCGGCGGCGGCCACGGCCTGCGCGGCGTCGCCGACCGGGCCCGGCTGCTCGGCGGCACGGCCGAGGCGGGCCCGGTGGACAGCACCTGGAGACTGCACGTCCGTCTGCCGCTGGAGGCCCCCGTATGACGTCCGCCGCCGGAACCCCGATGCCGCCCGCCCCGATCCGTGTCGTCCTGGCCGACGACGAGCGCATGGTGCGCACCGCGCTGCGGGCCATCCTCTCCGCCGAGCCCGGCCTGGAGGTGGTGGGCGAGGCGGCGACCGGGGCCGAGGCCGTGTCCGTCGTACGGGAACTCGGACCGGACGTCGTGCTCATGGACGTACGGATGCCGGAGATCGACGGCATCCGCGCCACCGAACAGATCCTCACCACGCTCGACGCGCCCCCGAGGGTCGTGGTCGTCACCACCTTCGAGAACGACGCGTACGTGTACGAGGCGCTGCGCGTCGGCGCCGCCGGGTTCCTGCTGAAGCGGGCGGACGCCGACGAGCTCGTGCAGGCCGTGCGGCTGGTGGCGCGCAGTGACAGCGTGCTGTTCCCGTCGGCGGTGCGGGCGCTGGCCGCCGAGCACGCCCGTGGCCGGCGCCGCCGGGCCCCGTGGGTGGCGCGGCTCACCGGGCGGGAGAGCGAGGTGTTGCGGTCCATGGCGGCCGGGCTCACCAACGCCGAGATCGCCGCGCGCATGGGCGTCGGCCCCGCGACGGTGAAGACGCACGTGGCGGCCGTGCTGGCGAAGACGGGGGCCCGGGACCGTACGCAGGCGGTGATCGCGGCCTACGAGTCGGGCTTCATGAAGGCACCGTGACTTCATGAAGGCACCATGAGAAAACCCTCAGAAGGGAACGATTGATCCCATCCCGTTCGTCTTTCCGAGCGGCATGAACAAGACGATCAGGCGAACCGCCGTCTTCGTACTGCTGCTCGTGTTCTCCCTGCTGATCAGGGCGACCTGGGTGCAGTTCTACGAGGGCCGGGCGCTCGCGGACAACAAGGACAACCGGCGGCTGGTGATGGAGCAGTACGCGCAGCCGCTCGGGAACATCATCGTGGCCGGCGACGCGATCACCGCCTCGAAGCGGACCACGGGCAGCGACCTGGCGTACAAGCGCACGTACAAGGACGGCGCGCTGTACGCGGCCGTGACCGGCTACAGCTCGCAGGTGTACGGGGCGACCCAGTTGGAGGGCGTCTACCGTGACCTCCTCGACGGCACCGACACCCAGCTGAAGAACCCGCTGGACGTCATCACCAACAAGCGCGCGGCGCCCGGCGACGTGGTCACGACCATCGATCCGGACGTGCAGAAGGCCGCGTACGAGGCGCTCGGCGACAAGAAGGGCGCGGCCGTCGCGATCGACCCGTCGAGCGGGAAGATCCTCGGGGTCGTGTCCACACCGTCGTACGACCCGGGCACGATCAGCGGTACCGGCGACGGGGCGGCGTGGCAGAAGCTGACCAAGGACACCGACAAGCCGCTGGTCAACCGCGCGCTCCGGCAGCCCCTGCCGCCGGGGTCCACGTTCAAGCTGGTCGTCGCGGCCGCCGCGCTGGAGGACGGGCTGTACTCGTCGGTGGACGAGAGGACGGTCAGCCCGAACCCGTACACGCTTCCTCTCACGAACCGCGACCTGTCCAACGAGAACCCGAGCGCGCCGTGCGAGAACGCCTCGATCCGGGTGGCCCTGCAGTACTCGTGCAACAACGTCTTCGCGAAGATGGCCGTTGACCTGGGCCAGGACAAGGTCCGGGCGATGGCGGAGAAGTTCGGCTTCAACGACGCCGCGCGGGACGTGCCGGTGCGGGCGTACGAGAGCGTGTACCCGAAGGACATGGACAAGGCGCAGACGGCTCTGTCGGGCATCGGCCAGTTCGATGTGACCGCCACCCCGCTCCAGATGGCGATGGTGTCGGCGGCCATAGCCAACGGCGGCAAGCTGGTCTCGCCGCACATGGTGGACCGGACCAGTGACGCCGAGGGCAATGTGATCGAGGACTACGGCAGCAAGACCTCCACCAGGGAGATCGTCAGCTCCTCGACGGCCGGGCAACTCCAGTCCGCCATGCGGACCGTCGTCGAGAAGGGCACGGGCACCAACGCGCGGATCTCCGGCGCCACCGTCGGCGGCAAGACCGGTACGGCCCAGCACGGCGAGAACAACAGCCAGACGCCCTACGCCTGGTTCACCTCGTACGCGAAGTCGGACTCGACCGGCAAGGAGGTCGCCGTCGCGGTGATCGTCGAGCAGTCCGACGCGGCCCGCTCGGAGGTCAGCGGCAACGGCCTGGCGGCCCCGGTGGCCAAGGCGATGATGACGGCGGCGCTACTGAAGGACTGAGTCCCGGGAGTGAACCTCCGCCGCACGCAGGCCATCTGAAAGGACGGGCCGCCCCTTCCCCCGGGGGCGGCCCGTCGGCGTCACACGCCCCTTCCCCTGGCGGTCACTTGACCCCGAACAGCTGCTCGATCGGATCGATCGCGAAGTACACCAGGAAGAGCGCCGAGGTGCCCCACAGCAGCCAGTGCACCTGCTTCGCCCTGCCGAGCACGGTCTTGATCAGGACGTACGCGACGAAGCCCGCGCCGATGCCGTTGGTGATCGAGTAGGTGAACGGCATCACGGCGATCGTCAGGAACGCGGGGATGGCGATCTCGTACTTGTCCCAGTCGATATGCTTGACCTGGGTCATCATCAGGAACCCGACGGCGACGAGCGCCGGGGCGGCGGCCTGCATCGGGACGATGGTCAGCAGCGGGGTCAGGAACAGGGCGCAGGCGAAGAGCCCGCCGGTGACCAGGTTGGCGAAGCCGGTGCGCGCGCCCTCGCCGACGCCCGCCGCCGACTCGATGTACGAGGTCGCCGAGGACGAGGAGGCGGCACCGCCC
This sequence comes from Streptomyces sp. NPDC046862, assembly GCF_040704615.1. Classification (NCBI taxonomy): domain Bacteria; kingdom Bacillati; phylum Actinomycetota; class Actinomycetes; order Kitasatosporales; family Streptomycetaceae; genus Streptomyces; species Streptomyces sp. NPDC046862. The sequence goes on along the minus strand of NZ_JBEYXP010000002.1, from coordinate 266,326 downwards.
GCGACCGCCGCCGCACCGTCGATGAGCAGGACCCGTCCGAGGTTCGGCACCCGGCCCTCCTCGTCGAGGAGTCCGGCCTCGGCGCTGATGCCGACGACCGTGCCCATGGTGTCGAAGAAGTCCGACAGGATGAGGGTGAAGACCAGCAGGACGACCGTGATGACGGTGGTCTCGCCGAACGCGCCGAACAGGCTGAAGTTGCCGAGCAGCCCGAACTCGGGCGCGGCCACGAAGTCGTCGGGGACCTTCGGCGTGGTCAGGCCCCAGCTCTTGATGTCGGCGGCCGAGTTGACCACGATCGCGACGACGGTCATGACGAGGATGCTGATCAGGATCGCGCCCTTGACCTTGCGGGCGAGCAGACCGATCGTCAGCAGCACTCCGAGGCAGAAGACGAGGATGGGCCAGCCGGACAGCGCGCCGGTGGCACCGAGCTGCACCGGGACGGTGGTGTTCGCGACGTCCGGAATCCGGCTGACGAACCCGGCGTCGACGAAGCCGATGAAGGCGATGAACAGGCCGATGCCGACGCTGATCGCCTGCTTGAGCGGTTGCGGGATGGCGTGCATGATCGCCTCGCGCAGCCCGGTGACCACCAGCACGCAGATGAGCAGGCCTTCGAGGACCACCAGGCCCATGGCGTCGGGCCAGCTCATCAGCGGGGCGATCTGGAAGGCGACGACCGCGTTGAGGCCGAGGCCGGCGGCCAGCGCGAGGGGCAGGTTGCCGCCCACGCCCATGATGATCGTCATCACCGCGGCGACGAGGGCGGTGGCGGTGGCGAGTTCGGCGCCGTCGAGCTGGTGCCCGAACTTGTCCTTGGCGCTGCCCAGGATGATGGGATTCAGGACAAGGATGTACGCCATCGTGAAGAACGTGGCGAAGCCGCCGCGTATCTCCCGGGCGAAGCTGGAGCCCCGGGCGGTGATCCTGAAGAAGCGATCGACGCTGTTCGCCCCAGGTGGCGCGGCGCCCGGCCGGTCGGCCACCTTCTGTGCTTCGGACATGGCGGTACTCCTCGTCACGTGCGTGCGGGTTGCACGGTTTGCTGGCTGGATTGTTCCGTCGTTGAACGCGTTTCAGGTTTTCTCCGTGTTACGGAATCAGGGTTCCGCCTGCGGGACACCGTTCGAAGCCCCGTACGAACGCCGTTCACGATCGCTGCTACTCTTCCGGATCTCGCCCGGGTCATCCACGGATGATCACATGTCGTTCACATGACACGCACCGGCACCCACCGGGTGCAAGGAGCCGCAACGAGGAGAGAGGTCACCCGTGGGCACAGTCGTCGACGACGCGGCCTCCGCGGAGTTCCACGCCTTCTTCGAGCGGCACTACGCCGAACTGGCGCGGCTGGCCCACCTGTTGACGGGCGAGGCGGACGCGGCTGACGACCTCGCGGCGGACGCGCTGCTCGCACTGTGGCACCGCTGGGACCGGGTGCGCGCGGCCGACCACCCGGTGGCGTACGCGCGCGGCGTGGTCACCAACCTGGCCCGCACCCGCATCCGCAGCGCCGTTCGTGAGCGCCGCCGGATCACCCTGTTCTGGTCGCAGCGCGAGGAGAAGACCGAAAACCCCGACATACCCGGCATGGTGGACGTGCAGGAGGCTCTGCGCAGACTGCCCTTCCGCAAGCGGGCGTGCGTGGTACTGCGCCACGCCTTCGACCTCTCCGAGAAGGACACCGCGCTCGCGCTGGGCGTGTCGGTCGGTACGGTGAAGAGCCAGACGTCGAAGGGTATGGCCGAACTCCAGCGGTTGCTCGGGACGACGGCTCCCCCGCGACAGATCCAGAGGGCCGCGTTCGGGGCTACTGGAGGAAGGAACCGATGAAAGAGGTGCGGGACGTGCACGAGGAGCTGCGCGCCCGCCTGCGCGAGGCGGGCGAGGCGCACGAGCCCGACCGCGCCCGCATCCTGGCCCGGATCGAGCGCGGCATGGCCGGGGAGGCCCTTCCCGAGCGTCCCGCGCGTCCGCCCCTGGCCGGCTGGGCCCGGGTGGTGGGCGCGACCGCCGCGGTCGCGGGCCTGCTCGCCGTGGGTGGCTACGCGGTGGCCTCGGCGGTGAAGGGCGACGAGCCGGCGGACCAGACGGTCGCTGTCTCGCCCAGCCCGACGCCCTCACCGGACGCGACGTCCCGGCCGCCGGTGAAGCCGGACCCGACCCCCTCGGCCGAGAAGCCGGACCGGAAGCCGAGCCCCACCCCCTCGCGCACTCCGACCGCCAAGAACACCCCCGCGGCCCCGCTGCCCGAGACATCGGACAACGAGGACGGTCCCCTCTGGTCGGACGGCTCGGTCGACCCGCACAGCAACGACTTCTGGGCGCAGAGCAACCTGACCCTCAAGACCGGCGAGAAACTCACCGCGCTCACCGTCGAGTTGCGCGTCGCCCTGACCGACGGGGTCAACGACGCCGGCGCCTGGCGCTCGCTGCCCGAGGAGGACTTCACGCTGACGGTCGGCGAGGACGACGGCTTCCTCGTGTACCGGTGGGTCCTGAAGGAGGGCCGTACGGTGCCGGAGGGCGAGTTCGTCTTCGCGGGCCAGTACGACCACGCGCGCGGCGGCCGCGACGCGAAGGACGACCGGTACACGATGACCGCGACGGCGGACGGCAAGCAGTACACCGTGGGCGGCGACTTCGCCCGCAGCGGCGACGAGAACACCGCCGACGGCGACTCGTGACGTCTCACCGCCGACTTACGACATCCCACTGACGGCTCAGGACGTCCCCCTGACGCGCTCCTGACCAGCACGTGAAGCCGGCCGGAAAAAACTTCCGGCACCCGGCAACCCTTTCCCGCCCGGTGGCGACCAGCAGTCGCAAGCAGCAGCTCTGATCCCCCCACCGAAGGAACGGGACATGACTTCACGTGCGGAGCACCGCGTGCACCACCCCCGCCGCCGGTCGTTACGGCGGCGTGCCGTCCTCAGCGGCCTGGGAGCGTTCGCGCTGACCGGTGCCGCCATCGTCAGCAGCGACATGCTGACGGCCGCGAGCGCGGCGAGCTGGCCGACCCCCACCTCCAGCCGGCCCGTGTCGTCGACCATCTCCGTGTCCGGCGTCCGCGACGGCGGCATGGTGCGGTACTACGGCAGCGGCGACCTGGCCGGCGACGGCCAGGAGGAGGGCCAGGACCCGATCTTCAAGCTCGCGGCCGGCGCGACGCTGAAGAACGTGATCATCGGCGCGCCCGGCGCCGACGGCATCCACTGCGAGGGCAACTGCACGCTGCAGAACGTGTGGTGGGAGGACGTCGGCGAGGACGCCGCGACCTTCCGCGGCGGCAGCACCTACACGGTGACCGGCGGCGGAGCGAAGAAGGCCGCCGACAAGGTCTTCCAGCACAACGGGCCCGGCACCCTGAACATCTCCAACTTCGCCGTCAGCGAGTTCAAGACGCTGTACCGCTCCTGCGGCGACTGCTCCACGCAGTACACGCGCAAGGTCAACCTCAGCAACATCGAGGTGACGGGGACGGGTTCCACCGCACGTCTGGTCGGCATCAACGTCAACCGCAACGACGTCGCCACGCTCCGCGGCATCACGATCCTCAACGACGCGAGCCGCAAGGTCGTCCCCTGCCAGAAGTACAACAACAACACGGCGGTCGGTACGGGCCCGGACAGCACCAACTGCCTCTACTCGTCGTCCGACATCACCTACAGGTAAACGCACAGACGCGGAAACAACCACATGCTCACTTTCCGCGTCCCTAACAGTGCGTAGATCTGCTGGCCTGAGCCCCCCTCGGCCAGACAGAAGGAGCGCCCTCCAACGGTGACGACCGTTGGAGGGCGCTCGCGCCCCTTCAGGGGCGCGGGGCTGCATCAATGTGCGGCTCCGCCGCGTGGGCGCGACAAGCCACGACGAACCCGCAGCCCGAAAACCGGCATTCAGTCCATCGTCGCTCCGATGGTCGTGGACCCCGTCGTCAGAAACGAGGTAGCCGGCAACGAACCATCAGACTTACGAGCCCCGTAAACAGCAGCCGCATCCGTAGACCTGAACGACGGCACAGAAACCCCACCGTCCCAACTGTTCGCCGCAGACACGGTGGACGCCCCCACCTTGGACGCCCCCGTCTTGTTGCCCACCGAGAGATCGCGCGCCAAGCGCGCCTTACCCGTGGCGAAGTAGAACCCCTGCTCCGCGTTGCCGTACGCGGTGTTGCGGCTCAGCAGAATCGCCCCGGTGTTGGAGTTCTCGGTGAAGCCGTGCAGCGTGTTGTCCCAGGCCGCGTTGTTGTTGACGGAGTGCGCGACCGAGACGCCCCCACCGCCGAGTTTGAAGCCGTTGCCGTTGCCCTCGAAGTCGGCGTCGTTCCAGCGGTTCTTGCCGTTGCCGAAGGCCCAGGAGTGCTCGATGGTGACGGGCGAGGAGAACTGCCACAGGTCGAGCCCGTCATCGGCGTTGTTGTACAGCCGGGCGCCCGTGACCTTGTTGCCCGTGCCGGAGCCGAACTTGATGGCGATGCCGTCGGCGTTCTGGCCGTGGGTCGCGGCGTCGTAGTTGCCGTAACTGTCCAGGTTCCGCACGAGGTTGTTCGTCGTGCCGTCGCCGCGCAGGGTGAAGCCGGAGTCGCCGTTCTTCCCGGTGACCAGGTTCTTGAAGATCCCGCCGACGGAGGAGGTGGCGACGAAGCCCTGGGCGGGCGAGTTCTGGAAGGTGAGGTCCTGGACGGTCCAGTAGTCGCCGTAGACCCCGGCCAGCCAGGAGCCCGCGGGAAGCTTCGAGCCGTCGATCCGCACCTTCTCGCCGCCGTACGCCTGGAGCGTGATGCGGGCCGAACTGGTGCCGTTCGCCGCGGACTTGAGGGTCTTCGTCGGGTAGTACGTGCCGCCGCGCACCTGGATGGTCTGCCCTGCGGAGGCGTTCGCCACGGCCGACTCCAGTTGGGTGGTGGAGGTGACGGTGACCGTACTGGCGGCGGCCTGGGCGCCGTCGTCCGCGAGGCCGAGGTAGACACCGCACGCCCCCGAGGCGACGGCCACCGCGGCGGCGATCGACAGGGTGCGGGTTCTGCGATGACGTCCGGTGCTCTGAGGCACTGGAGGTTCCTTTCCTGGGGGACGCGACGGCGAAGCGGGCCGGAGGGGCCGCCCCGGCCCGCTTCTGATCCCTGGTCGCCGCCGTGACCGGAAAGGGTTGCCGTGGTCCAGACGAAAGCGATCGAAAATTTCGCTCAGGATCGTCACGTGCACACCGATTGACGCGCTGTCCCCCACTGGTGAGACTCCAGGAGCCGTTATCCAACAGAATTCACCAGACTCACACAGGATGTGTCATGCGCCCCACCGCCCGTACGCTCCTGCTCCCCCTCCTGGCCCTCTTTCTGAGCCTGCTGGCAGCACCACCCGGCGCGGCCCAGTCCGCTGCACAGCCATCGGCACAGAGCCCGAAACAGTCGAACGAGTCGGAACGGTCCGTGAAGAAACCCAAGTACGCCGGCTACCTCTTCGCCTACTTCACCGGCGAGGGCACAGCCGACGGCGAGCAGATCCGGTACGCCCTCAGCCGGGGCAACGACCCGCTGCACTGGCGGGAGCTGAACGCCGGCAAACCGGTCCTCACCTCCACCATCGGAGAGAAGGGCCTGCGCGACCCGTTCGTGATCCGCTCCCCCGAGGGCGACAAGTTCTACATGATCGCGACCGATCTGCGCATGTACCAGAACAGCAGCGGCAGCTGGGACGACGTCCAGAGGCACGGCAGCAAGTCGATCATGGTGTGGGAGTCCACGGACCTCGTGCACTGGACCGACCAGCGTCTGGTGAAGGTCTCCCCGGACAACGCGGGCAACACCTGGGCGCCGGAGGCCTACTGGGACGACAGCCTCGGTGAGTTCGTCGTCTTCTGGGCCTCGAAACTGTACGCCGACGACGACCCGGACCACACGGGCTCGACGTACAACAAGATGCTGTACGCGACGACGAAGGACTTCCGCACGTTCAGCGAGCCGAAGGTCTGGGACGACCCGGGCTACTCGGTCATCGACTCGACGGTCGTCAAGCACAAGGGCACGTACTACCGCTATACCAAGGACGAGCGGGACCCCACCTCCTCCAGCCCGTGCTCGAAGTTCATCACCGCGGAGAAGTCGGCCTCGCTCACCGACACGTCGTACGACTTCGTCTCGGACTGCATCGGCAGCGGCTCCATCGACCGTGGTGAGGGCCCGACGGTGTTCAAGTCCAACACCGAGGAGAAGTGGTACCTGTTCATCGACGAGTACGGCGGTCGCGGTTACGTCCCGTTCGAGACCACCGACCTCGACTCGGGCAAGTGGACCATGTCGAAGAACTACCAGCTGCCCGCGAGCCCGCGCCACGGCACGGTCATGCCGGTGACGCAGGAGGAGTACGACCGGCTGCTGGCCGCGTACCCGGTGAGCCCGACCTCGGTCGTGGACGCGACGGTGAAGGACCAGAAGGGGTACGCGGTCGTCACGGAGAACGCGAACAAGGTCGTCCTGCCGATGGAACCCGACGCCGATCTGCGACGGCTCGCGCCGAAGCTCCGGCTCGGTCAGGGCGCGACGGTGAGCCCGGCGTCCGGTACACGCCGTGACTTCCGCACACCGCAGAAGTACACCGTCACGGCGGCGGACGACACGAAGCGCACCTGGACGGTGGAGGCGGTGCCGACCCGCAGCCCGGTCCTGCCCGGCCTGTACGCCGACCCCGACGTCACGTACATGGACGGCCGCTACTGGATCTATCCGACGACGGACGGCTTCCCCGGCTGGAGCGGCACCCGGTTCAAGGCGTTCTCGTCGAAGGACCTGGTCCACTGGAAGGACCACGGTGTGATCCTCGACCTGGGGCCCGACGTGTCCTGGGCCGACAAGAACGCCTGGGCCCCGGCGATCGCCGAACGCGACGGCAAGTACTTCTTCTACTTCTGCGCCGAGCAGCAGATCGGCGTGGCGGTGGCCGACTCCCCCGCCGGTCCCTTCAAGGACGCGCTCGGCAAGCCCCTGGTCGCCAAGGGCGGGTCGCTGAAGGGCCAGATGATCGACCCGGCGGTGTTCACGGACGACGACGGGCAGTCGTACCTCTACTGGGGCAACGGACACGGCTACGTGGTGCCGCTGAACGACGACATGGTGTCGTTCGACGCGAGCAAGGTGAAGGACATCACCCCGGACAACTTCCGGGAGGGCTCCTTCGTCATCAAGCGCAAGGGCACGTACTACTTCATGTGGTCCGAGGACGACACCCGCAGCGAGAACTACCACGTGGCGTACGCGACGGGACCGTCCCCGCTCGGCCCGTGGACCAAGCGGGGCACGATCCTGTCCAAGCGCCCCGAGTACGGCATCCTCGCCACGGGCCACCACTCGGTGGTCAACTCCCCCGGCACGGACGACTGGTACATGGTCTACCACCGGTTCGCCCTGAACGGCCCGGGCAGGTCCGGCGGGGACGGCACGCACCGGGAGACGACCATCGACCGCATGGAGTTCGCGTCCGACGGAACCATCAAGCCGGTGGTGCCGACCCTGGAGTCGATCAGGCCGGTGAAGCGCTAGACGGGACTGAGCCGGGGCTCAGTTCATCGTCGCGCCGATGGTGGTGCTGCCCGTGGTCAGGAACGTGGTCGCGGGCAGCGCGCCGCCCGACTGCCGGGCGTTGTACGTGCTCGACGCGTCGGTGGAGCGGAAGGCGGGCGTGGAGATGCCCGAGTCCCAGTTGTTGCCGGACGACACCACCGACGAGCCCTTGTTCACCGAGCCGGAGCCGTTGCTCACCGCCAGGTTCTTGCCGAGCCTGGCGGCACCGGTGGCGAAGTAGTAGCCCCACTTGGCGTTGGCGTAGGCGGTGGTGCGGTTGATGACGATGGCGCCCTTGTTGGAATTCTCGGTGAAGCCGTTGCCCGCGTTGTCCCAGGCGGCGGAGTTGTTGATGACGTGCGCGACGACCTCGCCGTCGCCGCCCAGCTTGTAGCCGTTGCCGTCGCCCGCGAACGCGGAGTCGCCCCAGCGGTTCTTGCCGTTGCCCATGGACCAGGTGTGCTCGATGGTCACCGGCGAGGAGAACGACCAGAAGTCGATGCCGTCGTCGGAGTTGTTGTAGAGGCGTGCCCCGGTGATGAGGTTGCCGGTGCCGGAGCCGAACTTCACGGCGATGCCGTCGGCGTTCTCCCCGTGGTTGGCCGGGTCGTAGTGGCCGTAACTGTCGATGTTCCTGACGGTGTTGTTCACGGTCCCGTCGCCGGTGAGCGTGAAGCCGGAGTCGCCGCCGTTGATGGTCTTGATGTTGCTCCAGTTGGTGCCGGTGCAGGACTGGCAGACGACCGCGCTGTCCGGGGAGTTCTGGAAGGTGATGTTGGAGACGTTCCAGTAGTCGGCGGTCAGTTTGAAGATCCAGTCGCCGTCGGGGAGGCTCCCGCCGTCGATCTTCACGGTCTCCGAGCCGTACGCGGTGAGTGTGATCGGGCTGGAGGAGGCGCCGTTGGCCGTCGACTGGAGGGTGGCCGTCGGGTAGTACGTGCCGCCGCGCACCTGGATGACCGTACCGGCGGTGGCGTTCTTGATCGCGTTGGACAGGTCGGTCGAGTTGCTGACGACCACGGTGGCGGCATGGGCCTGGGTGGGGAGTGCGGCGAGGCCGGCGCCGAGGGCGAGTGCCGTGCCCAGGGTGAGAGCGGTACGACGAGACATGGTGCGGGGACCTTTCGTCGAGCGGGTGATGTGGGGAGGTGCGCGGATCACTGGACGGAACGGGTCACAGAACGGCGTCGAGCCAGTCGAAGACCTCGTCCTGCATGCGGTCGACGAAGACATGGCCGAGGTCGGGCCAGACCTTGGTGTGCAACCGCTCCCCGGCGTGACGTGAGCGCCAGACGGCGCGCAGCTTCTCGTACGCGGCCTGGACGCCCTGAGCGGTGAAGAGGGTGTCCTGGGCGCCGTGGAAGAAGAGCATCGGCCTGGGGGCGGCGATGCTCGCCACGTCGGGGAAGTCGAGATGCCGGGCGAGCCCGGGATGGAGCATGTAGTAGGAGGACTGACCGCGCAGGATGTTGTTGCCGGGCACCATGACCTCCTTCAGCCCGGTCATCCAGCACACGCTCGCGGCGGCCGCGACGTGGTCGCTGAGCGCGGCGGTCTGCCAGGCGCGGAAGGCACCCATGGAGAACCCGACGGCCGCCACCCGCCGCCGGTCCACCCGGTCAAGACCGGCGAGGAAGGCGGTGGCGCGCACGTCCTCCCCGGCCATGAGCCCGGCGAGCGACGAGCCCAGGTTGTAGAGGTTGCTCGCGAGGGCCTGCTGCTGCTCGTAGGCGACCGGGCCCCGGTCGCCCCAGCCGAGGGCGTCCAGGGCGAGGACGACGTATCCGCGCCGGGCCAGCTCGTCGCCGACGAAGCGTCCGCTGAAGTACCGGTCCGCCCACGCCTGCGCGGAGGCGAGCCGGGTCTCGCCGTCGCCCCAGGGCCGGACCAGCTTCTCCTTCCCGATGTCGAACTTCGCGCCGTGGTCGTGGAGCAGCAGCACGGCCGGGAACGGTCCGGTGCCGTGCGGGGTGAGCAGGGCGCCACGGACGCGTTCGTAGCGGGTGAGGGCGAGCGTCACCGCCTCCCGTGTGAAGCCGTCGGCTTCGGCACGTGCCCCGAACTCGGGGGCGTACGGGGTGCCGTGGTCGGGCCCGACGAACAGGTGCTCCTCCACCTTCGCGCGGGCGGCCCGCCGCCAGGCCCGGAAGTCCCGGACCGGGGAGGTGCCCCAGGCGAGCGGGAAGCGGAGCTCGTCCTTGAGCTGAAGGTGGAAGTCGGGCAGCGGGCCCTCCACGACGCCGGACTCCATGACGCCGGCCTCCGCCCGGGCGGGCCCGGCCCCCGTGAACAGCGCCGCTCCGGCGGCCCCCGTCACGAACGCCCGCCGCCCCACCGGCTCACGGGCACTCATACGGCCTCCAGTCCCCGAGGTACGTCTCCCTGGTGTGCGACCGGGCCTCCGCGTCGCTGAGCAGGGGCCGGTTCTCGGGCACGGAGACGACCGCTCCCGGACCGGAGTTGGCGTACTCGCGAAAGCGCATGGTCTGCCACGGGTACTGCTCGCGCATGTTGGTGTACGGCGTCACCGCGTCGATCCCCGGCCCGAGCCAGGTGTCCCTGACGACCAGCGAGGGCCAGGCGGTCGTCTCGTACGTGGGCACCCACGGCCGCGCGATCTTGTACGCGGCGTCCTCGGCGCCGGAGGTGACGCGGCCCCGCACGGCCAGGAAGCCGTAGGGGTTCGCGCGGGCCGTCGAGGGCGCGAAGACCATGCCCTTCGGGGTGAAGTCGACGTCCCGGTCGAGGGTGTGGAACTGGCAGCGTTCGAAAACCGCCCGTGCCCGGCCGAACACGAAGTCGACGTCGCCCTCGATGTAGCAGTCCCGGTAGTACTGCCGGTCGAAGGCGGTCAGGGCGGTGGTGTCCGCGAACAGGGTGTCCTGGTGGGCGAGGAACCGCACCCGGTCGAACCGCGAACGGTCCCCGGTGACGTAGGCGGCCACGGCCTGCGTGCCCGTGATGTCGGGGTGGTCGGCGCGCAGCCAGTCGTTGGCGAGGGTCAGGTCGCGTACGGTCAGCCCGGGCGCCGCCGAGGTGAACGTGGCGGAGCCCGCGGTGCCGTAGGTGCCTCCCTCCGGCCTGGGGGTGCCGTTGGCATGGTCGTACACGATCACGGCCGCGCGCGGGTCGCGACTGGCACCGCGCAGCGTCAACTCCCCTTTGTCGGCCGATATGTTGACGACCTCGCGATACGTCCCCGGGTGCACGACGATCGTCCAGCCGGCTCCGTCCACGGCGTCCACCGCGTCCTGGACGGAGCCTGGAGAACGCACGTGCAGGACGCGGCGCCGTGCGTCCGCGAAGGCGGGGGTCGTGCCGACGGCCACCAGGCCGCCGGCGATCCCGGTGAGCAGGGTGCGCCGTCGCATGTCAGCACCCCTTCCACGGGGTCCAGTCACCGAGGTACGCCTCGCGGGTGTGCGCCCCGGCCTCGGCGTCGCTCAGCTGGGGCCGGTTCTCGGGAACGGAGATCACCGCTCCCGGCCCGGTGTTGCGGTACTCGGCGAACCGCTGGTCCTGCCAGGGGAAGCCGGAGGACATGTTGGTGTAGGGCGCCACCGCGTCGAGGCCGGCGCCGAGGCGGGTCTCGCGCACGGTCAGCATGGGCCGGGCGGTGGTGTCGGAGCTGGGCACCCACGGGCGGGCCAGCTTGTAGTAGCCGTCGGGCGCCTCACTGGTGACCCGGCTCCCGGTCACCAGGTAGCCGCGTGGGTTGGCTCCCGCGGTGGACGGCGCGAAGACGAACCCGTACGGCGCCGCGGTGAGGTCCGTCCGGGTCAGGGTGCGGAAGTGGCAGCGCTCGAACACGGCGGTGGCCCGCCCGAAGACGAAGTCCACGTCCCCTTCGGCGTAGCAGTCCCGGAAGTACTGGCGGGCGAACGTGCCGAGCGCCATCGAGTCGGCGTACAGGGTGTCCTGGTGCCCGAGGAACCGGCACCGTATGAACGCCGACCGGTCGCCCTGCGCCTTGATGGCGACGGCCTGGGTGCCGGTGATCTCGGGGTGGTCGGCGCGCAGCCAGTCGTTGGCGAAGGTGATGTCCCGCGCGGTGAACCCGTCGGCCTGCACGAGGGTGGTCGCCGACCCGGTCGTGCCGAAGGTGCCGCCGCCGGGCTTCGGGGTCCCGGCGGCGTTGTCGTACACGACCACGACGTCCCGTGCGTCACCGGAGGCCCCGATCCAGGTCATCCCGGTGCGCGCGACGCTCACGGCGACCGTCTCGCGGTACGTGCCCGGCGCGATGACCAGGGTGTACCCGCTCCCCACTGCGGCGGTCACGGCGGCCTGGACGGTGGTGTGGTCACCGAGCCCGCCGGGGTGGACGTACAGGGTCCGCTCGCTCAGCCGGGCGGCCGGCGACCCGTACCGCCCGAAGGGAGAGCGCCCGCGCGCGTGAGCCCTCCCTCCAACCCCCAGGGCGAGCGCGGCCCCGACACTGGCGACCACGAAGGAACGCCTGCTCAAGGTAGCTGGTGTCAGGCTCATGTCACTGGATGGGGCGTCAGCAGGGGCCATGTCAGCAGACCTTTCCGGCACCCGCACGGCTCCCGACGATCCCCGGCACGGCCCGCGGCGAGTCGACCTTCGTGCGCAGCGTCGGCGTCCACCCGGCACCGGACTGGAGGGCCTCCCCCGGAATCTCGGCGTTGTGGACCGCGATCAGATCCGTCAGCTTCCCGTTGACGTAGTTGTTCTCGGCGGTGAGCGGCGCCTCGTTCCACTTCTTCAGGGCCTTGCCGACTCCGGTCCCGGCCGGGAGGGAGAGGGCGTTGTCCGTGGCGTACAGCTGCGAGGACGCGCCGATGCCGAAGACGTAGGCGAACGGCTGGTCCTTCGTCACCACGAAGTGGTTGTTGTACGAGTCGACCTGCCCGAACCGGACCCGCGGGGCGCGCTCGACTATGCCCTCGAAGCGGTTGTGGTGCAGCGTGACCTTGAGTTTGCCGGAGTCGGTGGATCCCGCGCTGTCGCTGTTGCCGATCAGCATGGTCTTGTCGTGGTCCTTGAACGAGTTCCAGGACACGGTGACGTGGTTGGCGCCGCGCACGATGTCGGCGAGGCCGTCGTGCTGCTGGTAGACCTTGCCGAAGTACGAAGGCAGGGAGCTGTCCGGGTAGCGGCCGTCGGTGAGCGTGTTGTGGTCGATCCACACGTGGGTGGAGCCGTAGACGACCACGCCGTCGTACTCGGAGTTCCAGGCGCCGGTCTTGTTGTCGTCCGTCGGGTCCCACTGCGGGAAGCAGTCGATCGGGGCCTCGATGGTGAGGTTGCGGAGGATGACGTTGTCGACGCCCTTGATCTGCAGACTGCCGCCGAGGATGCCCGAGCCCTTCCCCACACCGACGATGGTGGTGTTGGCGGGGACGTTGGCCTTGATGGCCGTGTCCTGGCGGGCGGCGGACGCGGCCCGCAGGTCCTCCTGCTCACCGCTGACCGGTTTGTCATGGCCCCAGACGGCCGGGTCGTAGTCGGCGAGGTACCGCTGGAAGTCGTATCCGTCGGCCGCGAACGCGTCACAGCCCTCGGACACGGCGTCGATCATCCCCTTGACCTTGATGATCCTGGGTGCGCTCCCACCGTCCTTGAGCGCGGCTCTGAACTGTTCCCAGTTGGTCACGGTGTAGACGTTCGCGGCATCGGCGGCCGAGCCTCCGGTGGTCCCGGCCCCCTCCGACCCCCAGCCGTCACCGGCGGCGAGGGTCTCGCGCCCGAGGTCGCGGACCTGGGCGTGGGCGGAGGGGCCGGTGACACCGAGGACGAGAGCGGTGCACCCGAGAACGGATGTCATGGCATGGGCATGCCAGATACGAGTACGCATGTGTGCGAGTTCCTTTGCGAGTGGAGAAATCGTCCGAGGTCGCGCTCTCGCGCGATCCGCCTAGGCGGAGGGTTCAGGCCACGTGATCCAGGACTCCGGGATCTCGTCGTCCAGCCGGCGAACGTCCCGAGGCGTCAACACCCGGCGGTGCAGCAGCTCACCGGCCACCAGCCGGGCCACGGCGATCGCCCCCGGCGGATTGAAGTGGGTGTTGTCCTGCTCGGTGGCGGTCCAGTTGAAGTACTTCTTGGTCTCCTCGACACCGAGCCGCTGCCACAGGGCGATGGACAGCGCCTGGATGTCGAGCAGCGCGACGCCCTCCTCCTGGGCGAGGGCACGCATGGCCGCCGGGTAGTCGCCGTGGGTCGGTACCGCATTGCCCTCGGCGTCGAACCGCCGCCGCTCCACGGAGGTGGCGAGCACGGGCCGGGCACCGCGGGCGCGCGCACCGTCGACGTACAGACGCAGGTGGTCCTGGTACGTCGTCCAGGGCTCGGTGTAGCGCGTGGGATCCTCGGCCTTGGAGTCGTTGTGCCCGAACTGGATCAGCAGGAAGTCGCCGGGCCGGATCACGCCGAGGATGGCGTCCAGCCGCCCCTCGTCGACGAAGCTCTTCGAACTCCGCCCGTTCACGGCGTGGTTGGCGACCGGCAGGTCCCTGCTCAGGAAGAAGGGAAGCGCCATGCCCCAGCCGGTCTCGGGGGCGGCGTCGGCGTACTTCTGGGCGGCGGTGGAGTCACCGGCGATGTAGACCGTCCGCACACGCCGGGAGCCGGCGGCGGCAGCCGGGGTCGCGGCGAGGGCGAGAGGAGCGGCGGCGAGAGCCGCGGTGGTGACCTGTCTGCGGGTGAGTGACACGGGGGTGCCTTTCGAAGTTGGGGGGTAACCCCGCGCCCCTGAAAGGGGCGCGGGGCTGTGTTCGAACTGCGGCTCCGCCGCGGGGCGCGGCCGGCCACGACAAACCCGCGGCCGGCCTACAACCAACGCACCCGAGCTCTCAGCCCTTCTGCTCGTTCCACTCCGACTGCGCCTTGTTCAACTGGTCGGCCAACGTGTTCAGGAAGTCCTCCGCCTTCATGGACCCGTTCATGACCTTCTGGAGGTTCGGCTCGTTGTCCGTCTTCGAGATCGTGTTCCAGTCCGGGAGGTAGTACGGCAACTGAACGATCGTGGTGGACCCGTCCGTCAACGCCTGCGCGGCCAGCTTCGTCGGCTCGGCCTTGGAGATCCACTCGTCCTTCGCGGCGTCGTTGTTGGACGGCACCTGCCCCGCGGACTCGTTGAACTTGGAGCTCTCCGCCTTCGAGTTGGCGAACTCGATGAACTTCCAGGCGGCCTCCTTGTTCTTGGACGCCTTGAAGATCCCGAGCCCGTCGACCGGGTTGGAGACCTGGACCCGCTTCCCGCCCGGCCCGATCGGCTGCGGGATGCCGCGGAACTTGTCGACGCCGAGCGCCTTCACGTGGTCCTGGTAGGAGCCCAGGTTGTGGTTCAGCATGCCGATGGTGCCGGAGTCCCACTGGGCGACCATCTTGGTGAAGTCGTTGTTGAGGTCGGCCGCGGGGGTGACCTTCTTGTAGAGGCCGACGTATTTCTTCAGGGCCGCCACGTTCTTCGGGTCGTTGACGGTGGTCTTCTCACCGCTGGAGTCCCAGAACGACGTGATGCCGGACTGCCCGTACATCGCGTCCAGCGCCTGGGCGATGGAGCCGGCGCCACCGCGGATGGTGTAGCCGAACTCGTTCTTGCCCTTGTCGGTGAGCTTGTCCGCGGCCTCGTAGAACTTGTCCCAGGTGGTCGGCTCGTCCAGGCCCGCCTTCTTGAACAGGTCGGTGCGGTAGTACAGGACGCCGTTGTTCGCGGAGGTCGGGACCGAGTACAGCTTGCCGTCGCCACCGCCCGCGGCCTTCAGCGACTCGACCATGTTCTTGTTGAGCTTGCCGTCGAGGGAGGACTTGGCCAGACGGCCGTCCAGGGGCTCCAGCGCGTTCTGCGCGGTGAACCCGGCGAGCATCGCCGCGCCGACGCCTCCGACGTCCGGCAGGCCACCTCCCTGGAGCGAGGTGTCGACCTTGGACTGGTACTCGGTGGCGGCGATCCCGACGTACTTGACCTTGATGTCCGGGTTCGCCTTCTCGAAGTCGGCGATGATCTCCTTCCAGATGTCGGTGCGGACACCGCCGTTGTTGTCCCAGAAGACGATCTCGCCCTTGCCGCTGCCCTCGGCGCCCTTGTCACCGGCCGCGCCACTGCCGTCGTCACCGCAGGCGGTGGCGGTCAGGGCGAGGGCGGATCCCAGGGCGACGGCCACGGCGGCGCGCCTGCTTCTGCGAATGCTGATCTTCATTGAACGGCTCTCTTCTTCTGGATCCAACGAGGGTTTGTGAAGTTGTGGGGGGAGTTCCTGCGTCGCGGGCCGGGGGATGCTCAGCGCCGGCCGACGTGCGGCGCCCAGCCGTCCGTCCCCGCGAGGTACTTGGCGACTGTGTACCTGCCCGCGTCCACGGCCGGCAGCTGCGGCCGGTCGGCGGTGACCGTGGCGCCCGGCCCGTAGGTGCGGTACTCGGTGAAGCGGGCGTCCTTCCACGAGAAGCCGCTCATGTCGGTCCACGGCGACGACTTGACCGCGGCGGGCAGCTCGGTGTCCCGGAACAACACCTGTGCGACGGCGTTCGGTTCGCCGCCCGGGTGCCAGGGCCGCCCGAGGTGGAAGGAGTCGGCGGGCGCGTCGCTGACCACCTTCGACTTGGTGATCAGGAAGCCGTACGGGTTGTCCTTCCAGGTCGAGGCGGCCGTGATGTAGCCGTTGTTGGTGGCCGAGCCACGGCTCAGCGCCTTGATGACGGACCGCTCGATGACCGTCGTCGCCCGCCCGTAGATGAAGTCGACGTCGCCCTCGATGTACGAGTCGCGGACGTAGACCCGGCTGATCACGTCCAGCTTGGGGCTGTCGGTCATCAGCGTGTCCTGGTTGCCCAGGAAGGCCGTGTCCTCGAAGACGATCCGGTCGCCCGTCGTCTTCATCGCGAGGGCCTGCTCGCCGTTCAGCTCGTGCGCGGCCTCGTCGAAGTCGTTGCTGAAGGTGAGGTGACGTGCCGTCACGTCGTTCGCCAGGATCCGCACGGTGGCGCTCCCGTTGGAGCCGCCGTACGCGGCGGGCGTGTCGAAGACGATGACGGTGTCCGAGCGGTCCCGCCCTGTCCCCTGCAGCACGATCCCCGGCTTGGTCGCGGGGATGAGGACCTTCGCGCGGTACGTTCCGGGCGCGATCCGGATCGTGACGGTGCCGTCGTTGCCGTCGGGCACCGCGTCCACGGCGGCCTGCACGGTCGGGTGGTCGGCGGGCACGTTCAGCACGGTGTTCGTGCCGATCTGCTTCTGCGGTCCGGAGAAGCGGGTGACCAGCGCGGGGACGGCGGCGGCCGGGTCCAGCCGGTAGGCGTAGAAGTCCTTCGGGTCGAAGGCGGCACCCCACGCGTCCTGCCGTCCCGTCGTGTTCTTCAGGATCGAGCCGCGCTGCACCAACTCGGCGGTGGCGTCGGCCTGGTAGGGGTGCTGGACGCCGTCGTAGTAGCTGTTCTCGATGACCATCTTCGTCTTGCCGCGCGACCAGTTGCCGTAGGTCCACACGGGGTCGCCGTCCGCGACCTGCGCCGAGAGGTAGTTGTTGTAGAGGTGGGCGTAGGCGCAGTTGTCCGCTGACGGGTTGCGCTGTTTGGTGCCGCTGAACCAGTTGTGGTCGATGGTGATCTCGGTCTGGACATTGGTGGTCCAGCCGATCCCGAACGCCTTGTTGTGGTTCTTGAACTGGTTGTAGGAGACGGTGATGTACCGGCTGTCCTTGCGGATGTCGAGCAGCCCGTCGCCCATGTGCTCGAAACGGTTGTGGTCGATCCAGACGTGGTCGACGGTGTCCATCTGGATCGCGTCGAAGTCCGTCGTCTTGCCGTCCCAGTCGCCCTCGACGTAACTGTCACGGATCGTCAGGTTGCGGATGATCACGTTGCTGGTGCCGGGGTTCAGATGCAGCTCCCCGTGCACGATCTCGCCCGAGTCGCCGACCCCGGTGATCGTCTTGTTCGAGGTCACGACGATGTCCGAGCCGAAGGGTGCGACGTCGATCGCCCCGGCCACGCGGATGACGTAGGGCTCGTCGGCCGCCGCGTACCTGGCGAGCGAGGCCTGGTCGGTGACCGTCACCACCTTGCCGCCCGCGCCGCCCGTGGTACCGCCGTCGAGGGAGGCGAACCCGTGCGGCTTGTCGCTCCAGGTCCGGTGGGCGCCGGAGACCGACTCGGGCACGGCGGCGTCGGCCGGGGCGAGGGCCCCGAGTCCCAGCGAGGCCACCAGGACGGTGACGGCGGCCAGAACCCGGCCGAGGCCCGGTCTCGGAGGGGCCCCCGACAAGCGCTTGCTACGGAGGTGCGTCATTGCGGCTCCCAACAGGCGTGACAAGGAGTACGGGTGGGGTGGGTTACGAGGGGGTGATCCGGAACTGCGTGAACGTGGCCGCCCCGGCGTGTCCCCCGCCGGTGGGAGCGACCGCGAACAGGCCGAGCAGGGCGCCGACCCAGCGCCAGGGGGTGGCGGCGAACACCTGGCCCGAGGGCTGGAAGCCGCGGCCGTCCCCGACGTCGCAGGAGAAACGGCAGCGTGCCCCGGCGGCGATCCCGATCCGCAGCCGGGCCCGTCCTTCGGGGGCCGGCCGGGGGTGGGCGGCGTCCCGTTCCCGGTCGGCGACCGACTCGCCGAACCGGTGCACGAGGTGCACGCTTCCGTCCGCGTCCCGCTGGAGCCCGATCCAGCTGAACGCGTCGCCGAGGACGGTGAGCCCGGCCCGGGCGCCCTCCTCCTCGCTGTCGAGCCGGAGCTCGACCTCCACGGTCACGGGGATGCCGGGCAGCCGCTGGGTGAGCACGTTCGGCAGCTTTCGCTGGTCGTGCGCGTCGACCGTCCGTACGCAGGTCAGCCGGAGCCCGTCGCCTGAGTGGTGGGTGGCCCAGCCGTCCTGCGGGTTGGCGGTCCACTGCCACTGGCGTCCGAAGCGGCCGCCGGGGAAGTCGTCGTCGGTGGCGGGCGCGGCGGGCGGCTGCGGCGGCAGGGCGGGCTTGCGGTGGCCGGTGACGGGGGTTCCCTCGTCACCCATCACCGGCCACCCGTCCGAGTTCCAGCACATGGGCTGGAGGTGCACGACCCGGCCGTACGCGCCCCGCTGCTGGAAGTGCAGGAACCAGTCCTCACCGTTCTGCGTGCGCACCCAGCCGCCCTGGTGGGGGCCGTTGACGTCGGTGTCGCCCTGCTCCAGGACGACCCGCTCCTCGTACGGGCCGAAGAAGTCACGCGAGCGGAAGGCGCCCTGCCAGCCGGTCTCGACGCTCCCGGCGGGGGCCAGGATCCAGAACCAGCCGTCGTGGCGGTACAGCTTGGGCCCTTCGAGCGTGAACCAGCCCGGCAGCCGGTCCCCGTCGACGATCACCTTGCCCTCGTCGAGCAGGCTGGTGCCGTCGGGGTGCATCCGGTGCCCGGTGAGCCGGTTCTTGATCCCGGAGCGGGACTTGGCCCACGCGTGCACGAGGTAGGCCTCGCCGGTCTCGTCGTCCCACAGAGGGCAGGCGTCGATGAGCCCCCTGCCCGCCTTGACCAGGTGGGGCCGGGTCCAGGGGCCGCGGATCTCGGGGGCGTTGACCTGGAAGATCCCCTGGTCGGGGTCGCCCCAGAAGATCCAGAACCGGTCGGCGTGGTGCCGTAACGAGGGCGCCCACACTCCGCAGTCGTGCCGTGGGACGCGGAACTCGGCTCCGGGCTCCAGGCGCGTCAGGGCGTGCCCGACCAGCGTCCAGTTGACCAGGTCGTGGGAGTGCAGCAGCGGCAGGCCGGGGGCGCGGCCGAAGCTGGAGGCGGTGAGGTAGTAGTCGTCGCCGACGCGGACGATGTCGGGGTCGGACCAGTCGGCGTTCAGGACCGGGTTGCGGTAGGTGCCGTCGCCGAGGTCGGCGCTGAACGCGGACGCCGCTTCCGTGCTCGTCACGGGCTCACCGCCTTGCGGACCAGCGCCGCCACTTCGAGCTTGGGCAGGACGCCGTCGGCGACGACGGTCACGACGCGCCGTACGACGGTCTCGCCCGGCTCGATGGGCACGCGCTCGTCGTGGGCGAGGGAGGAGCCCACGCCCGGGTACTCGTCGGCGCGCACGAACCACGGGTCCTCGCGGGTGGCGTCGGTGGCTCCGGCGAAGACGAGCGTCCAGGTGGAGCCCGCGAGGGCCAGCCAGTCGGCGCGGGTGCCGTGGATCTCCGACTCGCCCTCGCTGTCGAGCGTGAACACGCGTGGCGCGGCGGCCTCCTTGCGGGCCCGCCAGAAGAAGCCGCCGTAGGCCGCGCCCGGCCGTCCGTTGGTGGCGGGGCTGCCGATCGACAGCGGGCTCCGGGTGGTGTTGGTGAGCGAGAACGTGAAGTCCAGCGCCCAGGCGATCTGGGTGAGTTCGGTGGCCGCGACCGTACGGCGCTCGCGCAGCAGCTCGCCTCCGGCCGCCACCCAGCGCAGTTCCTCGACGAAGCCGTCGGGGTCGCGGAGCTGGAAGGCGGAGTGCCGCTGGGAGCCGTGGTTGTCGAGCTCGGTCGGGCCCTGGTCGCGGACGAAGGTGCGCCCGCCCCAGAAGTTGAACCCCTCGACGTCGGGAACGGCGACACCGACGCCGAGGTGGTGCAGGTGGTCGGCCGGACTCAGTTCGGTCACGGCCGTACCGGACAGGGTGGTGACGGGGTGCAGGTAGGGGCGTGGGGAGAGCCGTTCGGGCAGCTCGGGGCGGGTGATGTAGCGGCCGACGGGGCGGCCCGCGACGCGCAGGACCAGCGAGTCGTTGTTCATCATCTGCTCTCCTCGTTCGCGGAAGCTGTGGGGAGGGCCCAGGGGGCGCCCAGCTCGGAGTAGAGGGCGAGGGTGTCGGCGGCCGAGGTGACCAGGCCGTCGATGCCGGCGACGACGCGGCGGTTCTCCTCGGGCACGAGGTGCCACGTCTCGGCAGGGAGTGGTGCCGGATCGGGTGCCTGTCGAATCGCTTCAACGACCCTCATGAAGGCGCCCGTCTCGTCGGGTGTGACCAGCAGGTCGGTGCCGTCGACCAGGTGGCCGACGAGGTTCTCCAGCAGGTCCGTGCGGCCGTACTCGATCTCCTCGGGGCCGTGCCCGGCCCGCTGGACGAGGACGCGGTCCTGCTTGTACCAGAAGGTGATCCGGCCGCGGGTGCCGTGCACGAGGACGTACGGCTCGCCGGGATGCTCGGCGCACAGCGTGGCGGCGACGGTGACGCGGCCGCCGCCGGCCGTGGTGACCCGCACGCACGAGGTGTCGTCGGACTCGATGTCGTTGGCGCGCAGCAGCTCGGTCTCGATGCCGGTGACGTCCTCGGCGCGGGCGGCCCCGGCGAGCGCGAGCCCGGTGGCGACGGCGTGGGCGAGGGGGTTGGTGAGGGCGCCGTCGATGACGTCGACGCCGTTCATGCGGCGCTTGCCCGCCCAGGGTGCCCGCCGGTAGTACGCCTCGTCGCGCGCCCACGCCCCGGCGCCGCCGACGCCGGTGATCTCGCCGAGGGCGCCCTCGGCGATCAGTTCGCGGATCGCGGGCACGGCGTGCGAGCCCAGCGACTGGAAGCCGATCTGGCAGGCCACCCCGGCCGCGGCGACCCCGTCGGCCATGCGGCGGAACTCGGCGTACGACGGCGCCGGGGGCTTCTCCAGCAGGAGGTGGACGCCCCGCTCGGCCGCGGTGAGCGCGAGGTCGGTGTGAGTGGGGATGGGCGTGCAGATCACGGCGATCGCGGCGCCCGTGGAGTCCAGCAGCGCGCCGAAGTCGGCGGACTGCTCGGGCGTGCCCAGGCCGTCCAGCTCCTCGGCGGTCAGCGGGGTCAGCTCGCAGACCCCGGCGAGCCGGACGATCCCCTTGTCCGCCAGGCGGCGGATGTTGGCCAGGTGCCAGCGGCCGTGTCCGCGGGCTCCCGCCAGGACGACGGGCAGCGGGAGGGCGTGGGAGCCCTTCGGGGGCGTCGCGGTGGTCATCGGATCCTCCCGGCGCCCGCGCTGCGGGCGACCTCGCGGTCCGCCGTGCGGGCGCTGTCGATCTCCCCGTGCAACGTGGGCGTCCAGCCGACGTCGGCGGTCAGGTCGCGTTCGCTGCCGGAGTTGTACGCGTTGTAGATGGTGAGCAGGTCGACCGGGTAGCCGTTGAAGAGGCTGCCGGTGGCGTGGAGGGCGGTGCCGTTCCAGCTCTTGACGAGGTCGGCGACCTCGATGTGTCCGGGTGCGGTGAAGGCGTTGTTCTCGGCGTAGACGGCGGACTCCGTGGAGACGCCGAGCGAGTAGCGGTAGTCGTGCACGTCTTCAGGAACGACGTAACGGTTGTTGTAGACGTGCACCTGCCCGAAACGGACGCGTGGCGCGCGCTGCACGACGCCCTCGAACTCGTTGTGGTGCAGGGTGACGCGCAGTTTGCCGCGGTCGCCGGTGGCCGTGTCGCCGTTGCCGATGAGCATCGCCTTGTCGTGGTCGGCGAACCGGCTCCAGGACACCGTCACCAGGTCGGAGCCGTTGGTGATGTCCAGCAGCCCGTCGTGGCGCAGGTAGTTGCGGGCGAAGTAGGTGGGCTCGTCCTCGTCGAGGTGTCCCTTGTCGGAGAGCGTGACGTGGTCGACCCACACGTGGGTGGCGCCGCGCAGCCAGATGTTGTCGTACGCGGTCTTCCAGTCGCCGAGGCCGCCGTTGTTGGGCTGCCAGACGGGGAAGCAGTCGTAGGCGTCGCGGAGTTCGAGGTTGCGGACGATCACGTTGTCCGCGTCCCTGAGCTGGAGACTGGCGCCTTTCAGCACGGCCCGGTCGCCGAGCCCGACGATCGTGGTGTTGGAGCCCACGGCCAGCTCGACCCGCTCGGCCTGCCTGGCGGCCGACGCCTGCCGGGCCTCCTCCTGGGGACCGCTGGGCTTGGCGGAGCCCCAGGTGCGCGGGTCGTACGCGGCGAGGTACTTCTTCAGGGAGTAGCCGTCGGCCGCGTAGTCGTCGCAGTCGAGCCTGTCGCCGTCGTCGGTGGTGTTGGCGTCGACGGTGCCCGCGATCCGGATGATCTTCGGGGTGGCGCTGCCCCCGTCGAGCGCCCGGACCAGCTCGCTCCTGTTGCGTACGGTGAAGACGTGGGCGTCGTCGGCGGTGGAACCCCCCGTGGTCCCACCGCCGGCCGAGGCCCACCCGTCGTTCGGGGCGAGCGTGTCGCGGCTGATGTCGCGGGCCTCGGCCCCGGCGGGGGTGCTGAGGGTGAGGCCCAGCATCCCGGCGAGGACGGCCAGTTGGAGTCCTCTTCTGGTTCTCATCCCCGTTCTCACCCCTTCACCGCCCCCGCGCTGAAGCCGGTGATCAGCCACTTCTGGATGAAGGCGAACACGATCACCACGGGTACGGCGGCGATGATGCCGCCGGCGGCCAGCGCGCCCAGGTCGACGCTGTCGGCGCTGAGCAGGGTGTTCAGGCCGACGGGGATGGTCTGCTTCTCCTGGTTGGACAGGAACATCAGCGCGAAGAGGAAGTGGTTCCAGGAGTGCACGAAGGCGAAGGAGCCAACGGCGATCAGGCCGGGCCGCAGCAGCGGCAGCACGACCACCCGGAAGCCGCTGAACCGGTTGCAGCCGTCGACCCAGGCGGCCTCCTCCAGCGAGTACGGCACGTTCCTGATGAACCCGCTGATCAGGATCATCGACAGCGGCAGCTGGAAGACCGTCTCGGCGATGATGACGCTGCCGAGGGAGTTGATCATCCGCATCTCGGCGAAGATCTGGAACAGCGGCACCAGCAGCAGCGCGCCCGGCACGAACTGGGAGCACAGCAGCGCCAGCATGAACGCGCGCTTGATCCTGAAGTTGAAGCGGGCGAGCGCGTAGCCGCCGGCGAGGGCGACGATCGTGGTCATGAACAGGGTGGCGACGCCCACGAGAACGCTGTTCTGGAAGTAGGTGCCGAAGGACCGCTCCGTCCACACCTTCTCGAAGTGCTCGAACGTGATGGGCCACGGCACGAGGGAGGTGGAGCCGGGCTCGCGCAGCGCGAACAGCAGGATCCAGTAGAAGGGGATCAGCGTGAAGACCAGGTAGATCGACAGAGGCAGGTAGATCTGCCAGCGCGGGACCTCGTCCCAGGCGCGCTGGGCCTTCCTCGGCCGGCGCGGGGGCTCCTCGGCGTGCGGGGCGGGGGCCACCGGGGCGTCGCTGATCTCGGCGTCCTTGGTGATCACTTGTCCTCGCCTCCGAACTTGCTCAACCGCAGGTAGACCATCGAGCAGAAGAGCAGAATCACGAACGCGACCGTGGTCAGGGCGGACGCGTAGCCGAAGTTGTGTGCGTCGACCGAGGTGTTGGCGATGTACAGCGGGAGGGTGGTCGTCGCCCCCGCCGGTCCGCCTCCGGTCAGGGTGTAGAGCAGGTCGACGTTGTTGAACTCCCACACGGCGCGCAGCAGCGTGGACAGGATGATCGCGTCCTTGAGGTGCGGCAGCGTGATGTGGACGAACTGCCGGATGCGGCTGGCGCCGTCGACCTCGGCGGCCTCGTACAGGTCCTTCGAGACGGACTGGAGGTCGGCGAGGATGAGGATCGCGAAGAACGGCACACCGCGCCACAGGTCGGCGACGACCGCGGCCGGGAAGACGGTCGAGGTGTCGGAGAGCCAGCTGACGCCGTACTCGCCGATGCCCATGTCCGCGAGGTAACGGGTGATGCCTGTCTGGGAGTTGTAGAGCAGCACCCAGATCGCGGAGGTCAGCACACCGGAGACGGCCCACGGGGAGAACACCATCGCGCGGCTGAGCGCCCGGCCCACGAAGGACTGGTTGACGATCAGCGCGAGCGCCAGACCGAACAGCAGTTGCAGCCCGACCTCGACCACGACCCACTTGGCGCTGAAGACCAGCGTGTCCCAGAACTGCGGGTCCTTCGTGAAGATCTGGACGAAGTTGTCGAAGCCCGCGAAGCCGTTACGCCAGGGCTTGGTGGGGTTGTAGTTCTGCAGGCTGTAGTAGAAGACGCTGATGACCGGGTAGGCGATGAAGCCCAGCATCAGCAGCCCCGCCGGCGCGATCAGCAGGTACGGGAGCCTGCGCGGCGTGGCCGATCCGCGACGCCGCCGGGGTGGCGCGGGCTGTTTCGCCACGGCTGCGGCTTGGGCCATGACTTATCTCCGTTCTCGGGTGTGCGGGTCGAGCCGGTGGTGCGGTGCGCCCCCTCTCTCGAGGGGACGGCAAGCGCTTTCACGTACGGTGTTCGAGGGCCGGACCGCGAGGAACAGCGGCCTTGGTGCGGTGGTGCGTGGTGGCGCGGACGGTGCCGTCGTGCGGTGGTGCACGGGTCGTGCGGTGATGCACTGGTGGTGCACAGGTGGTGCCGTCGTGCACAGGTGGTGCGGTGGTTTCAGCCCGCGTACGGGTCCGGCACCTTGCCCGGCCTGGCCAGGAAGGCGAAGTCGCAGCCGGTGTCGGCCTGCGTGATCTGCTCGTTGTAGAGCGCGCCGTAGCCGCGCTCGTACCGCTCGGGCGGCGGCGTCCACGCGGCCCTGCGGCGCTCCAGCTCGTCGTCGTCCACGCCCAGGTGGAGGGTGCGCGCCTCGACGTCGAGGGTGATCAGGTCGCCCGTCCGTACGAACGCGAGCGGCCCGCCGATGTACGACTCGGGCGCGATGTGCAGCACGCACGCGCCGTAACTCGTGCCGCTCATCCGGGCGTCGGAGATCCGCACCATGTCCCGCACACCCTGCTTCAGCAGGTGATCGGGGATGGGCAGCATCCCGTACTCGGGCATGCCCGGACCGCCCTTGGGGCCGGAGTTGCGTAGTACGAGCACGCTGTCGGCGGTGATGTTCAGGGACGGGTCGTTGATGGTCCGCTGCATCGTCTTGTAGTCGTCGAAGACGACCGCGGGACCGGTGTGCTTGAGCAGGTGCGGCTCGGCGGCGATGTGCTTGATGACCGCGCCGTCGGGGCAGAGGTTGCCGCGCAGCACGGCGACCCCGCCCTCCTCGGCGACCGGGTTCTCGCGGGTGCGGATGACCGCGTCGTCGTGGACGAGCGCGCCGTCGAGCTGCTCGCGCATCGTGTCGTACGACACCGTCGGCCGGTCGAGGTGGAGCAGGTCGGTGATCCGGGACAGGAACCCGGGGAGCCCGCCCGCGAAGTGGAAGTCCTCCATCAGGTACGTCTGGCCGCCCGGCCGGACGTTGGCCAGCACCGGCACGGTGCGCGCGACGCGGTCGAAGTCGTCCAGAGTGAGCCGGACTCCGGCACGGCCGGCCATGGCGATCAGGTGGATGACGGCGTTCGTGGAGCCGCCGAGCCCGAGAACGGTCGTCACCGCGTCCTCGAAGGCCTCCGCGGTGAGGATCTCCGACAACTTCCGGTCGCGGCGGACGAGTTCGACGATCCTGAGCCCGGAGGCGGCGGCCATCCGGTCGTGCCCGGAGTCGACGGCGGGGATGCTCGACGCACCGGGGACGGTGACCCCCAGCGCCTCGGCGGCGGCCGTGAGCGTGGACGCCGTGCCCATGGTCATGCAGTGACCGGGCGAGCGGGCCAGACCGCTCTCCAGCTCCTGCATCTCGCAGTCGCCGATGAGCCCGGCGCGCTTGTCGTCCCAGTACTTCCACATGTCGGTGCCGGAGCCGAGGACCTCGTTGCGCCAGTGGCCCGGCAGCATGGGTCCGGCGGGCACGAACACGGTCGGCAGGTCGACGGACGCGGCCCCCATGAGCAGCGCGGGCGTGGACTTGTCGCAGCCGCCCATCAGCACGGCCCCGTCCACCGGGTACGAGCGCAGCAGCTCCTCGGTCTCCATCGCGAGCATGTTGCGGTAGAGCATCGGGGTCGGCTTCTGGAAGGTCTCGCTGAGCGTCGAGACCGGGAACTCCAGCGGGAAGCCGCCGGCCTGCCACACTCCCCGCTTGACCGCCTGGGCGCGATCACGGAGGTGCACATGACAGGGGTTGATGTCGGACCAGGTGTTGAGGATCGCGATGACCGGCTTGCCCAGGTGCTCCTCGGGCAGATAGCCGAGTTGGCGGGTGCGGGCCCGGTGGCTGAAGGAGCGCAGCCCGTCCGTGCCGTACCACTGGTGGCTCCGGTACTCCTCGGGCCGCTTCCCCGCGTTCTGCTCGCTCGTCATATGGACCACCCGGCGGCGATGGCGGCGACCTCGGCCCGCTCGTCCTCGGGCAGTGCCCTGCTCGGCGGCCGGACGTCGCGGCGGCACAGGCCGAGCGAGGCGAGGGCCTCCTTGACCACGGTGACGTTGTTGGCGGACGCGTTGGCGCCGCGCAGTTCCTCGAAGCGGCGGATCTGCTCCCACACCTTCATCGCCGCGCGATAGTCCCCGGATCGAAGCGCTTCGATCATGTTCAGCGAGACGGCCGGGGAGACGTTCACGAGCCCCGAGGTGAAGCCGGTGGCGCCCGCGGAGAAGTAGGAGGGCGCGTACGGCTCGGCGAGCCCCGCCACCCACACGAAGCGGTCGAGCCCGGCGTCCCGCGCGAAGGCGGCGAACCGGGCGGCGTCCGGCACCGCGTACTTGACGCCGATGACGTTCGGGCAGGCGTCGGCGAGCTCGGCGAGCCGGGCTCCCGGCAGCGACGCCTTGCGCAGGTACGGGACGACGCCCAGTTCGGGCACGGCCTCGGCGATGGCACGGTGGTAGTCGACCCAGCCGGCGTCCGACACGTACGGGTGGACGGGCTGGTGGACCATCACCATCTGCGCACCGGCCTCACGGGCGTGCCGCGCGGCGGCCACGGCGGTGGGCACGTCGTGCCCGACCCCGACGAGGACGACCCCCCGGTCGCCGGCCTCGTCGATGGTCAGCTCGGTGACGAGCTTCCGCTCCTCGGGGGTCAGGGCGTAGAACTCACCGGTGTTGCCGTTCGGTGTGAGGGTCCTGATCCCGCCGTCGAGCAGCCGACGCAGCAGGGCCCGGTGGGTGTCCCCGTCGACGGTGCCGTCCTCGGCGAACGGTGTCACCGGGATCGCCACGACGTCGGCCAGGGCCGCCCGTTGGGTCTCGTACGTCACGCTGCTCATTGATGACCTTCCTCTTCGTGGGCCTCGGGGAAGGCCCGCTGGACGAACGACGCGATGTGCGCGTGGAGGGCGGCGGCGGCCCCGTCGGCGTCGCCGTCGAGGGCGAGCCTGAGGATCTCCCGGTGCTCGGCGGCCTCCCGCTCCCAGGAGGGGTTGGCGGCCCAGGCGACCGCGGAGACGAGCGCGGCCTGGTCCCGTACCTCGTCCAGCATCCGGCCGAGGAGCGGGTTGCCGCAGGAGGTGTACAGGGCGCGGTGGAACTCCCGGTTGGCCAGGGAGCGTTCCGCGGTGTCCGCCGCCCGGTCGGAGCGGGCGAGCGCGTCCTGGGCCACCTCCAGGGTCGCCCCGCGCCGTACGGCGCGCCGCAGGGCCTCCGGCTCCAGGAGCAGCCGTACGTCGTACACCTCGCGTGCCATGTCCGCGTCCACCATGCGCACCGTGACGCCCTTGTACTGGCTCATCACGACGAGCCCCGTCCCGGCAAGCGTCTTCAGCGCCTCACGCACCGGTGTCTTGGACACCCCGAACTGCGCGGCGAGCTCGGTCTCGACGAGCGCCTGGCCCGGCGTCAGCTGTCCGGTGAGGATGCGGTGTTTGATCCCCTCCAGCACGAACTGCGTGCGGGACGGGATCGGGGTGGGCACAGAGGTCATGCGCGGCCTCTCGGATCTCGCGTATCGGATCTCACGTATCGCGTCTCATATATGACGTACGAAGTACGACGCGTTGAAACTAGGAGGGGGTCTGTGTTTCGTCAATGCTTCTGGCAAAGGAAGTTGAGGTGACGGACGGAAGGGGTGGGTCCACTTCTCCCGTGCCCGCGCCGCCACTTGGCCCTTGACCTCACGGTTTCCTACACGACCGTGGTGATGCCCTCACGCGCGTACTCGGTCGGTCCGCCGAAGACCGCGGCGGCCCGCTCGGCCGCCGACTCGCGGGTGAGCGTGGGGCCGACATGGGTGACGAGGAGCCTGCCCGCACCCTTCGCGTAGGCGCCGGTGTCCTCGGGAGTGAGGTGCACGCGCCGTTCACCTTCGCGATACCGGTCGATGTCCGCCTCGCACACGAACAGGTCGGCGCCGCGGGCGAGGTCGGCGAGCGCGTCGCAGGGTCCGCTGTCCCCGGAGTACGCCAGGACCTTCCCCTGGCACTCGGCACGCAGCCCGTAGGTCTCGGTGTCGTGGCTCACCGCACGGGAGCTCAGAGTGAGGTTCCAGTGCCGCACCGCATGGCCGTCGTACAGGGGACGAATGGCGAACACGCCGCTCAGGAACCCCGGGTCGGACTGCCCGAAGAACCCCGCGAGCTGCTGTCCGACGTCAGCCGGCGCGTAGAGGGGGACCGGCGCGGGCAGCCTGAGCCCGCCGAACGCGAACCCGTACGCGGCGGCCAGCAGATCGGCGCTGTGGTCCGCGTGCAGATGGGAGATCCAGATCGCGGTGAGCCGCGTCGGGTCCGTGTGCCGTTGCAACTCGGCGAACGTTCCGAACCCCGCGTCCACCCACACCTCGGCACCCCCGCCGCGCAACAGATAACCGGAGCACGGGCGCCGCGGTCCCGGGTGCGGGGACGCGGTGCCGAGGACGGTGAGGCTCAGGGGCATGCGGGGAGCGTAGGGGGCGCCGGGACTCCACGTCCGGGGATCGCCGCCGCCATAACCGTCCGTTAAGGCTGCCTGCCGGGCGCCGTGAGCGTTGTCCATCAGGCGGTGGTGCGGGCCACGACGAGCCGGCGGCACCGCTCGGCCCTGTTCGCCGCCTCACCGTCCCCGCGGGCGAGTTCGGCCAGGTAGTGGAGCAGATCCGTGACGAGGTCGGGGTCGGGGCCCGAGTCGAGGAAGGCCTCCGTCGCCTCGGTGACGGTGTCCTCCCGCTCCAGGAGGAGCACACGGAACAGCTCCAGAAACCTGATGTCGTCCTCGTCCAGTTCTTCGGTGGGCCGTGCGAACAGGGTGGTCCACTGGTCCACACACGCTTCGGGTCCGGACGTCACCGTGTCCAGCATGGCCTTTTCGAACAGAAAGACGACGTCCTCGGGGTCGGCCGCCAGCGCCTGCTCCAGATCCTCGCGCGCCTGTGTGTACCGGCCCGCCTCACGGTGGGCGACACCGCGGCCGCCGAGGGCCCGGACGAGGGTCGGGTCGAGGTCCAGAGCGGCCGTGAAGTCGGCGACCGCCTCGTCCGGGCGCCCGGCCTGACGGTGGGCGTCCCCGCGCTCGGCGAGGGCCGGGGCCCGGGTCGGGTCGAGGTCGAGAGCGGCGGTGAGGTCGGCGACGGCCTCGTCCGGACGCCCGGCCTGGCGGTGGACCTCCCCGCGTTCCACGAGAGCCCATACGTAGGTGGGGTCGAGGGCCAGCGCGGCCGTGAGGTCGGCCACGGCGACATCGAGACGACCGGCCTGACGACGCGCCTGACCACGCCACGCCAGAGCCCAGGTCGAACCGGGATCGAGCTCCAGCGCGGCCGTGAAGTCGGTGATCGCCTCGTCCAGGCGCCCGTCCTCCCGATGAGCTTCCCCGCGCCGGACGAGAGCCCAGACGTAGGCGGGGTCGAGGGCCAGCGCGGCCGTGAAGTCCGCGACCGCGTCATCGAAGTGCCCGGCCTGGCGATGTGCCTCCCCACGCTCGCCGAAAGCCCAGCAGTACGCCGGGTCCACCTCCACGGCCGCGGAAAGATCGGCCACCGCCTCGTCGAAACGCCCCGCCTGACGATGCGCCTGACCACGCTGGCCCAGAACCCATTCCGTACCGGGCTTCAGCGACAGCGCGGCCGTGAAATCCGCGACCGCCTCGTCGAAGCGACCCGCCTGACGATGCGCCTCCCCCCGCTCCGCCAGAGCCCAGTCCCACGTCGGGTCCGCCTCCACGGCCGCGGACAGGTCGGCCACCGCCTCATCGAGACGCCCTGCCTGACGATGCGCCTGACCGCGCCACGCCAGGATCCACTTCCAACCGGGCTGCGAAGCCGCGGCCGTGAAGTCCGCGACCGCGTCGTCGAAACGTCCGGCCTGACGATGAGCCTCCCCGCGGTGCGTCAGGGCCCAGGTGTAGGCGGGATTGATGTCGAGTGCGGCGGTGAAGTCGGGAACCGCCTCGTCGAAGCGACCGGCCAGCCGATGGGTCTCTCCCCGCATGGCGAGAGCCCAGGCGTACGGGGGGTCGAGTTCGGCGGCGGCGGTGAGGTCGGCGACGGCCTCGTCGTGACGACCGGCCTGTTGGTGCGCCTTTCCTCGTTCCGCGAGAGCCCAGACGTAGGAGGGTCTGAGATCGAGAGCGGCGGTGAGGTCCACGACGGCCTCGTCGTAGCGGTCGGCCTGCCTGTGGGTGATGCCACGCTGGGCGAGGTCCCAGGCGGACCCGGGGTCGAGAACCAGCGCGGCCGAGAAGTCGGCGACGGCCTCGTCGTAGCGGCCCGCCGTCTGATGGGTCATCCCACGCTGGGTGCGAGCCCAGGCGTACGTGGGGTCGAGAACCAGCGCGGCCGTGAAGTCGGCGGCGGCCTCGTCATGGCGGTCCGCTCCGTTGTGGGCTTCCCCGCGGGAGACGAGAACCCACGCCACAGTCGGGTCGAGGTCGAGAGCGGCCGTGAGATCGGTGACGGCGTCGTCGAAGCGGCCGGCCCGCAGATGGGCTTCTCCCCGGTGGGCGAGTGCCCAGGCGTACGCGGGATCGAGCTCGTGAGCCGTCGTCAGGTCGCTGACCGCCTGGTCGGTGCGGCCGTTCCAGGAGTGGACGTCACCGCGGTAGGCCCAGGCCCGGGAGTTGCGGGGGTCGATGGCGACGGCGCGGTCCAGGTCCGTCACGGCCTCGTCGTCGTGGTCGGCGAGATAGAGGTGCCACCCCCGGTGGGCGTGCGCCCACGCCCGGGCGGCGGTGTCCAGCCGGCCGTGGGCGAGCAGGGCGGTCAGGGCGGCGGAGTTGGGTTCCGGGTCGGCGACGGCGTCCCGGAACCGCTCGGCCCAGGTGAGGAGGGCCGGATCGGAGGTGTCACGGGCCGCCTGTCCGAAGGCGTGCGTCCACTGCTGCAGGATCTCCGCGTCCCGTCCAGCGGCGTGGACCGCCTGCTCCAGCGCGGTCGGCAGGTGGGCGGCGGGGCGTGCGCACAGGCGGTGGTACGTCTCGTCCAGGACGTGCCGGCGCCAGCGGGGGTCGCCCCACCGCTTGGTCTCGGGAAGGTCCTGTTCGGCGTCGGTCCGCCAGGCGGCGTGCGCGGCCGCCAGTTCGAGGTGCGCCGTGACCCAGCCCTGGGGGGAGTGGGTGCGCTGCTGCCGCACCATGCTCGCCCGCACCACGGCGTGGTACTGCTTGAAGTCGCCGCGGCCGCTGACGAACGGCTGCTCGCACAGCCACCCCCACAGCCCCCGCGCCTCCCGCCGTGCCGCGGCGGCAAAGATGTCCTCGTTCAGCTGCGGAGCGAGCGCGCACGCCAGCACCGTCTCCTGCTGCCGGTCGTCCTTGATCCCCTCCATGAACCGCCCGACCGCTCTGTCCACGGCGTCCCCGTCGGCGTCCGCGTCCCCGGCCGTTCCGCGCCGGGTGAACGCCAGGATCTCCACGAGCAGCGGCAGCCCCATCGACAGCCGTACGACCGCCTCCACCACGTCGGGCTCCGTCACCCCGCGCGCGGCCAGCAGCGCCCGTGTCTCCGCCTCGCTGAACACCTCCAGCGGTACGTCCGCCACCTGCGCCCGCAGCGGCGCCCACTCCCGTTCCGCGAGCTCGTCGCGCCCGGCCAGCACCACCATCACGTTGACCGGCAGCGGACCGTACGTGTCCTCCAGCAGGTCCCGCAGCCACCCGTCCAGGTACCGGCCGGTCTGCTCCCAGGTGTCGAGGAACAGCATCACCCACGGGTACCGGTCGCACAGCCGCTCCAGCTCGGAGACGAACGCCCGGTTCACCGCCGTGTCGCCCGCGCGCCCCCGACGGCCCCTGGCCCGGGCTCCGGCCCGGAGCCGGTCCAGCCCCTGGGCCGCGGTGTCCGGGTTCACCATCGAGGTGACGGCACCGGCTCCCGGGATCAGGACGGACGCCCCGCCGAGTGCGGCCTGCGCCACCGCCCGGCTCGACACGGAGGCCTCGCCCTGCCCCGGCACCGGTTCGGCGGCCGTCTCCTGTTCCCTGCGGTACTGCTCGGCCGCCTTGTCGAACTCCTTCAGCGGCCCCGCCTGCTCGGCCAGCTGCCGGGCCAGCTCCGTCAGCGCCTGCTGGACGCCGTGGACGTCGTTCTCGTCGACCACGGCGGTCGCCGCACCCGCCCGCCGGGCCGCCTCCTGCCACTGGCGCAGCAACGTGGACTTGCCGACCCCGCCCACCCCGCGCACGTGGAACAGGAACTCCGCCGGGTCCTCCTGCGAGTCCGGGTCCTTCGCCAGATTCTCCGCGAACAGCGACAACTGTGCCCGCCGGCCCACGAACCGCGCCTGCGTACGCTGCCGGATCAGCTCCCCGCGCGACCGGCCGCGCCGCCCCGCCCCCGACATGCCCCACCCCCGTCCCGGACTGCCGCAGCCAACGCTCCGGCACCGTCTCCGTCGGCAATTCTGCCGCGTCTCACGGGATGTGGACGTCAGACATCATCAGGGCCTCAGGGCCTCAGGGCCTCAGGGCTTCAGGGCTTCAGGGCTTCCAGCCCGGATCCCGCCCGCTGAGGCCGATGACGCGGTCGAGGAGGGGCGCGTCGTCCGGTACGGGCACGACGGGTCCGAAGATGCCGCCGCCCCGGGTCGGGTCCTGGGCCGCGGCGAGGAGGAAGCCGTGGGCCGCCCGCAGGGCGTCCGGGTCCGGCTCGTACTCCTGGTCCGTGGCGCGGGCGAGGTCCCAGCCGTGGACGACGAGTTCGTCGACCGCCACGGCGGCGGCGACGGCGCCCGGCAGGGTCACGCCGCCCGCCCTGGTCTCGCCCGTCCGGGCCGCCGGGTCGCGCCAGGCCTCCGCCAGTTCGTCGAGGGCCGTGGGCAGGGCCGCGCGCCAGCCGGGCTCCACGTCCGGTACGGCCGCTGTCGGGCTCGTGTCCGTCGTGGCGCCCAGGTCCTTGCGGCCGGCGTCCCGGAAGGCGATGGCCAGGTGGACCAGGTGGCCCAGCAGGTTGTGCAGCGCGTACTCCGGGCACGGGGTCGGCGCGGTGAGCTGCTCGTCGGTCACGCCCTCCGCGAGACGCGCGACGATCCGGGTCTGGGGCCCGAGGTCGGGAGTGGTCATCTCGGTCATCAGCTGCTCCTCATTCCGTCCAGGAATGGACTTCCATCCACGGGTGGAGACCGCCGCCGTACGCGAAACTCATCGCCACTCATCGCCACTCATCGCCCGCAGTCGAGACCCGTCATATCTAGGGCATCTGCCGGATCCTCCTACCAGGGCCTTAGAACCACGATGACCAGGCATGAAGACCAGGACAACACGAGCGGCACGGGCGACACGGCAGCGGTGGACCCTGGTGCGTGTCCTGCGGGACCGCAACGCCGGGCTCTACCTGGGCGGGGTCGTGATCTCCGGCTTCGGCACGTCCGCGCTGTGGCTGGTGTCCGGCATCTGGGTCAAGGACCTCACCGGGTCGAACGGCCTGGCCGCCCTGTCCATGCTGGCCATGTGGGCACCGACCCTGTTCGGCCCCTTGCTCGGCACGCTCGCCGACCGCACCCGCCGGGGGCCGCTCCTGATCCGGACGAACCTCGCCCTGGCGGCGCTCCTCCTCACCCTCCTCGCCGTCGACTCCGCGCGGAGCCTGTGGCTGCTCCTCGCAGTCCTGCTGGTGTACGGCGCGGCGGGTGTCGTCCACGACGCGGCCGAGGCGGCGCTGGTCGCCACGGCCGTGGACCCGTCCCTGCTCGGGGACTTCAACGGTCTGCGCATGACGGCCAACGAGGGCATGAAGCTGGTGGCGCCACTGGCCGGGGCGGGGATCTACACGGCGTACGGCGGCGCGAGTGTGGCTCTGCTGGACGCGGTGACGTTCGTGCTGGCAGCGGCCCTGTACGCGTGCCTGCGCGTCGATGAGCCGAAACCGGAACCGCCCACGACCGGCTGGCGGACGCGAACCGCCGAGGGCGCCCGCTTCCTGTGGTCCCACCGGGGTCTGCGTCCGCTGGTGCTGGCGGGCGGCGCCACCATGCTCCTCTCGGGTGTCAACGGCGCCACTGTCTACGCGCTCGTCGAAGCGCTCGGGCACTCCCCCGCGTACGCCGGTGTTCTGTACGTCGCCCAGGGCGTGGGCTCGGTGGCGGTCGGACTGCTCTCCGGTCCGCTGATGCGGCGCCTCGGCGAACGGCGTTTCGCGGCGTGCGGGATCGCGCTCACGGCGGTCGCCGTGGGGGTGCGGGCGGTGCCGTCCGACGTGGTGGCGCTGGGGGCTGGGGCGGCGGTGGGGGTGGGTCTGCCGTGCGTCCTGGTCGCGGCGCTCACGGCGGTGCAGCGGGAGACTCCGGGGCCGCTGCTGGGGCGGGCGGCCGGGACCGCCAACACGCTGCTCTTCGCGCCCACCGCGGTCGGGCTGGCGGTGGGTGCCGGGCTGGTCGAGATCGTGGCCCTCCAGCCCCTGCTGGCGGGTCTGGGCCTGGCGACCCTCCTACCGGCCTGGCACCTGCGCCGCCCTCGCCCCGGGGGCTGAATTCGCGCGGGGAACCGCACGGTTTTCAGGGGCGCGGGGCTGTGTCGATATGCGGCTCCGCCGCGTGGGCGCGACCAGCCACACCCAACCCGCAACACCCCACCTCACCCCAACCCCGCCAACCCCTCCCGCACCGCCACCAGATCCCCGTCCGAAGCCAACCCCGCGTGGTACAACCGCAGTTCCGTCGCCCCGAGATCAGCCGCCCGGACCGCGTCCACCGCCAGCGTCCCCGGACTCCCACCCATCCCCGACACGACAGGGAAGTTCGCGGCCAGCACCGCCCCCTCCCGCCCCTGCTCCGCGAACGGCGTCAACGGCCCCGGCCCACCGGCACAGGGCACGACCACACCGTCCGCGACGGACAGGATGTGCGCGGGATCCACACCCGGATTCGCACCCACCCGGTAGGTGACCGGATCGGCGTGCAGCAACACCTGGAAGCCCTCGGGCGCGGCGGCCCGGACAGCCCCGACCGCTGCTTCCTGCAGCGTGCGGGCGACCTCGTCACGCCACGCCCGCGTGCCCGCCGCCCGGCCCTCACCGAGCAGTTTCTCCACCACCGGCCAGCCCCCGTCGTCGGAGACGCCCCGCCACAGCGGCTCCAGCGCGCCCCGCACGGCCGCCGCCAGCTCCTCCGCGTCGAGCCCCTGCGCGCCGTACCCCTCCCGGCACGTCGAGCAGAAGCACAGCGACATCAGGTACGTCCCGGCGTCCCCGAGAGCGATCCCACTCGTCTTGTCGTGGGCGTGGAGGTGGGGCAGCCCGTACCAGCCCAGCGACTCCAGCTCCGTTCCCCGCGCCCCCGGCCGCACCGCCGCCTCGACGGCGAGGTCCACCAGGTACTGCCGTGTCTCCGGCTGCGCGACACACGGCGCCCACGCGTACCGGTCGCCGTACGCGTTGACCACGGACGTGTCCGGGAACTCGGCGCCCAGCCGGGAGTTGTGCGCGAGCACGACCCAGGTGTGCACCTCCAGACCGGCGGCCGCCAGCGCCTCGGCCGCCTCCCCGTACGCGTCACCGGGCGCCCACTGGCCGGCGACGTACGGCCGCAGCCGCCGTCCCGACCACCGTGCCTCCTCGGGCGGGTAGAGCACGGCGGCGTGCTCGGCCGTGACGATCCGGTGCCGGGGGTGGCGGGGCGTGAGCGCGCGCGTGGAGTGGTACGCGGAGGCGAGCGTGGCCTGCCGCACCCCGAGACCCGCGATGAACTCCCCGGCCGCCGGGTCCCCGTTGACGTCCCAGGGGTAGACGAACGCCGACGCCTTCACATGTCCTCCTCTAGACCTCGAGCAGCGCGTACCCGCGCTCGATCAGTTGCGCGAGCTGCTTGACATGATCCTCGGCCGGCTCGTGCAGGGGCGGCCGCACTTCCCCCACGTCGAGTCCGCGCATCCGCACCCCGGCCTTGACCAGGGACACCGCGTAGCCGCTTCCCTGGGCGCGCAGTTCCACGAAGGGCCGGTAGAAGCCGTCCAGCAGCCGCTCCACCGTCGTGTCGTCGCCCTCGTTGAACGCCTTGTGGAAGGCGAGCGCGATCTCCGGTGCGAAGCAGAACACAGCGGACGAGTACAGGGTGATGCCGATCCCGCGGTAGGCGAGGCCGGTCAGTTCGGCCGTGGGCAGTCCGTTGAAGTACAGGAACTCGCCCGGTGCCTCGCTCCGTACGGCGCTCACGATCCGCTGCATCAGGTCCAGGTCGCCGAGGCCGTCCTTGAAGCCGATCACGCCCTCGGTGCGGGCGAGTTCGACCACCGTCGCGGGGGTGAAGACGGCGTTGTCGCGCTGGTAGACGATCAGCGGGAGCGCGGTCGCCGCCGCGAGTTCGCGGTAGTGCCGCAGCAGGCCCTCCTGGGCCGCCTTCACGAGGTACGGAGGCATGGCGAGCAGTCCGTCGGCCCCGGCCTCCTCGGCGAGCCGCGCGTACCGTACGGCGAGCGCGGTCCCGTACCCGGCGCCCGCCACGACCGGCACCCGGCCCGCGGTCTCCTCGACGGCCGCGCGGACGCAGGTCTGGAACTCCTCGGGCGCGAGCGCGTGGAACTCGCCCGTGCCGCAGCACGCGAAGACGGCGGCGGCCCCGGCGTCGACGCCCCGGCGCACGTGCGTGCGGTACGCGTCCAGGTCGACCGCGCCGTCCGGGCCGTAGGCCGTGACAGGGAAGAACAGCGGTCCGCTGGGGACGGTGAGCCGAGCGGCGAGGGGGGCCGAGGGCACGGGCTCTGAGGTCACGGGCTCTCCCAAGTCCATGTCTCTGATCAGTGTCTATATTTCTGAACTCACCCACGCTAAGCCGCCCCCTTCGGGCCGGTCAAGCGCGCCACCACGCAACACACCAGCGGATTTCCCCGTTGACCCGCCACTGACCCGCCCACCGCCCTCCCCTTGACGGGCGTGACCAGGACTCCTTAGCGTGTCCACGCATGTGAATGTGATACGCGCATGCGCACAGCACGGACACCGCACACACCCGGTGACCCACAACGCGCTTCCGGTGACTCAAGGAGACCCGAGGATGCCCGCTCCCCGCACCGTTCTGCTCACCGGCGCCGCCGGCGGACTCGGCACCCTGATGCGGGAGCTGCTCCCGGAGTACGGCTACGAACTCCGCCTCCTCGACGTACGCCCCGTCGAGGGCGAGCCGGACGCGATCACCGCGGACCTCGCCGACCGGGACGCGCTGCGCGAGGCCGTCCGGGGCGTCGACGCGATCATCCACCTCGCGGGCATCTCCCTGGAAGCACCCTTCGAGAAGATCCTCAAGGCGAACATCGAGGGGACCTACAACCTGTACGAGGCCGCCCGCGAGGAGGGGATCAAGCGGATCGTCTTCGCCTCCTCC
Organism: Streptomyces sp. NPDC046862; assembly: GCF_040704615.1. Taxonomy (NCBI): domain Bacteria; kingdom Bacillati; phylum Actinomycetota; class Actinomycetes; order Kitasatosporales; family Streptomycetaceae; genus Streptomyces; species Streptomyces sp. NPDC046862. Next base: position 228,404 of record NZ_JBEYXP010000002.1, on the reverse strand, counting down.
AACCACGCCGTCGGCTTCACCCCCCGCCCCCAGGGCGACGACCCCCTGATCCCGGTCGACACCGCGCGCCGCCCCGACACCTTCTACGGCCTGTCCAAGTCCTTCGGTGAGGACCTCGCCCAGCTCTACTGGGACCTGCACGGCATGGAGACCGTCTCCGTACGCATCGGCTCCTGCTTCAAGGAGCCCACGAGCGTGCGCATGCTGTCGGTCTGGATGAGCCCCGAGGACGGCGCCCGTCTCTTCCACGCGGCCCTGACCGCCGAGGACGTGAAGCACACCGTCGTGTACGGCTCCTCCGCCAACACCCGGCTGTGGTGGGACCTGGCGACCGCCCGGGCCCTCGGCTACGAGCCGCGGGACGACTCCGAGCCGTACGCCGAGAAGCTGATCGCGGAGCAGGGCGAGCTCGACCCGGACAACGTGGCGCACGCCTACCTCGGCGGCCACTTCGTGAGCGAGCCACCGATCTGGCCGTACTGACCGGCGATCGACGCATGACGACAGCGGGCGGGCACCGAACGGGCCCGCCCGCTGCCGTATTCGGGCACCGCTCCTGCCCGATCTCACGTGCACCCCAGGTCCGAGACGGGCGGTCGCCGCGCGAAACGGGCACATACGGGCACCATCGGGCGGGCAACAGACCTGGTCAGTGACGCACACCACCTGTAGAACTTCCCCCATGGGTCCCACCGGGCCCGAACGGGCAGTACCGGAACAGCGGAGGGGCAGGTGTCGGCCAGTGACCGCGGAAGAAAGACAGCGCCAGATCGTCAGGGCCGCCCGCCGCACGGGGTCGGTCGACGTCACCGCGCTCGCCGCCGAACTCGGGGTCGCCAAGGAGACCGTACGACGTGATCTGCGGGCCCTGGAGGACCACGGCCTGGTCCGCCGCACCCACGGCGGGGCCTACCCCGTGGAGAGCGCCGGGTTCGAGACGACGCTCGCCTTCCGCGCCACCAGCCACGTCCCCGAGAAACGGCGGATCGCGACCGCCGCGGCCGAACTGCTCGGGGACGCCGAGACGGTCTTCGTCGACGAGGGCTTCACCCCGCAGCTCATCGCCGAGGCCCTGCCCAGGGACCGGCCGCTGACCGTGGTCACCGCGTCCCTCGCCACCGCGGGCGCGCTCGCGGAGGCGGGCAGCACCACCGTGCTGCTGCTCGGCGGCCGGGTGCGCCCGGGCACCCTCGCGACCGTCGACCACTGGACGACGAAGATGCTCGCCGGCTTCGTCATCGACCTGGCGTACATCGGCGCCAACGGCATCTCGCGCGACCACGGCCTCACCACCCCCGACCCGGCGGTCAGCGAGGTCAAGGCCCAGGCGATCCGGGCCGCGCGGCGCACGGTCTTCGCCGGCGTCCACACCAAGTTCGGCGCGGTCAGCTTCTGCCGGTTCGCGGACATCGGCGCCCTGGAGACGATCGTCACGAGCACGCTGCTGCCCGCGCCCGAGGCCCACCGCTACTCACTGCTCGGGCCCCAGGTCATCCGAGTCTGAAACCGAACCCACTCCCCCAAGGGCACCCCCACACCCACACTTGCCCCTTATCCGCCCATTCCTCCCCACCCCTCTGATCCCTCTGATCCCTCTGATCTCCCCGATCTCCCATACGTCCAGGAGCGATCCATGCGAATCCCGAGCCGACGGAGGCCGCGCACCACAGTTGTCGCGGCCGCCGCAGGGATGCTGCTCGCCCCGCTGCTCTCCGGCTGCTGGACCGGAGCCGGCGGGACGGGTTCCGGCGGCGACTCCATCAACGTACTGATGGTCAACAACCCGCAGATGGTGGAGCTGCAGAAGCTCACCCGCGCCCACTTCACCAAGGAAACCGGCATCAAGGTGAACTTCACCGTCCTGCCGGAGAACGACGTCCGCGACAAGATCAGTCAGGACTTCGCCAACCAGGCGGGCCAGTACGACGTCGCCACGCTCAGCAACTACGAGATACCGATCTACGCCCGCAACGACTGGCTGCACGAGATGAACTCGTACATCGCCAAGGACGCGGCCTTCGACGAGCAGGACATCCTGGGGCCCATGCGCCAGTCCCTGACCGGCGACGACGGCAAGCTCTACGGGCAGCCGTTCTACGGCGAGTCGTCCTTCCTGATGTACCGCAAGGACGTGTTCGCCCAGAAGGGGCTGACCATGCCCGAGCACCCCACCTGGCAGCAGGTCGCCGACCTCGCCGCCAAGGCCGATGGGGCCGAGCCGGGCATGAAGGGCATCTGTCTGCGCGGCCTGCCCGGCTGGGGCGAGGTGATGGCGCCACTCACCACCGTCGTCAACACCTTCGGCGGCACCTGGTTCGACAAGGGCTGGAAGGCACGCCTGAACTCCCCCGAGTTCGAGAAGGCCACCAAGTTCTACGTCGACCTCGTCCGCAGCCACGGCGAGTCCGGCGCCGCCCAGTCCGGCTTCGCCGAGTGCCTGAACAACATGACCCAGGGCAAGGTCTCCATGTGGTACGACGCCACGTCCGCGGCCGGCTCACTGGAGGCCGCCAAGTCCCCGGTCAAGGGCAAGATCGGCTACGCCCCGGCACCGGTCGAGAAGACGAAGTCCTCCGGCTGGCTCTACACCTGGGCCTGGGGCATCCAGCAGGCGTCGAGGAACCCCGACAAGGCCTGGAAGTTCGTCTCCTGGGCGTCCAGCAAGCAGTACGAGCAACTGGTCGGCGACCAGATCGGCTGGTCCAACGTGCCCGCGGGCAAGCGCGCGTCGACGTACACGAACCCCGCGTACGTCAAGGAGGCCGCCGCCTTCCAGGAGATGACGAAGGAGGCCATCGAGGGCGCCCGGCCCACCGACCCGGGCGTGCAGCCGCGCCCCGCGCCCGGCATCCAGTTCGTCGGCATCCCCGAGTTCACCGACCTCGGCACCAAGGTCTCCCAGGAGATCAGCGCGGCCATCGCCGGACGCCAGTCCGTCGAGTCGGCTCTGAAGAAGTCGCAGGCGCTCGCCGAGCGCATCTCCGAGGAGTACGAGGGACGATGACCGCGACCACGACAGCACCGATGGCGACAGCGCCCGTGCGGACGACGGGCACATCCTCGACGCGCCTGCGTGCCTGGGCCACCAGGGCCCCGCTCCTCCCCGCCCTGATCTTCATGATCCTCGTGACCCAGCTGCCGTTCGTGGCGACGCTGGTGATCTCCTTCTTCGACTGGAACTCGCTCTACCCCGACGCCCGCAGCTTCACGGGCTTCGCCAACTACGAACAGGTCCTGACCGACGCGGACCTGCGCCGCTCGGTGTGGACGACGGTTCTGCTCACGGTCGCCGTGGTCCTGGCCAGCCTGCTCCTGGGCCTCGCCCTCGCCCTGCTCCTGGACCGTCGCTTCCGTGGCCGGGGCATCGTCCGCACCCTCCTGATCGCCCCCTTCCTGGTGGTCCCGGTCGCCGCGGCCCTGCTCTGGAAGCACGTGCTCTACAACCCCGAGTACGGCCTGTTCAACGGCCTGTTGCACTACGTCGGCGGCCCCCAGCCGGACTGGATCTCCGACACCCCGCTGCTCGCGGTCGAGGCCTCCCTGATCTGGCAGTGGACGCCGTTCATGATGCTGATCCTGCTGGCCGGGCTGCAGAGCCGCGACCACCAGCAGATCGAGGCGGCCCGCGTGGACGGGGCGAGCGACTGGCAGGTCTTCCGCCACCTCACGCTGCCGCACCTGCGCCGCTACCTCGAGCTGGGCGCCCTGCTGGGCTCGATCTACATCGTCCAGAACTTCGACGCGGTCTTCACGATCACCTCGGGCGGCCTGGGCACGGCCAACCTCCCCTACACCGTCTACCAGACCTTCTACCAGGCCCACGAGAACGGCCTCGCCTCCGCCGCGGGCGTCCTCGTCGTCATCGGTTCGATCATCATCGCGACGTTCGCGCTGCGCGTGGTCTCGTCGCTGTTCCGCGAGGAGGTGTCCCGCGCATGAGCACCGCGAGCGCTGTACGTGTACGTCCCCGCCGCGCCCGGGGAGCGGGCCTGGGCCTGGCCGCCTGGCTGGTCGGCCTGCTGTTCTTCCTGCCCATCGCCTGGATGGCGCTGACGTCCTTCCACTCGGAGTCGGACGCGGCGACCAACCCGCCGTCCTGGGCGGCCTCCCTCACCCTCGACGGCTACCGGGAGTTCTTCGGCGTGGGCGGCGGCGCGAGCCCGTGGCCGTCGCTCATCAACTCCACGGTGGCGTCGCTGGCGTCGACGCTGTGCGTCCTGCTGCTGGCCCTGCCGGCTGCGTACGCGCTGTCGATCCGCCCGGTCCGCAAGTGGACGGACGTGTTGTTCTTCTTCCTGTCGACGAAGATGCTGCCGGTGGTGGCGGGCCTGCTCCCGATCTACCTCTTCGCCAAGAACACGGACTTCCTGGACAACATCTGGCTGCTGGTCATCCTCTACACGTCGATGAACCTGCCGATCGCGGTGTGGATGATGCAGTCGTTCCTGGCGGAGGTGCCGGTGGCGATCATCGAGGCGGCGCGGGTGGACGGGGCGCGGCTGCCGACGGTCCTGGCGCGGGTGGTGGCGCCGATCGCGTTGCCGGGCATCGCGGCGACGGCCCTGATCTGCTTCATCTTCAGCTGGAACGAGCTGCTCTTCGCACGCGTACTGACGGGCGTGGTCGCCGAGACGGCCCCCGTCTTCCTGACCGGCTTCATCACCAGCCAGGGCCTGTTCCTGGCGAAGGTGTGCGCCGCGTCGCTCGTCATCTCCCTGCCGGTGCTCGCCGCGGGGTTCGCCGCCCAGGACAAACTCGTCCAGGGCCTGTCGTTGGGAGCCGTGAAATGAAGGCCGCCGTCATCGAGTCCGTGGGCAAGGCTGTCGTCGCGGAGGTACCGGACCCGACGCCAGGGCCACGGGAAGTCGTGGTCGAGGTCGCGGCCTGCGGCCTGTGCGGCACGGACCTCCACATCCTCCAGGGCGAGTTCGCGCCGAAGCTGCCGATCGTGCCGGGGCACGAGTTCGCGGGCGAGGTGGTCGGGGTGGGAACCCAGGTCACGGAGGTGTCGGTCGGCGACCGCGTGGCGGTCGACCCGTCCCTGTACTGCTACGAGTGCCGCCACTGCCGTACCGGCCACAACAACCTCTGCGAGCGCTGGGCCGCGATCGGGGTGACGACGGCGGGGGGCGCGGCGCAGTACGCGGTGGCGCCGGTGGCCAACTGCGTACGGCTCCCCGACCACGTCCGCACCCAGGACGCGGCCCTGGTCGAGCCCCTGTCCTGCGCGGTCCGCGGCTACGACGTACTCCAGTCCCGCCTCGGCGCCCACGTCCTGATCTACGGCTCGGGGACGATGGGCCTGATGATGCTGGAGCTCGCGAAGCGGACGGGTGCGGCGAGCGTGGACGTGGTGGACGTGAACCCGACCCGTCTGGAGACGGCAAGGCGGCTTGGTGTCTCGTCCTCCGCCGCGACCCCCGTGGAGCTGGACCGCCCCCAGGGCTGGGACGTGGTGGTGGACGCGACGGGCAACGCGGCGGCGATCCAGGACGGCCTGGACCGGGTGGCCAAGGCGGGCACGTTCCTGCAGTTCGGGGTGGCGGACTACGCGACGCGGGTGACGATCGATCCGTACCGCATCTACAACCAGGAGATCACGATCACGGGCTCGATGGCGGTGCTGCACAGCTTCGAGCGGGCGGCGGAGCTGTTCGCGAACGGCGTCCTGGATCCCGGGATCTTCATCAGCGACCGTCTGCCGCTGGACCAGTACCCCCAAGCGCTGGACCAGTTCGCGTCCGGGGTCGGTCGGAAGATCGTGGTGGTCCCGTAGCAAAAGCCGGCCGTTCATGGAGCCGCGCCACACCTTTCGCCTGGAGCCGGGCCCCGGTGCACGGTCGCCCACCAAGCGAACGTTCGGTTGCGCGCGGGTGGTTTGGAACGCCGCTCCGGCCACCCGCCGCACCGCACACGAGAAGGGACGCATGGCCGCCGGGGAGACCCAGTGGATCCATGCCGACGTCAAAGGCCCTTCAGGACACGATCGAGTGCGGACCGGCCTGCGGGCCCCCAGTTCGGCTTGCCGCCGGGCAGGCCGCGGTCCCCGTTCTGGCCCATCGACATCAGGAACAGGCTCTTCATCGCGGCCAGTCCGCGCGCCCGTCGCACCGCTGCCTCGTCCGCCTCCGCGTAGCTGTTGAAAAACCGTGAGGCGCCGCCCGCGGGGAGTAGCAGCCAGGCGGCCGCGAGGTCCCACGCCGGGTCGCCGGCGACGAGTGCGCCGAAGTCGACGACACCCGCCAAGGTCCCGTCCGCGACGACGACGTTCGCGGGATGCAGGTCGCCGTGTACCCACACCGGTGGGCCCTCCCACGCCGGGGCCGCCACCGCTTCGTCCCAGACTTCACGGATCTCTTCGGCGAGGCCGGTGGGGGCAACGGCCTGGAAGAAGTGCTCGAAGCCGTCCGTGCAGTTCTTGGGGTGAGCGCCGAAGTCCGAAGCGGTCGGTGCGTCGGCGGGCGCCTCCGCGTGCAGCGCCCTGAGGAAGCCCGACAGCGTCTCGGCCGCGTGGTCGCCGCGAGTGATCGAGCCGTGGTCCAGCGGCGTGCCCTCGACCCATGTCATGACGGTCCAGAGCTTGGGGAAGCGCTCGGACGGCGTACCGTCCCGTAGGGGGACGGGGATCGGCAGCGGCAGGCGCGCGGCCAGAGCCGGCAGCCAGCGGCGCTCCTTGAGCTGCGGATCGGGGCTCGTGTCCATCCGCTGCATCCGGACGGCCAACTCGTCACCGAGGCGCCACATTTGGTTGCCCCAGCCGCCCGCCACCTCGCGGATGGGCAGCTCGGCCAGGTCCGGATGCTGTTCCCGAAGCAGGTCGCGGACCAGATCCTCGCTGATCTCAATCTCGGATTCGGTCATGCCGAGTCACCGTACTCGAGGTAGGGGCGGCGGGAGCGAAAACCCCTGTCCCCAGTCGCCCGCCGGGCCTAGCATCCCCGCCATGCCCCCACCCCACGGCTTCACGTACACCCGACACCCCGACGGCACCGTACAGATCACCCACCACGGCCGCCCCGCAGCCACCCTCCGCGGCCCAAAGGCCGACGAGTTCCTCACGGAAGTGACCACCGGCGACCCCCAGCTCGTCATGGCCCGCTGGACCGGCAACTACAAGCGCGGCAACGAGCGAACGGCCCGCAACCACCCCCGCAATCAGCCCCGCCCCCGCCGCTGACCCGAACGGCCGCCGACCACCCGCGGGTAAGGGAACGGTAAAGCGACCTGGATCGTTCACGGGTCATGACAGCTATGACCCCCGGCTCGAACATCCCTCTCTCCTCCGCCCACGTGGCGGTGGACGTCGCCGCCCCGGTGCGGCTCGACGTATCGGGCCTGCTGCTCACCGCCGACGGCAAGGTGCGCTCCGACGACGACTTCATCTTCTACAACCAGCCGAGCGGCCCGGGCGTGACGTACCGCTCCGGCGGCGGCACCAGCCCCGACGCGATCACCGTCGACACCACCGCCGTCCCTCCGGGCATCGAGAAGATCGTGGTCACCGCGAGCCCGGACGCGGCAGGCCAGTCGTTCCAGGGCATCGAACCCACGGCGACCATTCGCAACGCCGACGACAACTCCGTCCTGGCCACCTTCACCCCGCCCCAGCTCGGCACGGAGACGGCTCTGGTGATCGTGGAGATCTACCTGCGCAACGGCGCGTGGAAGGCCCGTGCGGTCGGCCAGGGGTACGCGAACGGCCTGGCGGGGATCGCGACGGACTTCGGCGTGACGGTGGAGGAACCGGCAGCCACCCCGACTCCCACCCCGGCCCCCGCGCCCGTAGCCCCGCCCGCCCCCGCCATGCAGCCGCCTGCGGCCCCGCCGGCCCCGGCCGCACCCCCGGCGCCCGCCACCCCTCCCCCGGGCGCCGGCAAGATCAACCTCGACAAGGGCCGCGTCAGCCTCCAGAAGAACCAGACCGTCTCCCTCGTCAAGGGCGGCCGCCCGCTCCTCTCCCAGGTCCAGATGGGCCTCGGCTGGGAGCCGGCCTACCGCGGCAAGGACATCGACCTGGACGCCTCGGTCATCGCCTACGGCCCGCAGCGCAACCACATCGACAGCTGCTACTTCGGCAAGCTGAGCATCGTGGGTGGCGCCATCAAGCACTCCGGAGACAACCTCACGGGTGAGGGCGGAGGCGACGACGAGGTGATCACGGTCGACCTCGGCCGCCTGCCCCAGGAGGTCAGCGGACTCGTCTTCACGGTCAACTCCTTCTCCGGGCAGAAGTTCACCGAGGTCGCCAAGGCCTACTGCCGCCTCCTGGACGCCGCGACCGGTGAGGAGCTGGTCCGCTTCGACCTCACCAGCGCCGAGGCGCAGACCGGCGTGATGATGGCGAAGCTGATCCGCCAGTTCTCCGGAGAGTGGGAGATGACGGCGATGGGTGACTTCGTGAAGTCCCGCACGGTGAGGGGAATGGTGAAGCCGGCGGCCCAGGCGCTGTAGCCGACCTGGTCCCCCGGCCCCCGCGACGTCCGGGGCGCCCCCGACGGGGGCGCCCGGCGCCGCGCTCTCTCACATCTTCGTCGCCCCCGCGGCCAGGTCCCTCAGGAAGTGCCGGGCACCGAGCAGGAAGACGATGATCAGCGGGATGACGCTCATCAGCGCGCCCGCCATCACGAGGGCGTAGTCGGAGTTGTACAGGACGTTGAGGTTCGCCAGGGCGACCTGGAGGGTGACCTTGTCCGGGTTGATCATCACGACCAGCGGCCAGATGTAGTCGTTCCAGAGGCCGATGAAGGTGAAGATGCCGAGGAAGGCGAGGGCCGGGCGGAACAGCGGCAGCGCCACCGTCCAGTACAGCCGGAAGAACCCGGCGCCGTCGATACGGCCCGCGTCCAACAGCTCGTCCGGCAGCGAGTTCTGGGCGTACTGACGCATCCAGAAGATGCCGAAGGCGTTGGCCGCGCTGGGAATGATGAGCGCGTTCAGCGAACCCGCCCAGCCGAACGCGGCCATGGTGACGAACTGCGGCACCAGGGAGAGCTGGGCGGGAATCATGTACGTGATCAGGAGCATGCCGAAGAGGAACTTCTTGGCCGGGAACTCGTACTTGGCGAAGGCGAACGCGGCCAGCGAGTCGAAGAACAGCACCAGCGCGGTCCCGAGCACGGCGACGACGATCGTGTTGAACAGGGAGCCGAAGAAGTCGACGGTTTCGAGCACCCGCCGCATGTTGTCCAGCAGGTGCGGGCCCGGTACGAGCTTGGGCGGGTACTGGTAGATGTCCTGGGTGGTGCCGGAGGCCATCACCACCAGCCAGTAGAAGGGGAACAGCGAGATCAGCACGCCCAGGAGCAGCGCCGCCCGGACGCCGATCCGGGTGAACCTGCTGCCGGAGCCGATCATGAGGCCCGCGCTGCCGGTCGTCCTGTCGTCAGCAGCCATCGCGGGCTCCCTTGCGTCGCAGCAGACCGGCGAGGCCGGGGCGGCGGTCGTCACGGTCGGAGCCCGACACCAGCCGCCAGTTGATGATCGTGAAGACGGCGATGATCGCGAAGAGGAGCCAGCCCATCGCGGCCCCGTAGCCGAACTGGTGCTCCTTGAAGGCCTTCTGCCACAGGTAGAGCACGATGGTCATGCCTTCCTGGCCCGGTCCGCCGGTGGTTCCGACGTCGCCCGACTGGAAGAGCACCTGGGACTCGGTGAAGATCTGCAGGCCGTTGATGGTGGACGTGATGGCGGCGAAGAGGATCACCGGGCGCAGCTGGGGCACCACGACCCGGAAGAGGGTCTGCCAGCTGTTCGCGCCGTCGACGCGGGCGGCCTCGAAGTGTTCGGTGGGGATGGCCTGGAGGCCCGCCAGGAAGATGAGGGCGTTGTAGCCGATCCACCGCCAGATGATCATGAGGGCGACGGACGACTTGATGCCCCACTCCGAGGACAGCCAGCCGATCCCGTCGAGCCCGATGGCCCGCAGCAGCGAGTTGGCCAGTCCCGCCTGGGCGAAGACCGAGCCGAAGACGATGGTCATGGCGACCATCGAGGTGACGTTGGGGATGAAGTACGCGACCCGCAACGCGCTGGTGAAGCGGACCTGCGAGTGCAGCAGGAACGCGAGCACCAGGGCGAGGAACAGCATCGGCACCGTGGACAGGAACCAGATCTCGAAGGTGTTGAGCACCGAGTGCCAGAACACCGAGTCCTGGAGCAGCCAGCCGTACTGCTTGAGGCCGACGAACCGCATGTCGCCGATGCCGTCCCAGTCCTGGAAGGACAGGTAGAGGGAGTAGACCACCGGGAAGGTGCCGAAGACGGCGAACAGCACGTAGAACGGGGAGATCGCGATCAGCGGCGGGAGGTGACGTCTGCGTCCGCCCGGGGCGGTGGCGCGGGTGCCGCGGGCCGCCCGCCGCTCGTCCGCCGGCGGCGCGCCCGCCGGGTCGAGAACCGTGGCCATGTCAGCTCACCCCCAGCCGGGACAGCGTGGTCTCGGCGGTGTTCACCGCGTTCCGCCAGGCCCTCTCGGGGTTCTTGCCGAGCATTTCCACGTTGGTCAGCTCCTGGAAGAACGGGGTGTTGGCCGTCTCCTCGTAGGGGCTGAAGTAGTTGACGGGGGCCTTCTGGGCGGCCGGGCCGAAGACGTCGATGGGCTGCTGACCGCCGAAGAAGGGGTCGGGCTTGTGCATCGCGGGGTCGGCGTAGGAGGCCGGAGTGGTGGGGAACAGGGCCATCTCCTGGTAGCTCTTGAGCTGGTTCACCGGGCTGAGCAGCCACTTCAGGAAGGCGAAGGCGCCCTCCGGGTCCCGGCAGTAGCGGGTCAGGGTCATGTACGAGCCGCCGTAGTTGGCCGGTCCGTCCGGCATGGTGGTCAGCCGCCATTTGCCGGAGGTCTTCGGCGCGGAGTCCTTCAGGCCGTAGATGGCCCACACCGCCGTGGTCATCGTGGCGACCCGGCTCCCGCTCATGGCCGCGTTGTAGTCGGGTGTCCCGTCGGTGATCCCGGCGCTGAGCCGCTGACGGAGGAGCTCCACGGAGAGGTCCCAGGCGCGCCGGACGTGCTCCTGGTCGCCGATGAAGCGGTTGTCGGCGTCCACGAACTGCTTGGGGCTCTGGAGCAGGACCTGCTGGAAGATGTTGCCGATGTTGCTGACCAGGTACGGCTTGCCGGGCCCCTTCGCCCGCAGCGTCTTCCCGGCGTCGATGAACTTCTCCCAGGTGGGGATCTCCTCGGCGACGTCCTGAGGCTCGTTGGGCAGTCCGGCCTTCTGGAAGAGGTCCCTGCGGTAGTAGAGCGCGGTGGGGCCGGCGTCGAGGGGGAAGCCGATCATCCGGCCCGACGGGGTGAAGCAGCTCTTCCACTTCCAGTCGAGGTACTGGTCGCGGACGGATTCCGCGCCGAGGGTCCTCAGGTCCATGAACTCGTCCTCGTCGGGGAAGAACGTGGCGAGGTTGTCGGAGTTCGCGACCGTGATGTCCGGTACGTAGGCGCGGGCCGCGAGGCTGGTGCGCACCTTGGAGTCGATGTCGCCGTCGGGGATCTGCGAGCCCTGCACCCTCACCCCCGGCAGGCCGGGGACGCCGCGCTTGGCGGTGGCCAGCAGTTTGTCGCTCAGCGCGCCCTTCCAGTACCAGAGGCTGAGGTGGCTGGTGCCCGCGGATGCGGAGCCGCTGGCGGCTCCGCATCCCGACAGTCCCAGGAGAGCGGCGCCCGCGCCGCCGAGGGAGGCCCCCAGCAGACGTCTGCGGGACATCGTTCGGTGTTCCATCGGCGCGCACTCACTTTCCGGGCACGGCTCGGCCGGGACAAGGCGCGGCCACCGGCCCGCTGACGGGTGGGGGAAATGACGGAGACAACGATGTCGGCGGGCGGATCCAGTCCGGGCCGACAGCGTTCTGGGGGGTCCGTGAGCGTTCACGTGAACGTTGCCGTCGAGTATCGGGGCGGCCGAAAACCAGTGTCAAGGGAGGTACGCGGTTGATGTGTTGAGGCGTTGAGATGCGCCTGAGTCGATGTATCGACACTTTGTAGCGATGCGCCGAGGCGCCACGGAGCGGGAGGGCAGGGTCAGCGGATCATGCCGGCCCTGGCGCGCGCGGCTGCCGGTGCTCTCGCGCTGCCGGGTTCCCCCGGCTTTCAGGGGCGCGGGGAACTGCGCGACAAGCCACAACGAACCCGCACCCGGCCACCGGCAGCGATGGGGCAGACGAGACAAACCCGACCGCGGCCAGAACTCTACGCAGACCCCCGCACCACCAACTCCGGCCGCACCCACGCATCCGCCCCACTCAGCGGCTCCTCCCCCGCGTGCAGCCGCGCCATCTGCTCGATGGCCAGCCTCCCCAGCTGCCGCTTGTCGAGGTGCAGGGTGGTGAGACCCGGCTCCACCAGCTCCCCCAGCGAGAGCCCGTCGAAGCCCATGACGGCCAGGTCGTCCGGCAGCCGCCGCCCCGCTCGCCGGGCGGCGCGCATCGCGCCGATGGCGATCAGGTCGTTGAAGCCGAAGACCGCGGTGATCTCGGGCCGGGCGTCCAGCAGTCGCGTCATGCCCGCCGCGCCGCCCATGACGCTGTGCTCGGGGCACATCACGACCCAGCTCTCGTCGACGGGCAGACCGTGCCGCCGCACCTCGGACAGGAAGGCCTCCCGCCGGGGGCCGGGGACTTCGAGCCGGTCGCCGTCGAGCATGCCGATCCTGCGATGGCCCGCGCGGACCAGATGGGCGACGCCCTGCTCCAGGCCGGCGGCGGCGTCGATGCCCACCGCCGCGAACCGCGTCTGCTGCGGGCCCCGCTCCAGCAGCACCAGCGGCACACCGCCGAGGTGCCGGGCGAGGACCTCGTCCTCGTTCTTGAAGTAGCCCACGACCGCGTCCGCCTGGTGGGAGAGCACGTCGAGCGCCTCCCGCTCCCGGGTGTCGTCGGTGCGTGAGTCCCACACGACCACCTGCCAGCCGCGTTGCTCGGCCGCCTCCAGCACACCCGCGGCCACCTCGGGGAAGAACGGGTTCATCAGGTCGGGGATCACCAGGCCCGCGGTCACCGCTCCCTTGCGGACGAGTCCCCGCGCGAAGCGGCTCGGCCGGTAGTCGAGCAGGCGTGCCGCCTCCAGCACCCGTTCCTTCGTGGCCGGGTCGATCTCCCCCTTGTCGTTGACCGCCCGGGAGACCGTCTGGCGTGAGACGCCGGCCAGCCGGGCGACGTCGTGGATCGTGGCCCGGCGGCGGGGGCCGTCAGGCTGGTCGGTAAGCGGCTCCCGCTGCTGGTTGTCGGCCCACACGCTGTGCACTGTATCCGGACACCGCGGCACGGGGTGCCGCACAGACCATGGGTCACGTCAGGCGCAGAGCGGACCAGGCCGCGTCGTCGAGTGTGAGGTGGTGGTCGAGTGTGGCCCGGGGCAGGACCGGCGGGACGTCCTCCCGGGTGCCGAGGGTCGCCGCCGCCAGCAGGTGCCCCAGACGCAGTCCGTCCGCCGCGGCGCGGCCTTCGAGGAGTGCCGCGAGGCAGCCCGCGGCGAAGGCGTCACCGGCTCCCACCCGCTCGACGACCCGGCCGGCCGGGGTGGGCACGAACGTCTCCTCGCCGTCGGCCGTGTACGCCGTCGCTCCGTTCCAGGCGTCCTTGACGACGAGGGCCCGGCCGGGGCCGAGCAGGTCACGGACCCCCTTCGCGCTGCCGGCGCCCCACAGGGTCTCGGCCTCGTCGCGTCCGACGAAGACGATGTCGGCCGCGCGCGCCAGTTCCCGCAGCACGGGGGCCGCGTCGGCGGGGCGGTGCCGCCACAGGGCGGGGCGGTAGTTGACGTCGAAGGAGATGACGGGTCCGGGAACGGCCCGCCGGGAGACGATGTGGGTGACGAGGGCGGCGCAGCTGTCCGACAGTGCTGGGGTGATTCCGGAGACGTGCAGGACCCGGGCCCGGTGGAGCAGTGGACGGAGCGGCGGACGGCTCGTCAGGCCGGGATCCATGGCGGCCGCCGCGGAGTTCCGGCGGTAGTAGTACGTGCCGGTGCCGTCGGGGCCGGGGTCCTTGAAGTAGACGCCGGTCGGCCGGTCCGGGTCCGTCTCGGCGGCGGAGACGTCGACACCGCGGGCGGTCAGGTCGTCCAGGACGCGCCGGCCGAGCGGATCGTCGCCGACCCGGCCCAGCCAGGCGGCGCGGTGTCCGAGGGAGGCCAGGGCGCAGGCCACGTTGGACTCCGCTCCGCCCACCGTGAGCACGAGCGTTCTCTGGTGGGCGAGGGGCCGGGTGTCCGAGGGGCCGAGTACGGCCATGGTCTCCCCGAGGCAGACCACGTCGGCCGGGGGCTCGGCGCCGGAGGGCGGGCCGGGAGGTGGGAGAGGGAACAGCACGAGGTTCCTTCGGCGGGTGTGCGCGGTCTACGAGGGTGCGCAGTCTCCGAGGATGTGCGCGGTTTCCAGGGGCGGTGCCGGTGCGGACCGAGAGCCCCTCAGGTGTCGAGGACCCGGTGCAGGAACTGCTGGGTGCGCTGTTCGGCGGGGTTGCCGAAGACCTGCTCGGGCGGCCCCTGTTCGAGGACCACTCCGCCGTCCATGAAGACGACGCGGTCGGCGGTGTCCTTGGCGAACCGCATCTCGTGGGTGACGACGACCATGGTCATGCCGTCCTCGGCGAGGGAGCGCATGACGCCGGTGACCTCTCCGACGAGCTCGGGGTCGAGGGCGGAGGTCGGTTCGTCGAAGAACATGATGGCGGGGTCCATGGCGAGCGCGCGGGCGATGGCGACGCGCTGCTGCTGTCCGCCGGAGAGCTGCGCCGGGTAGGAGTCGGCCTTGTCTCCGAGCCCGACCCGGTCCAGGGCGGCACGGCCGCGCTCCTCGGCCTCCGCGCGGGCGAGCTTCCTGACCTTCAGCAGGGCGAGGGTGACGTTGCCCAGGGCGGTCTTGTGCGGGAAGAGGTTGAACTGCTGGAAGACCATCCCGACATGGCCGAAGATCTCGGGTGCGCGCTTGCGGTCGTGCAGGGGGACGCCACCCACCCACACCTCCCCACTGTTCGCCCGCTCCAGGTCGCACATGATCCGCAGCAGGGTGCTCTTGCCGGAGCCGCTGGCGCCGATGAGGACGACGACCTCGCCGGGCTCCACGTCGATGTCGACGCCCTTGAGGACCTCCAGGTCGCCGAAGCGCTTGTGCACGCCGGACAGGGAGATCCGGGAGGTGGTCACCGCCTCCTTCTGGGCAGCCTGGGTGGCGGGCTCGGTGGTCTTCATGCGGTGACGGCCTTTCTCTCCATGTGCCGTACGAGGAGCGACAGCGGGTAGCAGATGACGAAGTACAGGACGGCGACGGCCAGGTAGGACGTGGCGGGGTCTCCCTCGCGGTCGATGACGGCCTGTCCCTGGCGGACCAGTTCGACGTAGCCGATGACCACGGCGATCGAGGTGTCCTTGATCAGGGAGAGGTACTGGCCGACGAGCGGCGGGAGGACGATCGCCCGGGTCTGTGGCAGGACGACGCTCAGGAACGTCTGCGGGCGCGGCAGGCCCAGCACGCGCGCCGCCTCCCACTGGCCGCGGGGTACGGCCTCGATGCCGGCGCGGAAGATCTCCGCGATGTAGGCGCCCTGGTAGAGGGTGAGGGCGAGCAGTGCCGCGCCGAAGACGGTGAGGCCCGCGAGGTTCAGGTAGGCCGCGCCGAAGTAGATGAAGAGCATCTGGATGAGCAGCGGTGTGCCGCGGAAGACCTCCAGGTAGCCGCGGGCGAGCTGGGCCAGCACGGGGACGCGGCTGGTGCGCAGGGCGGCGACGACCAGTCCGAGGAGCGTTCCGGTGGCGATCGCGGCGACCGACAGCAGGACGGTCGCCCACAGCCCGGAGAGGTACAGGTCGCGGTTGGACCAGATGACCGACCAGTCCATCAGGCCTCCTTCTGGACGGGACCGGAGGCGCGGGCGGGGAGCAGACGGCGTACGGCGCTCAGGGGACGAGGACGTACGGAGGTCTGCAGCGGGGGCTTGAACGCGGCCCGCCCGACGAGCCCGGCGACGAGGACGACGGCGTTGGTGAGGACCAGGTACAGCACCGCGGCGATGCCGAAGACCTGGACGGTCATCAGGGTGCGGGAGTTGATGACCATGGCCGTGCCGGTCAGCTCCGGGACGGAGATGGCGGACAGCAGCGACGAGCCCAGGATGATCTGGACCAGTTGGTTCACGACCGCTGGGTAGACGTTGCGCAGGGCCTGCGGGAGCACCACGTGCGCGAAGGTGCGCGCCGGGCTCAGGGCCAGCACCCGGGCCGCTTCCCGCTGGCCGCGCGGGACGGCCTGGATGCCGGCGCGGAAGATCTCGGTGAGATAGGCGCCGACGTTGACGCCGAGGGCGAGGACGCCCGCCTGCACCGGGCTCAGGCGCAGGCCGGCGGAGGGCAGCGCGAAGTAGGCGACGAACATCTGCACCAGGACGGGTGTGTTGCGGATGACCTCGACGTAGACGGCGGCGGGCGCGCGCAGCACGGCGAAACGGGATCTGCGGGCGAGCGCGCCGGCCAGGCCGAGGGCGAAGGCGAGCGCGAAGGCCTCGAGCGACAGCTTCAGGGTCAGCCAGGCCGCGTCGAGATAGGTGGGCCAGTCCCGGAGGGCGTAGCTCCAGTCAGCGAACATGGGACTCCTCCACGGGGCGGCGGCAGGACAGGGTGCCGCCGCCCGCCGGGACTCAGTAGGACGGGTTGAGCGGGTAGACGCGGTCGACGCCGAACCACTTCTTGTAGAGGGCGTCGGCCTGGCCGGAGGTGTTGAACTCGCGAAGCCAGGTGTTGACCCACTGCAGCCAGGTGGCGTCGCCCAGCGGGACACCGATGCCGTTGTACTCCAGGGGCACCACGGAGTCCTTGGTGACCTTGAGGGAGGGGTCCTGCTTGGCCTGGTAGTTCAGGAAGTTGGAGTCCTCGACCATGGCGTCGGCCTGGCCCTGCTTGACCGCGAGCACGGCGGCGGAGGAGGTGTCGTACTCCTGGATCTTCGCCTGGGGGTTGCCGGACTTGACCGCGTCGCCGTTGGTGGAGCCCTTGGTGACCGCGACCGTCTTGCCCGTGAGGTCCTTGATGCCGGAGATGCCGCTGGACTTCTTCACCAGCAGCACCTCGCCCGCGACGATGTACGGATCGCTGAAGGCGACCTGCTTGGCGCGCTCGGACGTGGTCGTGAAGTTGCAGACCACCGCGTCGACCTTCTTGGTCTGCAGGTTGGGGATGCGGTTGGCGGACGTGGTGTCGACGACATTGACCTTGACGCCGAGCGCCTTGGCCATGGCGGTGGCGACGTCGACGTCGAAGCCCTGGGGCTTGTCGGACTTGTCCTTGGAGCCGAACGGCGGGAACGTCAGGCAGCTGGCGACGTTGAGGGTGCCGCGCTTGATGACTTCCTGGAGCGTCGAGGACTGCTGGCCGGCAGCCGCGGTGCCGCTGCTGGAGCTGCAGGCGGCGAGCGATGCGGCGGTGGTCACACCGATACAAATCGTCATCAGCGTGCGAGTAGGGTGACGAAATCTCATCACGGGAGCTCCCTTCCGGGAGAGTTCTGGGGAGGGCTTCGGGGAGGTGGGGACGCGCCTGCGCGGCCGGGAGGGGGCTGGTCGCCACGAGCCACCAGCAGGTTGTGCTATGCAAAACCGCGTTCCGCATAGCGTTGCGGAGAAGTTAGCCCGACGCCCCACCGTCGTCAACGGCCGATTTCAATATGTGACATACCGTTTTGCAGTGCAGTACGCTGGGCCTCCCGCACAGCAGCCGTCCACGGGAGGAACCGGCGTGACCTCGCCCGACAGCTCGAACCCCATCCCCGACGCGTCCGAGCCCCGTCGCAACGCGTCGTCGTCCCTGCGGCGCGCACTGAGCATCCTGATGTACCTGGCGGAGGACGAGGGGCACCCGCAGGGAGCCTCGCTGACCGAACTCGCCACGGCGCTGGGACTGAGCAAGAGCACCGTGCTGCGGCTCGTCGGGCCGCTGCGGGAGGTCCGGCTCGTGGACCAGGACCCGGAGAACGGCCACTACCGCCTCGGCCCCCAGAACGCCCTGCTCGGCCAGCTCTACCAGGAGCGGCTCGACGTCCGGCGGACGGCGGCACCCCTGCTGCACCAGCTCGCCCAGGACGTACGGGAAGCGGTGCACCTGGTCAGTTTCGATCCCCCCGAGATCGTCTACATCGACAAGGTCGAGAGCCCCCAGGCCGTCCGCATGCACTCACGGGTGGGCGGACGCCAGCCCGCCTACTGCACGGCCACCGGCAAGGCCTTCCTCGCCCACGCCACGGACGACGTCCTCGACGAGGTGCTCGCGGCCGGCCTGCCCGCCCGCACACCGGCCACCCTCACCTCACCCGACCAGCTGCGCGCCGACCTCGCCCGCATCCGGCAGCGCGGGTACGCCATCGACGACGTCGAGAACGAACTCGACATCCGCTGCGTCGCCGCGCCGGTCTTCAACCACAGCGGGGCGGTCGTCACCGCGGTGAGCATCTCGGGGCCGGCCTCCCGGGTGACGCACGACCGCCTCGCCGGGATCGGCACGCACGTCACGGCGACCGCCCAGGCGCTCACGGAGCGCCTGGGCGGGATCGTTCCGTCCGCCGACCGGTAGGGCTGGGGCGTCCGTCCGCCGACCGGTAGGGCCGGCGTCCCTCCGCCTGGCCGGAAGGGTTCGGGCGTTCCGGCCCCTGCCCGGTAGGACCGGCGTTCCTCCGCCTGGCCCGCAAGGGTCGTGGTGGCCCCTGTATCTCGGCTCGGGCCGGCCCCGGCGCTTCGGGCCGGGCCGGGCCGACCGGTAGCCGCGTCCGGGCGCCGAGGGCCCGGACGTCGCACGGGACCTTCGAAACACCCGCTAGACACGGGACCTTCGAAACACCCGCTAGAACAGCGCGCTGTACGCGTTGAGCGCGGGCTGGCCGCCCAGGTGCGCGTAGAGCACGGTGGAGTCGCGGCCGATCTCGCCCCGGGCCACCAGGTCGACCATCCCGGCCATGGACTTCCCCTCGTACACGGGGTCGGTGACCATGCCCTCCGTGGTGGCCGCGAGGCGCATCGCGTCCAGGGTCGTCTCGTCGGGTATCCCGTACGTGCCCGCGTGGTACCGCTCGTCCAGCTCGACGTCCGTCTCCGTCAACTCCCTGCCTACGCCGATGAGTTGGCCGGTGCGATGGGCGATCCGGGCGATCTGCTCACGGGTGCGGGTGGGCGCCGCGGAGGCGTCGATGCCGAGCACCCGCCGGGGACGGCCACCGGCCTCCTCCAGCGCGGCGAAGCCGGCGACCATGCCGGCCTGCGTCGAACCGGTCACGGAACACACCACGACCGTGTCGAAGAAGACCCCCAA
Organism: Streptomyces sp. NPDC046862; assembly: GCF_040704615.1. Lineage (NCBI taxonomy): Bacteria > Bacillati > Actinomycetota > Actinomycetes > Kitasatosporales > Streptomycetaceae > Streptomyces > Streptomyces sp. NPDC046862. The sequence goes on along the minus strand of NZ_JBEYXP010000002.1, from coordinate 209,125 downwards.
CTCCCGCTCCTGCTCGGCGACTTCGTACGCCCACCCGGCGAAGCCGAGTCCGCCGAGGGGGTGGTCGGAGGCGCCGGCCGGGATGGCGTACGGCTTGCCGCCGCCCTCCTCGACCTCCCTGAGCGCCTGCTCCCAGCTCTCCTTGAACCCGATGCCGAAGCCCGCCCTGACCAGCCGAACGTCGGCCCCCGCGAGACGGCTGACGAGGATGTTGCCGACCTTGTCGTACACGGCGTCGGGCCAGTCCACCCAACTCTCCTGAATCAGCACGCACTTGAGCCCGGCACGGGCGGCGACCGCGGCGACCTGGCGGGTGTGGTTGGACTGCACCCCGCCGATGGAGACCAGTGTGTCGCAGCCCTGCGCGAGGGCGTCCGCTACGAGGTATTCCAGCTTGCGGGTCTTGTTCCCGCCGTACGCGATACCGGAGTTGCAGTCCTCACGCTTGGCCCACAGGGCGGCGCCGCCGAGGTGCTCGGTGAGCCGGTCCAGACGGTGCACGGGCGACGGCCCGAAGAGGAGGGGGTAACGCTCGTAGGAAGAAAGGGACATGGCGTCCTCCCTGGATCAGTGGATCTCTTCGGGGTCGGCGGGGGTCTTCCGGTCGGCGGGGGTCTTCCGGTCAGTGGGGTCTTCCGGTCAGTGATGCTCTTCGTCGTCGAGCGCGTCCATGCCCGCGAGACTGCGCCAGATCTCCGCCGTGACACGGACCGCCTCGTCCACGTCACCGGCCGCGCAGGCCTCGATCAACTGCTCGTGCAACCCCGCCGAACGACAGTTGCCGCCCTCGCCGAAGCGCCGTCGCTCCAGCCGGCGGATGAGCGGGGTGTAGCGGGCGACGGTGGCGGCGGCCGCCCGGTTGCCGCTGACCCGTACGAGCACGTCGTGCAGTTCGTCGTCGGCGCGCAGCGCGCTGTCCACGTCACCGGAGTGCACGGCCTGGGCGAAGCGCTCGTTGGCCGACCGCATCGACTCCACGTCCGCGGCGAACAGCCGGGGCACCGCGACCCGCGTGACCAGCTCGTGCATGGCCCCCACCACGGCCGCGGCGTCCCGCACGTCGGAGGCCACGACCGGCGTCACCCTCGTGTAGCTCTGCGGCTTGCTCTCCAGCAGCCCCTCGTCCACGAGCCGGGAGAACGCCTCACGCACCGGAGCCCGCGACAGCCCGAGCCGCTCCGCGAGATCCGCGTCGCGCACCACGGTGCCGGGCTCGATCTCCCCGGCCACGATGGCGTCCCGGAGCGCTTCGTAGGCACGGTCCCTGAGGAGGGTGCGGCGTACGGGTTCTATGGCGGTCACAACTGAAATGTTAGATGTCACCTTGGTGGGCGCACAAGGGAGTCTCACAAGGCAGTGGCCCGCACCGAAGTGCGGGCCACTGCCTCCCGGGGCTCAGGCAGCCCACGGCCAGTCCGCGTCCCGTGCCGCCTCCAGCAGCGGGACCATGCGGAACGCCGCGTCCGAGAGGCCGCCGAACGTGTGCCGGTTCCCCGTCCCGGACGGGCCGTGGCCCGCCCGGTAGCCGGCCAGGTTCCAGGTGTAGACCGGCACATGGGCCGGAACCTGCTCGGTCGGGTCGCCGTGGTGGCTGTACGCGTGCTGCTCGTCCGTGACGATCAGCACCCGGTCGTGCTTCCTGTAGTGGCGGCGGACCGCCTCGGTGGTGTCGGTGCCGCCCAGCTCGCCGAAGCGGCCGAGGATCTTCAGCACCGACTCGCCCCGGCGGAACCGCACCCGGCTGCTGCTCGTACCGAACTCGACGAGGTCCGCGTCCGCCGCCCGCAGCGCGAGCGCCGTACCGAAGACCGCCGCCGCGTCGGCCCGGTTGAGCTCGGAGCGGTCGGACATCCGCGAGTAGAACATCGAGCCCGAGCGGTCCACGAGCACGAGGGTCCGGCCGGGCAGCGCGGGCACGTTGGCCAGCGAGTGGCCGAGCGCCTGCTCCAGCGGGTACGACCAGCGCAGCGAGGGCGCGTGCTGGTAGGCCGCCAGGTAGCGGAACGGGAACTGCCGCGAGCGCGCGACCTCGGCCGGGTCGCTGATACGGGCGGCGACCCGTGCCGCCACCTCGTCACAGACGCCGGCCTCGTCGAAGTTCCTGAGGTTGCGAACGAGCGCCATGGCACCCATGGACGGAATCACGGCCTCCCAGGCCGCCTTGTCCATCGGCCCCCGCAGCCAGCCCGCCAGCGCCTCCCACGTCATCCCGGCCGCCGCGAGCCGCTCGGCCCCGCCGTCCGACGTGACGACCGCGCGCCGCTCCGCCACGGGCAGCGCCATCAGCTCGCGGTGCGCGGTGAGCAGCCGGTTCGACGCGGGCGGCACGGCGGTGTCGGGGTGGTGCCGGCGGTCCAGCGCGTACTGGAACAGCTCGCCCTGCCACGGCTTGCCGGGGTCCGGCGCCGCGTGCACCAGGTTGAGGATGTCGCCGAAGCGGTAACCCTTGGACGCCGTGTCGTACTTCAGCAGGGACTTGCCGTGGTAGAGACGCTGCACGGCGTCCGCGATGCCGCGCTTGACCGGCTTGGGGACGGCGCGACCGTACGTCGAGGTCCAGTACGCGAGCAGCTCACCGGGCTCGTCGGGCCGCTGGAGTACGGATGCGACGACCTGCCGGTTGGCCGGCCCGTCGGTGGCGCCCGCGTCGAGGCGCGCCTTCACGTACTCGGCGGCGCCCACGAGCGAGGCCGTCCGCAGGTTGCCCTCGCCGCGCAGCCAGCCGAGCAGGCCGGCGGTCCACACGGGATCCGTGACGGCGAGCTCGCGCACGAGCCGCGGGAACCGGTCGTCCCGGTCGGCACCGTCCTCGTAGAAGGTCTTCTGCGAGACCATGTTGGAGACCGCGAGCAGATAGAGCTCGGAGCGCGGGTCGCGCTCACGGCCACGGCCGCCCTGGAAGGTGCGGAGCACTCGGCCCGTGGACGTCACGCGGGAGGTGGGCTGCGCCCGGGCCGCCCTGGTGTTGAATCGCGCCATGGTGAATTCCCCCGAATTCTTTTGGGTTTCGGAGGGAGGCACGACAAATGGAGGGTGACCGAGGTCGAAAGTCGGCGACGGAACAAAACAGCTGCTCTCACCGCTGAGCTACAACGTCCCGAAGACGCAGACGGGATTCGAACCCGCGACCCGCTGTGCCCATGAAGTAACCGCTGCCTGCGCACCGGGCACCCACCATGTGTCGCACCTCCCGAGATCAAGTCGGCTGCGGCATGGGATTCTTTTTCGAGAAGAAGTAGCCGCGGCCCGCGCACCGGGAGGTGCATGAAGTTGTGGTGTCCAGAGTTCAAGGCCGGCGGAACCGACGTAGGTGCTCTGCCCCTGAGCTACACCGGCACGTTGTACCGGTGGCGGGATTCGAACCCGCGACCGCCCCATTAAGAGTGGAAGTAGGTCCTGCCTTCGCACCTGGACGTACATCACTTTAGGAGGGCGGTCGCGACTCCGGCGAGCGAATTAACTGCCGCTTCAGGAGTTACCGCTTCTGCCGCTTCCACGGCCCCGTGATGGCGAGCATGATGCCCGGGGTCTGGATGTTGGCGTACAGGGTCTTTCCGTCGGGCGAGAAGGTGACGCCGGTGAACTCGCTGTACTCCGGCTCCTCTTCGGTGCCGGCGTTCAGTTCGTTGCGGGCGATCGGGTAGGTGCGACCGCTGTCCGTGGCGCCGAAGAGGTGCTGGACGCCCTCGCCGTCCTCGGCGATGACCAGACCGCCGTACGGGGAGACGGTGATGTTGTCGGGGCCGTCGAAGGCTCCGTCCTTGGACGGGTCGGGGTTCACGCCGAGCAGGACCTTCAGGGTCAGGGTGCGGCGCTTGGGGTCGTAGAACCAGACCTGGCCGTCGTGCTGGACGGGGCTCTCCTCACGGGCGTACGAGGAGACGATGTACGCGCCGCCGTCGCCCCACCACATGCCCTCCAGCTTGCGGGCGCGGGTGATCTCACCGGTGCCGAACTGCTTGCGCACGGCCACGGTCTTCGCGTCGCGGTCGGGGACGTCCACCCAGTCGACGCCGTACACCGTGCCGATCTTGGTGGCGCGGGAGAGGTCGTCGACGAACTTGCCGCCGGAGTCGAAGCACTTGAAGGCCTGGAGGACACCGGCGTCGTCGGCGAGGGTGCGGAACTTGCCGGGGCCGTGGTGGAAGCCCTGCGGCGGGACCCAGCGGAAGAGGAGGCCGTTGGGGCTCGAGGCGTCCTCGGTGAGGTAGGCGTGGCCGCGCTTGGGGTCGATGACGACGGCCTCGTGGGCGTAACGGCCGAAGAACTTCAGGGGCTTGGGGGCGCGGTTGGCTCGCTGGTCGCAGGGGTCGACCTCGAAGACGTAGCCGTGGTCCTTGGTCATGCCGTTGACGCCGGCCTTGTCCTCGGTCTCCTCGCAGGTGAGCCAGGTGCCCCACGGGGTGCTGCCGCCGGCGCAGTTGGTCGAGGTGCCGGCGATGCCGACCCACTCGGCGACCCGGCCGTCGGGGCGGACCTCGACGACCGTGCAGCCGCCGGACGCGGCGGGGTCGTACACGAGGCCCTCGGTGAGCGGCACGGGGTGCGGCCAGTTGGCGCGGGGGCCCTTCAACTCGTGGTTGTTGACGAGGAGGGTGGTGCCGCGCGGGCCTGAGAAGGTGGCCGTGCCGTCGTGGTTGGAGGGGGTGAACTCACCGGACTCCAGCTTGGTCTTGCCGCTGTAGGTGATGATCTTGTACGTGAACCCGGCGGGGAGCGCGAGGAGGCCCTTCGGGTCGGGGAGCAGCGGTCCGTAACCGACTCCGCCGTCGTGCTGCTCCGCCGTTCCCTCCCCCGTGCTGTCGGTGTCGGTGGACGCGAGGGCGTTCGGGGCGGTGGCGAGGGCGCCTACGCTGCCGGCCAGTGCGACGCCTGCTCCGGTGACGGCGGAGCGTCTGGCGAAGTCCCTGCGGGTGAGCGACATGGTGTCTCCTGTGACGGTGGAGGATGCCGTGGAGGGTGGCGGACCCGGTTTGCGGGCATACCGTCCCGCCCGTGCCTGAACGGGGGTTGAACACGGGACGACGCCAAGGCGTTGCCCTGACGTACCTCGCCCCCGCCGCCCCTACCCGTCCCGTCCCCAGGGGCGCTGCCCGGTTTTCAGGGGCGCGGGGAACTGCGCGACCAGCCCCCGCCCACCCGCACCCGACCAACCCACCCCAACCACCCCCGCGCTGAACCCCGCGCTCACTCCCCCCTCTGGGACCTCGCCTTGAACGCCGCCTTGCGGGCCTCCTTGGCGACCTTCTTGTCGGGGTGGAGGCGCCCCATCGCTTCCAGGACGTCCGGGGTCGCGGGATGGTCCACCCGCCAGGCCGCGGCGAAGAACCCGCTGTGCTGCCGGGCGAGCCCTTCCACGAGCCCCTGGAGCTCCGCCGAGTTGCCCTCGGCGGCCAGCTGCGCGGCCACCGTGTCGACGGTCAGCCAGAACACCATGGCCTCGGACGGCGCGGGCACGTCCGCGGCCCCCCGCTCGGTGAGCCAGACCCGCGCGAGCCCACCCAGCTCCGCGTCGTCGAGGACCTCACGGAGCGCGGGCTCGGCCGAGGGACCGACGAGGGACAGCGCCTGCTGACAGCGCAGACGCCGGAGCGGGGCGCCCGAGTCGGAGCCCCGCGCGGCGGCCAGCAACTCACGGGCCGCGGCGAGGGTTTCCCGGCGGGCGAGCCACTGCTCCGTCTCCGCCTGCGCGGCCGCCTGCGGGAAGGCGGCCGTGCCGTCCAGCAGCGCGTCCGCCCCCTTGTCCGCGAGATCACCCACCGCGGGCGCCGGAACACCGGCTTCCAGCAGCCGGGCCCGCAGCCCGTACAGCCCGAGCGGGGTGAGCCGCACCATCCCGTATCGCGTGACGTCGGTCTCGTCGACGGCCGGAGGGGCCTCGGCCCTCTCCCCGGCCGTGTCCCCGCCGACGTCCCCGTCGGCGTCCTCCGCATCCGTCAACAGCGCCTCGTCGACGGGCTGGTACGAGACGAGCCCGACCGGCTCCAGCAGCCGGAACTGGTCGTCGAGCCGCATCATCGCGTCCGACACCTGCTCCAGCACGTCGTTGGTGGGCTCCCCCATGTCGTCGGGGACGATCATCGACGCGGCGAGGGCGGGAAGCGGCAGCGGAGTGTCGCCGGGCCCGTCCTCGCTCACGGTCAGCAGGTAGAGGTTGCCGAGCACCCCGTCGAGGAACTCCGCCTCCGCCTCGGGGTCCCAGTCCAGCTCGGACAGGTCGACCGAGCCGCCCTCGGCCATGGCGTCGACGAGATCGTCGAGCTCGGGCACGGACGCGTCCGCCAGGACGGCCTCCAACGCCCCGAGCCAGACGGCCAGCACGTCCTGAGGGCCTCCGGAGGTGAGCGTCCGCAGGTCCGCGCCCGCGGTGACGGTGCCCTCCTCCTCGTCGACGATCTCCACGAGCCCGGTGTCGACGGCCACCCGCCAGGCCTCGCTCGCGAAGGCCGCCGCGTCGTCGCCGGTGAGGCCCAGTTCGGCGGCCGCCCGCGGCAGTTGCTCGTCGATCAGCTCGCCCCCGGCGCCCACACGCGTCTCCGGTCCGGCCCAACGGGCCAGCCGCGCGGCGCGCGAGAGGAGGGGTGTGGCGAGCGCGTCCCGCGCCAGCTCCGCTTCGGAGTGCAGCCGCACCGGCGGCAGGGGGGAGCTGTCTGACATCGGCTGGTTTCTCCTCCGAACGAAGATCACGGCCCCGCGACGCCTCGGCACCACCTCCGTGAGCCAGGCGCTACGGCGTTTACGGCACTACCAGCCAGTCAAGCACGAACAAACAGGGCCAGCAGTACGCGCACCGGGCACCACGACCGCCTCCGGACCCACGAGGCCCGGTGACCGCCTCGTGACACCCAGCAGCGGCTCAGCCTAGACGGGTTTCCACCCATGCCGCCCAGTTCACGATCCGGTCAGGAGCCGTACATGGCTGAAACCTTGACAACTGACCTGACCAGGCAGGAGATTGACGCGCGTAGAAACCCGTGAGCAGCTCCCCGTACGGCTACCCGCACCCCGTTTCTACGCGCGTCGCCACCGCCCCACCGGTTGCGTTTCGCCCTTCGTTTCACTCTCGTCCCGGCGCCCACGCACGTCCCCGGAGGGATTCCCTTGCCGAGCAGGAGAACCGCGCGCATCGCCGCGCTCACCGTCGCCGTCGCCTGTTCCGCGGCGTCCGCCGTGGTGGTCACGAGTACCGCCCACGCCGACACCGTGCGCATCCATGACATCCAGGGCACCACCCGGATGTCGCCGCTGGCCGGCCAGCAGGTCACGAACGTGGCGGGCATCGTCACGGGCGTACGGACCTATGGCTCGTCGCGGGGTTTCTGGATCCAGGACCCGCAGGCGGACGACAACCCGGCCACGAGTGAGGGCGTCTTCGTCTTCACCGGTTCCACCCCGAAGGTCGCCGTCGGTGACTCGGTCACCGTCTCCGGCACGGTGACCGAATTCGTACCGGGCGGCACGTCGTCCGGAAACCAGTCCGTGACGGAGATCTCCCGCCCGACGGTGACGGTGGTCTCCAGCGGCAACGCCGTCCCGGCCGCCACGGTCGTCGACGCCAGGTCGGTGCCGTCCGCGTACACGCCGGCCGGTGACACGGCCGCGAGCGGTTCGGTCAACGGTCTGCCCCTGGAGCCCAAGAAGTACGCCCTGGACTACTACGAGTCCCTGGAGGGCATGAACGTCCAGGTCGCCGACGCCCGCGTGGTCACCGCCACCGACCCGTTCACCGAGCTGTGGGTGACGGTGAAGCCGCGGGAGAACGCCACCCGGCGCGGCGGCACCCTCTACGGCTCGTACACCTCGCAGAACACCGGGCGGCTGCAGATCCAGTCGCTGGGCGCGGTCGCCGACTTCCCGAAGGCGAACGTGGGCGACACTCTGGCGGGCACCACGGCCGGCCCGCTGGACTACAACCAGTTCGGCGGCTACACGCTCGTCGCGAGCCGGCTCGGCACCCTGAAGCAGGGCGGTCTGGAGCGCGAGACGACCCGCAAGCAGAGCCGCGGCGAGCTCGCGGTGGCGACGTACAACGTCGAGAACCTGGACCCGTCCGACGACACGTTCGCGGAGCACGCGAACGCGATCGTGAACAACCTCCAGTCGCCCGACATCGTCGCCCTGGAGGAGATCCAGGACAACAACGGCGCGACGAACGACGGTACGGTCGCCGCCGACCAGACGGTGAAGAAGCTCATCGACGCGATCGCGGCAGCCGGCGGCCCGGCCTACGAGTGGCGGTCCATCGACCCGGTGAACCTCGCGGACGGCGGTGAGCCGGGCGGCAACATCCGCCAGGTGTTCCTGTTCAACCCCGAGCGGGTCTCCTTCACCGACCGCGCGGGCGGCGACGCGACCACCGCCGTCGGCGTGACGAAGGAGCGCGGCAAGGCGCGGCTGACCGTCTCCCCCGGCCGCATCGACCCGGCCAACGACGCCTGGAAGAACAGCCGCAAGCCGCTCGTCGGCGAGTTCACGTTCCGCGGCAGAACCGTGTTCCTGATCGCCAACCACTTCGCGTCGAAGGGCGGCGACCAGTCGCTGCACGCGCAGTACCAGCCGCCTACGCGGAGCTCGGAGACCCAGCGCCACCTCCAGGCGACCGCGGTGAACGCGTTCGTCAAGGAGGTCCTGGCGACCGAGAAGAACGCCGACATCATCGCCCTCGGCGACATCAACGACTTCGAGTTCTCCGACACGGCGAAGCTGCTGGAGGGCGACGGCGCCCTGTGGTCGGCGATCAAGTCCCTGCCGAAGAGCGAGCGTTACACGTACGACTACCAGGGCAACAGCCAGGTCCTGGACCAGATCCTGATCAGCCCGTCGATCCGGCGCGGCTGCGAGTTCGCGTACGACAGCGTGCACATCAACTCGGAGTTCAACGACCAGATCAGCGACCACGACCCGCAGGTGCTGCGGTTCCGGCCGTAGCCGACCCGGATGACCACTGAGCCCGGCCCTCGTCAGGGGGGCCGGGCTCAGGCGCGTACGGGAGCGGGGTTCAGGCGCCGAACACCCCGTTCAGCCAGCCCTTCCAGGCGAGTTCGGCACGCTCCGCGTCGGCGTCCGGGGCGAAGTCGTGGACGCTGATGCCGACCGGGGCGCCCCAGTGGTTGCGGCCGAAGAAGCGGATGAGGGCGTGGTCGGTACGCAGCCCGATGAAGTACGGGTTGCGGTAGTCGACCACGGCGTCGAAGGGCTGCCCCGCGGGCCCTCGCACCTCGACGCGCGCGCCCTCGCCGGTGTCGTCCGCGAGGCCGAGCGCCCGCCCGACGGCGGCGAACGCGTCGTCCGCCGTGGACGCGTCGGGCCCGTCGAAGGTGGCGAAGGCGACCGCGTGGCCGTCGAAGTGCGTCAGGTACTGGCGCAGGGTGTGCAGGTAGAAGTCGGTGTGCTTGGCGGCGCCGTCGTACTGGTTGTCCCAGTCGTCGACGAAGATGCCGCTGTGCACGTACCGCACCCAGGCGCGGCGGCCCTCGTCGCGCGGCTCGATGGTGTAGTCGAGCTGGTTGAGAGTCTGTACATCGATGCCCTCCACGTCCTCGACGCGGTTGGTGTACCGGTGCGGCGGGTCCCAGGCGGTCACGGTGGAGCCGAAGGGGCCCTTGCCGCCCTCGTGCGGCTCGGGGGCCTCCATCGGCCACAGCCAGCCGCCGGTGCCACTGGTGAAGGCGTCCCACACCTGTTCGGGCGTGGCGTCGACCTCGAACTCGCCGACGATCTCGAATTCCTTGGACATGGTGGGCTCCTGCACATCAAGTGGTCGTGTCATCGGGGAAGTTGACGGGTCTCGGGCTCAGCAGCCGAGGGCTCGTCGCCCTCCGGCCTGACCGTGGGATGAACGGCGACGACGATCCGGTGGCCGCGACCGCCCTCGGCGCCGTCGGCGTCGTACTTGCGGATGAGGGCGCTCATGCCGGCCGTCAGCTCCTCGATGAAGGCGGCCCGGTCGGCGGCCGAGGCGAAGGTCACCTCGCCGTCGAGCGCGTAGGTGGCCAGCCGCTTCCGGGCTTTCGCGGCGCCCCTGATCAGGGTGCCGACATCCCGGACCAGCCGGGCGCCGAGCGCGAGCAGCCAGCGGGCGGAGAGCTGGTCCCGGAAGCGGTCCGGGTCGGGCTGCAGGGCGGCGAGCGCGAGGGGCGAGATGACGTACGACGCGGCGGTCGCCCGCATCAGCCGCTCGGTGACGTTGCCCTTGCGTCGCTCGCCCGCCAGCTCCACCAGGCCGTGCCGCTCCAGGGCCTTGAGGTGGTAGTTCACCTTCTGCCGGGGCAGTCCGACCTTGCCGGCCAGCATGGCGGCCGACGCGGGTCCGGCGGCCAGCTCGGCGAGCAGCCGGGCCCGTATGGGGTCCAGCGAGACGGCTGCCGCCTCCGGGTCCTCGATCACGGTCACGTCCAACATGACTCCACCCTCCCACCGAAAACTTTTCTTGTCCAGACGGACTGAATTTTCGGTGGGAGGGTGGACGAGGGAACCGCTACGGACGCCTCACCAGGGGACGAGACCGAGCGCGTGGGCGTACCGGCTGACCGTGCTGCTCTTCAGCCCGGGCCACGTCTGCACCCGCTCCCACTGCTCGCGGGCCCCCGGCGTACCGATCCCGTCGCCGGGTGCGGCGAGGGCGTCGATGTGGGCCTGGGCGGTCTCCCACTCGGCGTAGTTGAGGACCCTGGTGCCGTCGGTGGAGAGGTGGAAGTGGGCGGAGATGCCGCCGGGGTGCGGATTCGGCTCACTCTCCAGGGCTTCGAGAACGGCGTCGACCCAGGCGCGCTGCCGGCCGGGGTCGGGGCCCTCGAACTCGACGTCGACGATCACGATGCACCCCGGCACAGGTGCCTCGTCCCGCGCCAGACCGCGGTATCGGCGGTACCGGCCGAGCCACTGGCGCTCGATGCCCGGCACGGCGGTGTCGATCTCGTCGTTGCGCTCCTGCCGCTGAGTCTTCACGAAGGCCTCGTAGGCCTGTTCGTCGGCCCACTGCGAGTGGTGGAGCAGGGTGGAGCCGTCCAGTCCGGTGTAGATGTGGTACCCGAGCAGCCCTTCCGTGGGCCAGGCCCGGCGCTCCCAGGCGGCGGCGATGACGTCCACGGTCTGCCGCTGGCGCAGGGGTGTCCCCACCTTCCAGGTACTGAAGAAGGGCGCGCCCACGTCGGGGTTGTCGAGTTCGGGGTGGGCGTGGGTACGGCGGGTCATGCCGGCCTCCGGTGATCGGTAGGGGTGCGTGTACCGGTCACCTTTCAGCCTCAACCAAACTTGAGGTCAAGGTCGCTCTCGTCTGCCGGTGCGTGTTCCTGATCCCCGGACGCTGTCGATCAGCCATGGGTTAGCGTCGGGTCCACAGGGTTGTTGTCGCGGCATGGCTGTTCCGGTGAGGGGACGAGTGGTGCAGACGGCGTTTGATGAGTCCGAGCGGCGAGCGTGGGCTGGGCAGGCGGATGCCTATGCGGCGAGTTTCGCCAAACTCTGCGCGTATCCGGTGCCCGGGCTTCTCGACGCTGCCGGGGTCAGGGAGGGTGTGCGGGTTCTCGACGTGGGGACGGGAACGGGCGCGGCTGCCGCACTGGCATGTGAGCGGGGAGCGAAGGTGACCGCGGTGGACGCCGAGCCCGGCATGGTTGCCCGGGCGGCCCTGGCGGCTCCGGAAGCCGACATGCGGCTGGCCGCTCTGCCCCGCCTGCCGTTCGCCGACGAGGAGTTCGATGCCGTGGTCGGCAACTTCGTCCTCAACCATGTCGGACGGCCTCGGGAGGCCTTGACGGAGTTGCGACGGGTGACACGCCCCGGCGGACGGACAGCCGTCACCATCTGGGCGGTTCCCGCGGCTGCGGGGCAGGCCCTGCTGGGGAGGGCTGTCCAAGCGGCAGGCATCACCCGTCCAGCTCACCTGCCGGCTCTTGCTCCGGAGGACGACTTCCTCCGTACCGAACAGGGCTTCGCCGCGTTGCTCGGTGAGGCGGGCCTGAAGGACGTCGTGTGCGACACCGTGACCTGGGACCACCGGACGACGCTTGAGGAGTGGTGGAGCGGACCGGCCGCCGGAGTGGCGACGATCGGCCAGATCGTCACAAGTCAGAACCCGGTGGTCATTGCCGAAATCAAAAGCCGGTTTGAGTCGTTGTGCATGGAATTTACGACCGACGGTGTACTGATCTTGCCTCACGCAGCCTTGATGGCCCACGGCCAGGTTTGACGTGCCGTGCCCAAGTCGATGAGGTGAGGCCTTCTTTCGTGCAGCTGTCCTTCGCCGGTCAGCCGGCGCGGTCCCTGGTTGTCGACGTTGCGGTGGTCGCGAAGATCCGATCCAGGTGGTGGTGGAGTACCGCGATGGCGGGCTCCGGATTCCGCTGACCCACGAGGATGCTGGTGCCCATGGCCGCGGCCATCGCGAGCAGGCTGATCGCCTCCGTGCGGGCATCGATGCCGGGATCGGCCACGCCTGTCGCCCGAGCCTGTTCGAGGAGGCCGGTCAGGGCGTTCTCCGCGGCGTCGGGGTTGTCGATGAACGGCTGGGCGGCCAGCGCCTCGTCGGTCACGGACAGGATCGAGTAGGAGCTGTAGACGAGGTGGAAGGTGCGGCTCTCCTCGTCGGTCGGGAGGGAGGCCAGCAGCAGCGCCTCGATGGTTGCGCGCGGGCCCGGGTCCGGACCCGCGGCGGTCAGGCGAGCACCGACGCGTTCGGTGAAGCGGCCGGTCAGGTGCTGGAGCCCATAGAAGAGGAGCTTCTCCTTGGTCTCGAAGTAGTACTGCACGAGCCGGAGTGACACGCCAGCCTCGGCGGCCACGTCGCGCATGCCGACGGCGTGCAGCCCGCGCCGTCCGGCGACCCGGATGAGCGCCTCGGCGATCTGGGCGCGCCGTTCCTCGTGGTCCACGCGCTTCGGCATGTTCCGGTGTCTCCGCCCGTCAGTGGTGGGTTCGCGGTCCAGGCTCCCCGGACCCTCGTTTATGGTACCGCCGTATCAACATCATGGTACGGTCGTATCACGAAGAACGGATCCTCCCGGAGGTGCCCTGTGCCCGAGAACACGACCCGTGTGCGCCGCGACGTCGGCCGCTACGTCAACGACGAGCTCCGCGACCGTTACTTCGCCGCCGCCGACGTGCTCTTCGCGATGGGGGCGCCCGTCCGCTCCGAGACGGACCTCGAGACCAGCTTCGGCACCACGCACGTCTACCGGTACGGCCCCATGAATCCCGCAGCCGAATCCCGCACCCCGATCGTCCTGATCCACGGCGCCGGCTACTCGTCCGCCATGTGGTACCCCAACACCCCCGGGCTCAGCCTCGACCGCCCTGTCTACGCTCTCGACACCCCCGGCGACGCGGGCCGCAGCGTCCACCGCGAGCCGATGTGGCAGCCCGAGCGGGCCGCCCAGTGGATGGACGAAGCCCTCGACGCACTCGGCCTCGACCGGGTCCACCTCGTCGGCTCCTCCTACGGCGGCTGGCTCGTGCTCAACCAGGCCCATCGGCGCCCCGAGCGGCTCGTCTCCGTCACCGCCCTCGACCCCGGCGGCCTGGAGAAGGTGGGGCTGCGCTTCTTCGCCTGGGTGTTCGTCGGCCTGTTCACCACCTTCGCCCCCAAGGCGCTGCGTCCGCGCCTCGCTGCCTGGCTGGACCAACCGGTCATCGCCGTCCCCGAGGTGCGGAAGTGGATCCAGCTCGGCGCGCGTGCTTTCCGGATCCGCCGCCCCGCACCTGTGCCGCTTTCCGAGGACGCGTTGCGATCCGTCCGGACCCCGCTCTACCTCATCATGGGCAAGCACAGCCTGCTCGTGCACCCGAAGCGGCAGCTGCAACGCGTACCGCGCCTCGTCACCGGGGCCCGCGCCGAGATCATCGCCGCGACGGGCCACGGACCGCAGATCGACCACCCGGAGGTCGTCAACGCCCGGATGCTCGGCTTCATGGACGACGTCGACTCCCGCGCCCCTGCCACCAACGACGCGTAGGACCGGAGGGGACCGGATCCGGCTCTTCAACCACCTGGTACGCACGTCGGACCCGGGTCAGCAACACGCGCCAAAAACCACGGCCGCGCCTGGCACCACAACGCACCGCCCCGCCCCACCACCACGCGGTCGGCAGCCGCGTACGCACGCGAGGGGGTGTGCCGGGAGGTGTCCGCCCGCAGCGGCCGGCGTCCGCCGCCGAGAAACTGGACGGCCCGCAAAACCGCCGGACCGAGGACGGAGACCTCCCGGCGCGCCCCCGCCCCACGACAAACCGCAGGCGCCCGAGCCACAACGGAGCCGCAGCCACTCAACGGCCCCCAGGGGCGCGCCCCATCAGGGGCGCGGGGCTGTGTCGATTTGCGGCTCTGCCGCGTGGGCGCGACCAGCCACGAACAACCCCGCAGCCGCCCACCGACACCAGCCCGGCAGACGAGAACGCTAGCGGTGCCGGAGCCGGTGGAGACGCCGGGTGACGTCGCGGCGGAGCGCCGCGGAGGAACGGCGACGCCCACTGAACAGAACCCGCGGAGCCTCGTGCTGTCGCCAGGCCAACGCACCGACGGCCGCCGCGGCGACACCCACGCCCACACCACCGATCACCACGGCCCGCGACCGCGGCGCACGCACACTCGGCACCCGTTCCCGCACGGAGTGCGCCGCATGGGACGCCGACCCCTTCAACTCGGCCACCTGAGCCCTGGCCCGCGCCTTCACATCGGTCTTGGCGACCAACTCCTCGACGGTGTCGCCGAGCTGATGACGCGTCATCTCGATCTGCTGCCGCAGCTCGTCGGGCCCCTTGGCCCCAGCCGAACCAGCCGAACCAGTCGAACCGGCCGAACCGGCCGAACCGGCCGAGCCGGCCGAACCACCGGAGGTACTCGTCATCGGTGCGCCCTTCCCTTGATCTCCTCGACGTCCGCCTTGACGCTGTCGATGGCCTGCGCGGGAGTGGCCGGCTTGGCACGGCGCAACTGGGCGCGCCCGGTCGCCGCCAGCACGGCCGCGATGACGAAGAGCACTCCCGTGACGATGAGCGCGGCGGCCCACACGGGCACCACCAGCGACAGTGCCGCCGCGCCGGTGCCCGACAGGGCCATCAGGCCCACGTAACCAACGGCGCCGGCCGCACCCAGCAGCCCGCCGCCGCGGCCCGCGCGCCGTCCCTTCTCGGCCAGCTCCTCCTTGGCGAGGGCTAGCTCCTGCCGTACGAGCGTGGAGAGCTGTTCGGTTGCCTGCCCGACCAGTTCACCGACGGAGTGGTGCTCGGCCGCCGTGGGTCGCGCGGGCCTGGTGTCCAAAGTCCCGGTCACTGTGTCCCGCCTCCTCTCGTCCAGGGTCACTCCGGGTACCCGGCCCTGGCCGCGCTACCCCTGCGGGGGCGATCCCCGCGGCGGCGAACCGGGTCCACTCTCACCGAGTCTGGCCAGCTGGCTCTGGAACCAGTCGAGCCGCGCCTGGAGCAGCGCCGCCTCGGCGATGAGTTCGGGGACGCCCAGATCACCGGGCAGCCCGGACGAACCGGAGGAGCCCGATGGACTGAACGAGCCAGATGGGCCGGCCGACGGATTCGACGCGGCAGACGGATGACGGGACGGCCCCTTCGCCGGCGTCTCCACACCCGCCTCCACACCCGCCCCCGCACCCGCACCCGCACCCGCCCCCGCACCCGCCCCCGCACCGGCTACCGCACTCCCGCCGGCCTCCCGCACCCGCAACCCCTCCCCCGCCAGCCGGGCGAAGGTGGCGAGCGACACCGCCGTACGGGCGCGGACACAGCCCGCGCACGTGCCGGCCAGGGCGCGCCACCCCGGTCGCCCCCAGCCGGCGTCGGCCAGGGCCACGGCCGCCGCGCCGCACGCGCACGGCCCGACCGTCGCACACCTCACCCGCTGGCGCGCGTACCGGAAGCCGAGCTCGAAGCGGATGTACGAGCCGAGCACCGAGACCTCCAGCAGCACGGCCGCACGGTGCTCGGCCGTGCACAGCAGGGCCTCGGCCGCCGCGCGGTCGTGCACGCAGTGGAAGCCGCAGTCGCACAGGCGCGCGGGGGCGCGGTGTCTGAGTCCGTAGACGCAACGAGCCTCGTCGAGAACCCCGTACGGCAGCGCGCCGCCCAGCGACACCCCGGTGAACCCTGCCCGTGTGCCGTCCTGGGACAGCATCGGGTGGGCGATCTTGTATCCGGTCGGCGGCTCCGCCGGACGTTCCTCGGGGAGCCGCAGTCTCATCGCGCTACCGGTACCTCTTCGGCCGCGGCCGTCGCCGCCGTCTCCGGCTCCCCGGTCTCCTCGGGGAGACGCAGCTCCTCCTCGTACGGCTGGTCCTGCTCCTCCGCGACCCCGGTGGCGAGTGCCTTGCCGAGCCTCATGACGCCTCCCATGACCATGACCTGACGTTGCCGACCTTCTTCGCCATGGTGACCCAAAAGGGACGGCTTGGCACCAGGGCCTCGCGCCCCGCGTCCAGGACACACATCCCATCCGCGTAGCAACTCTGACCAATACATCGTAGGAGAATTAAGTGGAGCTTCACCGTTTCCTCTGCCGAGACTACTTCCATGACGACTCCACGCCCCCACTCCTCCCGGCCCGCTCCCTCCGGCCCAGCGCCCTCCGACCCAGCGCCCTTCGGCCGCGCCCTGTGCGCGATGATCACGCCCTTCACCCCGGAGGGCGCCCTGGATCTCGACGGCGCGCAGCGGCTCGCCGACCGGCTCGTGACCGGGGGTTGTGACGGTCTGGTCCTGTCGGGTACGACGGGTGAGTCACCCACCACGTCGGACACGGAGAAGGCGGAGCTCGTGCGCGCGGTCCGCGCGGCGGCAGGGGACCGGGTCCACATCGTGGCGGGCGTCGGCACGGCCGACACGCGGCACAGCGCGGAGCTCGCCCTGGCAGCCGAAAAGGCGGGCGCGGACGGTCTGTTGGCGGTCACTCCGTACTACAGCAGACCGCCGCAGGACGCTGTCGAGGCCCACTTCCGCGAGCTCGCCGACGCCAGTGACCTGCCGCTCGTCCTGTACGACATCCCCGGCCGCACCGGCACCCGCATCGAGCCGGAGACCATGATCCGGCTCGCCGGGCACCCGCGGATCGTGGCGGTCAAGGACTGCGCGTACGACCTGCTCGGCACCCAGAAGGTGCTGGCGGAGACGGAGTTGGCGTACTACACGGGCTGCGACGAGTACGTGCTGGCGCTGTATGCGATCGGCGGGAGCGGCTACATCAGCACCGTGGCGAACGTGACGCCAGGTCACTTCCGGGCGGTCATCGACGCGTTCGACTCCGGAGACACCGCAGAGGCCGCCCGCTGCCAGCAACTCACCATCCCGCTGACCGAGTTGATGATGGGCTCAGGACTGCCCGGTACGGTGACCGCCAAGGCGCTGCTCGGGCGACTGGGGCTGCCCGCCGGTCCGGTCCGTTCGCCACTGCGGCCCGCCGGCCGGGAGACGGCCGACGGGCTGGTGGCGGCGTACCGCCGGCTGGTCAGCGCTCGCTGAACATCGGCGTCCAGCGGCCCGCGTAGTCGGCCGAGGCCTTGCGGAAGTCGCTGAGCGGGACGACCTTGTCGGTGCCGATGGTGATCAGCAGGAGCTGGTTGCGGAACTCGTTCTTGCCATTGCACTTCGCGGGATCGCAGCCCCAGACGACGAGCCGCTTGTCGTCGGCCCAGGCCAGCGGCGTCTGCCCGCCGGCCACCCTGGTGACCACCTTGCCCGTGTGGGCGTCGGCGACCGCGCCGTTCTCCGCGACGAGCCTGCCGTTCGGGGACACCCCCGCGTCGTCGAACCAGTTCCTGTACTTCTCGTTCGCGGGCTTGTCGACCTCGTTGCCCTTGAAGTCGTAGTACTGCATGTGGGGGGCGCTGGTGAGGCCCGAGTAGACCAGCTTGCCGTCATGGCTGAAGCCGAAGTCCTGGCGGACGTTGAGGTTCTGGGTGTCGGCCGGGACCTCGCTCCACGAACTGTCGCCGGAGTCCACGTCGACGATGTAGAAGCCGGTCCGGCTCGACTCGAACCACTGCGGCTCCCAGTCGTTCTTCTTGCCGTCGCCGTCGGAGTCGTAGTCCGCCTTGGTCAGCACGTCGGGGTTCTTGCCGTACGTCGTCGCGACGAGCTTGCTGCCGTCGGGCGAGAACTCGATGCCCGCGACCCCGCGGTCGACCGGGATCCAGCGCTCGACCTTCCCGGTGAACAGGTCGAGCAGGCCGATCCGCTTGGCCGGGAGGTCCTTCTCCAGGACGGCGGCGGTGCGCATGCCGGGGGCGACCGCGATGAAGGACCACTGGGTGGTCTTCTCGTACCTGCCCGTCTCCTGGTTCAGCAGCCAGTAGTCGCGGACGTGGAGGGCACGGTCCTGCGTCTGCTTGTCGATGTCCCAGGTGTAGTACGCGGCCAGTGCGACGTCTCCGGCCGCGATCAGATCACGCGGAGGCGACTGGTTCGGGTGGGCGATGATGTCACTCTTGTTGATCTCGCTGGCGAGCCGCACGCCGTCCTCGCCGCCGTCCAGCAGCGGTACGGAGACCGCGACGGCGACCACGGCGGCGGTGGCCGCGACAGCGGTCGCGAACGTACGGGTGCGTCGGCGCCGCCGGGCGGCCAGCACTCGGTCGGCGAAGCCCTGCGGGACCGTCAGGGTCTCGGCAGCCTGTTCGCGCAGGGAGTCACGGACCAGTTCATCGACGTTCACGGACGCACCTCCACGGGCGAGTAGTCGCGGGACGGTTCCCGCTCGGCGTCGGCCGGGCCGAGAGCGGCCAGTTCGGGTGCGAGGGCGCGCAGCCGGGCGAGCGAGCGGTGCGTGGTGGACCGTACGGTGCCGACCGAGCAGCCGAGGATGCGGGCCACGTCGGCCTCCGGCAGGTCCTCGAAGTAGCGCAGGACCAGCACGGTCCGCTGGCGGGCGGTGAGCCGGGCCAGCGCCCCGCGCATGAGCAGGCGCAGTTCGGCGGCGGCCGCGCCGTCTCCGGGGCCGCTCTCCTCGGGCAGTTCGGCCACGCTGACCTCGCGGCGTCGCCACTTCAGGCGCCAGCGGCTGACCTGCTGCCGGTACAGGACCTGGCGGACGTACGCCTCGGGCTCGTCGATACGGTGCCACCGTCCCGCCGCCTTGATCAGGGCGTTCTGCAGCAGGTCCTCCGCCGCGTGCCGGTCCCCGCCGCTCAGCAGTACGGCCGTCTTCAGCAACGCCGACGACCGGCCGGCCACGAACTCCCGGAAACTCTCCTGCCCTTCGGCATCCATCGTCACCTTCTCTTCCCCGGCGGTGCCCTGTGCCCCACCCCTGTACTCCTTGTGACGCGCGCGGCCGGGCGCGGCTATGCCACCGGCCGCGAACCACTGCGGGAAAAGCCGGGCGCCCTCCTGCGGCTCGCAGGAGGGCGCCCTCGTCCGTGGACCGCGCGGTCGGTCCCGGCGGTGCTAGTTGTGGCTGTGGAGGATCTCGTTCAGGCCGCCCCAGACCGCGTTGTTCGGGCGGGCCTCGACCGAGCCGGTGACGGAGTTGCGGCGGAACAGGATGTTCGAGGCCCCGGACAGCTCGCGGGCCTTGACGATCTGGCCGTCGGGCATGGTGACGCGGGTGCCGGCGGTGACGTACAGGCCGGCCTCGACGACGCACTCGTCGCCGAGCGCGATGCCCACGCCCGCCTCGGCGCCGATCAGGCAGCGCTCGCCGATGGAGATGATCACGTTGCCGCCGCCGGACAGGGTGCCCATGGTGGAGGCGCCACCGCCGATGTCGGAACCGTCGCCGACGATGACGCCCGCGGAGATGCGGCCCTCGACCATCGACGTACCGAGCGTGCCCGCGTTGAAGTTCACGAAGCCCTCGTGCATCACGGTGGTGCCCTCGGCGAGGTGCGCGCCGAGCCGTACGCGGTCCGCGTCGGCGATACGGACGCCCTTCGGCGCGACGTAGTCCGTCATGCGCGGGAACTTGTCGACGGACGTCACCTGGAGGTGCAGCCCTTCGGCGCGCGCGTTGAGCCGGACCTTCTCGATGTCGTCGACGGCGACCGGGCCGAGCGAGGTCCAGGCGACGTTGGCGAGGAAGCCGAACATGCCGTCGAGGCTCTGGCCGTGCGGCTGGACGAGCCGGTGCGAGAGCAGGTGCAGGCGCAGGTAGACGTCGTGCGCGTCAATCGGCTTCTCGTCGAGGGAGGCGATGACCGTGCGGACCGCGACCACCTCGACGCCCCGGCGGGCGTCCGGGCCGATCGCCTTCGCGGCGCCCTCGCCGAGCAGTTCGACGGCCTTCTCGGCGGACAGCCGCTCGCTGCCGGCCGGGCCCGGCTCGGCGGTGAGCTCGGGCGCGGGGAACCAGGTGTCGAGAACGGTGCCGTCGGTGGCGATGGTGGCGAGACCGGCGGCCACGGCGCCGGTGGTGCGAGGAGCAGTCGTGTCGG
This sequence comes from Streptomyces sp. NPDC046862, assembly GCF_040704615.1. Classification (NCBI taxonomy): domain Bacteria; kingdom Bacillati; phylum Actinomycetota; class Actinomycetes; order Kitasatosporales; family Streptomycetaceae; genus Streptomyces; species Streptomyces sp. NPDC046862. The sequence continues at coordinate 188,756 of NZ_JBEYXP010000002.1, read as the reverse complement.
TCATGGGGGCAACCTAACCGGCGGGAGGGTGCGGAGGCGAACCGGTGGGGAGGGCGTCTCATGTGCCGGTCGTGGGGGCCGGATTTGTCTCGCCCCCGCCGCCTCTACCCGTCCCTCCCCCACTCTCGGCTTCGCTCGAGCGGGGGGACCCCCATCCAGGGGCTCCGCCCCTTCAACCCCGCACGGGGCTTCGCCCCGGACCCCGCTCCTCAGACTCCCCCAGCTACCGCTGGGAGGTGCCCCCAAGGGGCTGAATTTCCACCGGCCGGGGCTGAGTTTTCCTGGCTGCGGCTGGGACTTTCAGCAGAGGCCAGCACAACCAGCCCGTCCGGCGTTCGAGGACGAGGCCGCAAGGCCGATTGCGGGGGTCTGGGGGCGCAGCCCCCAGGGACAGGATGGGACGGGTAGGGGCGGCGGGGGCGACAGAAACCCGCGCCACGTCAGCGCAGCACCCGCCCCAGCATCTCCCGCGCATACCCCTCGTCATACGGCACCCCGGTCAGCAACACCTGCAGACAGATCCCGTCCACCAGAGCGACAAGGGCCCGGGCGGTGACCGGATCCGTACGGCGGGCGATCAGATCGGCGAACTCCTGGGCCCACTCGGCGGCGACGGGCCGCAGGGCGGGCCGCCGCAGGGCCGCGAGGTACAGCTCGTACTCCAGCTCCACCCCCGTCCGATCCCCCGCGAGCCACTCCCCGGTCATCGAGGCCAGCTCACCGGCGAGATCCGCCCCCGGATCCTCCAGCGCGCCCCGCGCGGCAAGCACCTTGGCGAAACCCTCGTTGGCCTGGCGCAGCGCGGCGACCATCAGTTCGTCGAGGGTCTTGAAGTGGTACGTCGTCGAGCCGAGCGGCACGTCCGCCTCGGCGGCCACCGACCGGTGACTCAGCCCGGCGAGGCCCCGCGCACCCACGACGCGGATCGCTGCGTCGATGATCCGCTGCCGCCGCTCGGGGTCGTACCGGCGGGGCATCAGTGCGCACCTCCCAGGTTCAGCACGACCACTCCCCCGATGATCAGCGCGATCCCGGTGATCTTGGCGACGCTCAGGCCCTCCCCGAACAGCGCCAGCCCGAGGAGGGCGATGGTCGCGGTGCCCGCCCCGGCCCAGATCGCGTACGCCGTGCCGATCGACAGGGTCTTGAGGGTCTGCGCGAGCAGCACGAACGACACGACATATCCGAGGAGGGTGATCAGTGACGGCCACAGCCTGCTGAAGCCGTCGCTGTACTTCATCGCGGTCGTGGCGGCAACCTCGGCGGCGATGGCCCCGGCGAGGAGTACGTATCCCATGTGTACGAGTGTACACATCGATGCGTACGCCCGTACACATCAATCGATGAACGACCTCCTCCACAGGCCTTGCGGGGATGTGAGCCGACGGACGCCGCTTTTGCTCGGAATCCGCAATAGCCCGAGGTGTTACCGGTGGTTACAGTCCGGCAGCATGAGCGCAACAGGCACACATCACACGAGGTCATGGTTACGCGCCGGGGCTGCCGGGGCGTTGGTGGTGGCGTTGCTGGCCACGGCACCGGCGGCGGACGGCACGCCCGCGAAGGGCGCCACCGCGGCCCCCGCCGACAGCGGTACCGCGGCCGCTTCCCGTACCGAGACGCCGGTGGCGTCCACCTCTCCCGTCACGGACGTCGTCGAGACGCAGGTCTCCCTGCGGGTGCCGCTGCCCGCCTCCGTCGGCCCCCATCCCGAGCGCTGCGACCGGCTGTCGTACCTGCGCTACCGTTCCGCGTCGGGCCCGGCCGCCTCCGCCGCGGCGGACCGGATCCTCGTCGCCCAGCCGGGAATTCTGGAGGGCGCGGGCGCCTTCGACAGCGTGGCGCGCAACACGGTCAGGGCGGCGGCCGGGCAGGGTCGGCACATCGAGTTCTGGGCGCTGGACCGCAGGTCCAACTGCCTGGAGGACAACACCGGGATCGCGAGCGGAGACACCGCCAAGGCCGTCGACTACTACTACGGCGGCGGCGAGGTCGACGGCCGCAGATTCTCCGGGTTCGTGACCAGCGACCAGGCCGGCTGGCTCTCGGAGGTCGGTCTGGAGCAGACCGTCCGCGACCAGTACGACCTGCTCGCCGCCGAACTCCCCGACCAGCGGCTGCGCAAGGAGAAGGTCCTGTGCGGCGGCCACTCGCTGGGCGGAGTGCTCACCGGGGTCTTCGCCACCTGGGACTTCGACGGGAACCCCACGACGACGGCGGACGCGGGGTTCAACCAGTGCGCCGGCTACTTCGCGCTGGACACGACGATCTCCACGTCGCTGGACGACCTCCAGGGCAACTCGGGCGACGGGGACGGGAACGGGAACGGGTCCTTGAACGGCACCCTCCTGCCCAAGGGCACCGTCCCCGACACCGGCCTCGGCCTCACCGCCGTACGGGCGGGGCTGCGTACGGGCATCCTGCCGCGCTTCCTCGGCCTGCCCGTGGTCCTCAACCCCGAGACGATGAACCTCCTGGCGATCGGCGGCCTTGCGGCACGCAACGCCCCGGACGCCGAGTCCGCGCTGCTGGACTCCGTACCCCGCAACACCAATCTGGACGTCACGGCCCGCACCCTCTTCTCCAAGGACGCGGGTGTGTTCCTCAGCGGCAAGCCGACGATCCGGGACTTCCGGCTCACCAACGCGGCGGTGCTGGGCGCCTTCATGGACGACAACTCGGCGCCGCTGGCCTTCCTCCAGACCAGCGTGGGCTTGTTCGACAGCCCCGGGGGCGGCCGGATCACCGACAAGGAGTTCCCCGTCTCGAACGACGTCCAGGGCTCCCCGGCCCTGTTCGGTACGGAGCTGAAGGCGATCCCGGACCAGCCCGACGGCCCGCTCTACACCTGGCGGAACTTCGACCGCGTGGGCGCGCCCGACGACCCGGTGCACCGCTCCAAGGACGGCACGCCCTTCACGACCGCAGCCAAGGAGGTCTCGGACATCCGGGAGCTGGCCCGCAGCCTCGCCGAGCAGCCGCTGGACTTCACCGAGGACTACTTCCCGACCCGGCTGGTCACGGACATCCAGCTCATCGACGACCCCCAGCTCGCCCGCAAGCTGGTCCACCCGGACGGCCTGACCGCCAACCCCCGGGTCACCTTCCTCGCGGGCGACGGCATCCTCGCCGGCCGTGTCCCCGCCGACGAGAACCCCGTCGTCCTGCCCGGCTACCAGCACCTGGACGTCCTCACGGCGGCGCCGGTGCAGAACGGCGGCGGCCGGGAGCAGATCTCCGTACGGCTGTCGGCGTTCGCGGACAAACCCTAGGACCCCAGGGCCTGTCCCCGGGCTCACCCGCCCAGCCGCTCGAAGCCGAAGGGCGCGAGCGGCTTCGGGCGGCGGCCCGTGCGGACGTACTCGGCGAGCCGGTGCCCGGTGACCGGGCCCAGTGTGACGCCGAGCATGCCGTGCCCCGTGGCCGCGAACGCGTTGTCGTGGCCCGGGACACGGTCGATGACGGGCAGCCCGTCGGGGAGGAACGGGCGCCCGCCGACCCAGGGGTCGCGAATCAGGCCCACCAGGTCGTCCGGGTCGTCGAACCAGCGGCCCAGGTAGTGCCGGCTGGCGAGGGCGACGGCGACGACGCGGCGCCAGTCGAGCCGGTTGTTGTTGCCGCTCAGCTCCATCGTTCCGCCGATCCGCGTGGTGCCGCCGATCGGCGAGGCGACGGCCCGGCGCTCGCCGAAGTACAGCGTGTGCCCGGGCGCCGGATCCAGGTCCACCGAGAAGCTGTAGCCCTTGCCCGCCTGCAGGGGCAGCGACTGTCCGAGTGAGCCCAGCAGCTGCGCGGAGCGCATGCCGGCCGCGATCACGACGGCCGCGCACGGGATATCGCCCTGGCCGGTGCGTACGGCGGTGACGTGGCCACCCGCCGTCCGGAAACCCGTCGTCTCCGCGTTCTCGTGGACCTTCACCCCGGCCACGGCGAGCGCCTCCCCGAGCCCCTGGGCGAACGCCTCCGGGTCGACCACGCCCTCCCCCTCGACGAGGTAGGCCGCGCGCACCCCCGGCGACAGCGCGCCGTCGAGCAGCCGGGCCTCGTCGCCGGTGACGACGTCGTCGGGCAGTGGGTAGCGGCCGTCGGCCATCTCCCGCTGGAGGGCGAGGTGGTGGCGGGCCTCGGCCGGTGACAGGAACGCGTGCACCATGCCGGGGCGGGTCAGGGTCGTGGTCACCCCGGCGTCGCGCAGGCCGTCGAAGAGGTCGAAGGTGTCGCGGTTCAGTTCGGCGATCGCCGCGTAGCCGCGCCGGAAGGCGGCGGGTGTGCTGCTGCGCCAGAACCGCCACAGCCACCGGACGAACGCCGGGTCGGGCAGGGGCCGCAGATACAGCGGCGAGTCGGGCCGGCCCAGCGACCGCAGGGCGTAGCGCACGACTCCGGGGGCCGGGACCGGCGTGGAGTGGCTGAGGCAGACCCAGCCGGCGTTGCCGCGGGATGCCCCCGAGCCCAGGGCTCGCCGTTCGACGACCTCCACGGTCAGTCCGGACCGGGCCAGGTAGTACGCGGTGCACAGCCCGACGACGCCGCCGCCGACGACCACGACGGGGCTGTCGCCGACGGCCCCGGCCGCGTCCCGTGCCCCCGTCATGAGGCCGACCCGTACGCGGCGAGGAACTCCCGGGTGCGGGCCTGGGCGGGGTTGTCGAGGACGTCCCGTGGGTCGCCCTCCTCGACGATGCGGCCGCCGTCGACGAAGACGACGTGGTCGGACACCTCGCGGGCGAAGGGCAGTTCGTGGGTGACGAGGAGCATCGTCATGCCGTCCGCGGCGAGTTCGCGCATCACGCTCAGCACCTCGCGGGTGGCCTCCGGGTCCAGCGACGACGTGGGCTCGTCGAAGAGCAGGACCTCCGGCTTCAGGGCCAGCGCGCGGGCGATGGCGACGCGCTGCTGTTCGCCGCCGGAGAGCTGCTCGGGCTGGGCGAGGCCGCGGTGGGCCACGCCGACCCGGCGCAGCAGCGTGACGGCCCTCTCCAGCGCCTCCTGTTCGGGGATGCCCGCCTTGCGCTGGGCGAGGACGACGTTCTCCACGGCCGTGAGGTGCGGGAACAGGTTGAACCTCTGGAAGACCATGCCGACGGTGCGGCGCAGCCGGGGCAGGTCGCGGCAGACCGTACGGCCGCCGCTGTGCACCACTTCGCCGGCGACCTCGACCGTGCCGTGGTCGGGGCGTTCCAGCAGGTTGACGCAGCGCATCAGGGTGGTCTTGCCGCCGCCGCTCTGTCCGATGACGCTGACGATGCGGCCGCGGCCGACCTGAAGGTGCACGTCGTCGAGGACGAGGCGGCCGTCGAAGGACTTGCTCAGCCCCTCGATCCGGACGACGGCGTCGGTGGGGTCCGGTGCGGCGGTCTTCTCCGTGACGACGGGGCTGACGGGCTCGGTCATACCGTCGCCTCCTTCCGGTCGATGTCCCGCCCGCCTCGGACGTCGCCCGCGAGCAGTTCCCGGGCCGCCCGCATGCGTCGCCGGCGCCACGGGGAGAGGGGCACCCCGGCCCGTACCTTCCGCTCCAGGAGCAGCAGGAGCTGGGAGAGCGGGTAGCAGAGGGCGAAGTAGATCGCCGAGATGACGAGGTAGACCTCCAGCGCCCGGAAGGTGGCCGAGGTGATGAGCCGCCCCTCGGACATCAGCTCGGCGGCGGAGACGGTGACGAGCAGCGAGGTGGACTTCAGCAGGTCGACGAGCATGGTGTTGGTGCCGGGCAGGGCCTGCCGTACGGCCTGCGGGAGGACGACGTGGCCGAAGATGCCCGCCCGGCCGAGACCCAGCGCCTCGCCCGCCTCGGTCTGTCCGGCGTGGACGCCGCTGATCGCGGAACGGAAGATCTCGGAGAGGTAGGCCGCGTAGAAGACGACCAGGCTGAGGCAGCCCGCGGTGAACACGTCCAGGCGGAGCCCCGCCGAGGCCAGGCCGAAGTAGGCCAGGAAGATGATGGCGAGGAGCGGGACGTTCTTGAAGACCTCGGTGTAGACGGCGGCGACGGCGCGCGCGGGCCAGGCCTTGCTCAGCCGGAGCAGCGCCACCGCCAGACCGAGGAGGACCGCGCCGACGAAACTGACGACCGTGTACGAGACGGTGCGCCCGAGTGCGTCGAGCAGGTCGGACTGGTAGTCGGACCAGGGGACCTGGAAGAGACCGGACATGACCTCGCCCCTCACTGTCCGATGGACGGCGGCGTCCAGTCCTGCGGCCGGTCCACGCCCCGGCGCGCGCTGGCGACGTCGGCGGCGGGCTTGAGGAACTGTTCGGGATCGCCGCCGTACTTCTTCACGAGCTTCGCCATCTCGCCGTTCTTGTACATGGCGTCGATCTGCTCGGAGATGGCCTTCTCCAGCTTCGTGGCCTTCCTGGGGAGGTAGAAGCCGGTCTGGTACGGCTGGAAGTACTGGTAGGCGGGCTTGGCCTTGACCTCGGCGGCGGTCGGCGGCGTCAGGTACTCGGTGCTGATCTTCAGGTCCGGGCGTTCCTTCTGCGCGGCGATGATGATCAGCGGGTCGAGGAACCCGACGTCGACGCGGCCGGCGCCGAGGTCGTCGAACACGCCGTTGGCGTCGGGGTAGGCGTGCAGCTTGGCGCCGGGCACGGCCTGGATGGACTTGACCCAGACGTAGCCCTCGACGGTGCCGAGCTGCAGGCCCTTGAGGTCGTCGACCGTCTTGTACGTCTTGCCGCTGCGCACGGCCATCGCCGGGGGCGAGTAGTAGGGCGGGTCGGTGAACAGGCCCTGCTTCTGCCGGTCGGCGGACCAGGCGACGCCACCGATCGTGATGTCGACGCGCCGGGACTGCACTCCGGCGAGCATGCCGGCGAAGTCCGTCACCTGGGGCTTGATCCTCAGGTCCAGCTTCTTGGCCACGTAGGCGAGGATGTCGCCGTCCAGTCCGACGATCTTGTCGTCCTTGACGCTGGTGTACGGCGCGTACGGCTGGACGGCGACCTTGATGACGCCGGGTTCGAGTGTGCCCAGCGAGGCGGTCTTGGCGGAGACGTTCGCCGGGGCGTCGTCGCCGTCGGAGCCGCAGGCGGCGAGGGTGGAAACCAGCAGGAGCGAGGACAAAGCGGCAGCAAGTGAGCGCACACGGTTCATCGGCGTGGGCCTTCCGTACCGGAAGTGAGAACACCCGCCGTTCACCGGGATGTGCACTCGGCGGGGTGTGATGGTCCCCATACGCTAGGGACCTCCTCGCGGGGCGTCACCGTTCACTTCGTACGAAGTTGTGGCTGGAATCGCTCGCACCCCTGTACGGTGCGTCCAACCCGGGCCCGCCCTCGACGGGAGGAACCGCTCGTGCTGAGCCCGTCACTCGCGCAGGAGATCGCCGGGGACACCTCCGCGGTCATCGGATTCAACGTGCTGATCACCGATGCGGAGGGCATGGTCATCGGCAGCGGCGACACCAGCCGCGTCGGCACCTTCCACGAGGCGTCCGTCGAGGTCCTGCGCACCCAGGAGCCCGCCGCCCACACCGCGTCCGAGGCCCATCGCCTCCGTGGGGTGCGGCCCGGCATCACCCTGCCGCTGGTCACGGGCGGGCGCGCCGTGGGCACGGTCGGGATCACGGGCACGCCCGCGCAGGTCCGGCGCTTCGGACTGCTGGTGAAGCGGCAGACGGAGATCCTGCTCAGGGAGTCCGTGATGCTGCGCTCCCGGCTGCTCGCCGAGCGCGCGGCCGAGAAGCTGCTGGCGGACATCGCTTCCTACGATCCGCAGGTCGTGGAGGGTGAGTTCCTGCTGTTCCGGGCCGCGGAACTGGGGTTCGACCTGCGGCTGCGGCGGGCCGCGGTGGCGTTCGAGGTGACGGTGCCCGAGGCGGGCACCCGCCGGCAGGGCACGCCCGCCCGGGACATGGCCCTGGTCCGTTCCGAACTGCTGCGCACGGTCCGTGAGATCTTCGCCGATCCGCAGGACATCGTGGCCTCCACGGCGCCCGGCTGGATCGGTGTGCTGCACCGGCTGCCGGAGCGGCGGCCGGTGGACGCCCTGACGGCCGACTGCAGGCGGGTGGTGGACATCGTGGCCGCCCAGGACGGCCTCACCGCCCGGGCCGGGATAGGCGAACCGGCCGCCTCCGTGGGCGGGTTGCACGACTCGTACCAGGACGCGTGCGACGCCCTCCGCCTCGGCGCCCGCCGGGCGAGCATCCTGCCCGTCCACCTCATCACGGATCTGCGGGTCCATCAGGTCCTGGCGGAGGTGGGCCGGCCGGCCCGCAACCGGCTGCTCGACCGCACGGCCGCGGAGCTGCGGTCCCAGCCGGACTGGCCGGTGCTCCGCGACACGATCACCGCGTGGTGCGAGAGCGGCTTCAACCTCGTACGGGCGTCCGCGGCGCTGCACATCCACCGCAACACCGTCGTCTACCGCATGCACAAGATCGAACAGATCACCGGCCGCCCCCTGCGCGACCACCGCACGACGATGGCCCTGTACCTGGCGTGCCTGGCGGACGAGTTGAGCGCCCGTTAGGGGCGCGGGGAACCGCGCGTCCGCACCGGTGTGACATCGGCCGCTGAACCATGCCCGCGGGCACCCTGAGAAAGGGATGTGAATGTGATGTAAAGCCCCAACTCACCCTCAGGAACCCAGGATTCCTTGAGAAACCGCTCTCCGAAAGGCTCCCTGCTACCCACGAGTTCCACTACTGTTTCACCGGTCACACACCCGGTAATCGCGGCCACAGCCGCACGCCCGTGTCGGTGGCTCCCCTTTCCTCCTGTGCCGATATCGCGTACGCCCCTTGTGGCGACGCTGAGGGAACCGCGCATGCCAGATGAAAAGCCCGGATCCGATCCGGACCTGCTCCCCGTTCCGTGGAGCTCGCCCCCGAAAGTGTGGGAAACCGGTGAGTCACCGGATCAGACCCGGGTTCCGGGCACACGCAGGCTCTGGGGGGCCGGCGTGCTCGCCGTGGCGGTCCTGATAGGCAGCGTGACCGCGATAGCCCTGCAGGAGCCGCACACCGAGAACGCGGCGCGGGAGCGCACGGGCCGCACGACGACGGCCGACGAGCCGATCGTGCCCACCGTGGCCGCCACCGCCCCGGACGGCAAGAGCGGCCTGTCCTCCCCGCAGCCCGCCTCGTCGAAGAGCTCGGCCGTGTCCGACTCCCAGCAGGGCGGGGCTAAGGCCGAACCCGAGCCGGATCCGTCGACGTCGAAGTCGGCGTCGAAGGCGCCCGGCAAGAAACCGCCGTCCTCCAAGCCCTCGACCACGTCGTGGAAGTCCGTACGGTCCGTCAACTACCCGGACCGCTACTGGCACCTGAGGAGCGGCGTGATCCGGCTGGACCGAGTGAGCTCCGGCAGCGGAAGCGAGACCAGGGAGGACTCGTCCTTCAAGGTCGTCTCCGGCCTCGCGGACTCCTCCTGCTACTCCTTCCGCATGGAGGACGGCCGCTACGCACGCCACCGCAACTTCGTCCTGCGCGTCGACCGCAACGACGGCTCGCGGCTGTTCGAGCAGGACGCCACGTTCTGCCCCCGCCGCTCCTTCTCCTCGGACGCGATCATGCTGGAGTCGGTCAACTACCCCGGCCGCTTCCTGCGCCACCAGGACTTCGTCGTGCGCCTCGAACCGATGGAGAACAGCCGCCTGTACTGGGCGGACACGGCGTTCCAGCTGGTGAAGGGTCTGGCCTGACCTCATACGGGCGGCTGACACCTGTACATGACTGTGGCCCCCGGCAGCGCGCCGGGGGCCACAGTCATGTACGTGCGGGACGAGCGGGTGTCCTCAGACGTTGAAGCCGAGCGCGCGCAGCTGGTCACGGCCGTCGTCCGTGATCTTGTCGGGGCCCCACGGGGGCATCCAGACCCAGTTGATGCGCAGTTCGCTCACGAGGCCGTCCGTGGCGGACTTGGCCTGGTCCTCGATGACGTCCGTCAGCGGACAGGCCGCGGACGTCAGGGTCATGTCGATGGTCGCGATGTTCGCGTCGTCGACGTGGATGCCGTAGATGAGACCCAGGTTGACGACGTCGATGCCCAGCTCGGGGTCGACGACGTCCATCAGGGCCTCGCGGAGCTCCTCCTCCGAGGCCGGCTTCATCTCCACGGTGTCACTCATGCCGTCTTCCTTTCGGCGTCGGCTCCGCCCAGGGCCTGGGCCGTCGCGTCCTTCCACGCCATCCAGCTGAGGAGGGCGCACTTGACTCGGGCCGGGTACTTGGAGACACCGGCGAACGCGACCGCGTCCTCCAGGATCTCCTCCATCGCGTCGTCGGGCTCGATCCTGCCCTTGGACTGCATCAGCTCCAGGAAGGTCTCCTGGATCTTCTGAGCGTCCGCGAGGTCCTTGCCGACCAGCAGTTCGTTCAGCACGGAGGCCGAGGCCTGGCTGATCGAGCAGCCCTGACCCTCGTACGAGACGTCGCTGATCGTCGTGCCGTCGTACTTCACACGCAGCGTGATCTCGTCCCCGCACGTCGGGTTCACGTGGTGCACCTCGGCGTCGCCATCCCGAAGACCACGCCCATGAGGGTTCTTGTAGTGGTCCAGGATGACTTCCTGGTACATCGAGTCCAGCTTCATGCGATCGCTCGCCAACCCCTCAGCCGAAGAAGTTCCGTACGTGCTCCAGTCCGTCGACCAGAGCGTCGATCTCGGCCGGCGTGGAGTACAGATAGAACGACGCTCGCGTGGTCGCAGGAATTCCGTACCTGAGGCAGACCGGGCGGGCGCAGTGGTGACCGACCCGGACCGCGATGCCCTGCTCGTCGAGGACCTGGCCCACGTCGTGCGGGTGGATGTCGCCGAGCGTGAAGGAGATCGCCGCGCCCCGGTCCTCGGCCGTGGTGGGGCCGATGATGCGCAGGTCGGGGACCTCGCCCAGCTTCCGCACCGCGTACTCGGTGAGGGCGTGCTCGTGGGCGAGGATCTTGTCCATGCCGATCGACGACAGGTAGTCGATCGCCGCGCCCAGTCCGACCGCCTGGGCGATCGGCGGTGTGCCCGCCTCGAACTTGTGCGGGGCGGGAGCGTACGTCGACGAGTGCATCGACACCGTCTCGATCATCTCGCCGCCGCCGAGGAACGGAGGGAGGTCCTCAAGGAGCTCCTGGCGTCCCCAGAGCACGCCGATGCCGGTCGGGGCGCACATCTTGTGGCCGGTGAAGGCCACGAAGTCGGCCTGGAGGGCCTGCACGTCCAGCGGCATGTGCGGCGCGGCCTGCGAGGCGTCGACGCAGACGAGGGCGCCGACTTCCTGCGCCCGCCGCACTATCGCCTCGACCGGGTTGACCGTGCCCAGGATGTTCGACACCAGCACGAAGGAGACGATCTTCGTCTTCTCCGTGATGACCTCGTCGATGTTGGACAGGTCGAGGCGGCCGTCGTCGGTGAGGCCGAACCACTTCAGCTTCGCGCCCGTGCGCTGCGCCAGCAGCTGCCACGGCACGATGTTGGAGTGGTGCTCCATCTCCGTGATGACGATCTCGGTCTCGGAGTCCACGCGGTAGGGCTCGTCGGCCCAGCCCAGCATGTTCGCCACGAGGTTCAGCGACTCCGAGGCGTTCTTGGTGAAGATCACCTCGTCGCGGCTGGGCGCGTTGATGAACTCCGCGACCTTGTCGCGCGCGCCCTCGTACAGCGCCGTGGCCTCCTCGGCGAGCACATGCACACCGCGGTGGACGTTGGCGTTGTAGCGCTCGTAGTACTCGCTCAGGGCGTCCAGCACCTGGCGCGGCTTCTGCGAGGTCGCCGCGTTGTCCAGGTACACGAGCTTCCGGTCATCGTGGACCTGTCGGTCCAGGATGGGGAAGTCCTTGCGGATCGCCTCGGTGTCGAGGAGGCCCGGCAGCTGTGTCACTCGGATGCGCCACCCTTCGTGTAAGCCTCGTAGCCCTCGGCCTCCAGCTTGTCCGCGAGCTCGGGGCCACCGGACTCGGCGATCCGGCCGGCGGCGAACACGTGGACGTGGTCGGGCTTGATGTAGCGCAGGATGCGCGTGTAGTGGGTGATCAGCAGGGTGCCGACCTGGCCGCTCTCGCGGACGCGGTTCACACCTTCCGACACCACACGGAGCGCGTCGACGTCCAGACCGGAGTCGGTCTCGTCGAGGATCGCGATCTTCGGCTTGAGCAGCTCCAGCTGGAGGATCTCGTGGCGCTTCTTCTCACCGCCGGAGAAGCCCTCGTTGACGTTGCGCTCGGCGAAGGAGGGGTCGATGGAGAGGCGCTCCATGGTCTCCTTGACCTCCTTGACCCAGGTGCGCAGCTTGGGGGCCTCGCCGCGGATGGCGGTGGCGGAGGTGCGCAGGAAGTTGGAGACCGAGACGCCGGGGACCTCGACCGGGTACTGCATCGCGAGGAACAGGCCGGCGCGGGCGCGCTCGTCGACGGACATCTCCAGGACGTCCTCGCCGTCGAGGGTGACGGTGCCTGAAGTGATCGTGTACTTCGGGTGACCCGCGAGCGAGTAGGCGAGGGTCGACTTGCCCGAGCCGTTGGGGCCCATGATGGCGTGCGTCTCGCCCTGCTTCACGGTGAGGTCGACGCCCTTGAGGATCTCCTTCGTGGCGTTGTCGGCCTCGACGGTGACGTGCAGGTCTCGGATTTCAAGCGTTGCCATGGGTGCCTCAGGACTCCTGGGTGAGGGAGACGAGCACGTCGTCCCCTTCGATCTTTACGGGGTATACGGGGACAGGGCGCGTGGCCGGAAGGCCGGACGGCTTGCCGGTGCGGAGGTCGAAGCTGGAACCGTGCAGCCAGCACTCGATCTGGCAGTCCTCCACCTCGCCCTCGGAAAGGGAGACGTTCGCGTGCGAGCAGATGTCGTAGATGGCGAACACCTCCCCCTCGGTTCGCACGACCGAGACCGGCGTGCCGTCGAGTTCCACCCGCTTGGGGGTGTCCTCCTCCAGCTCGCTCAGCCCACAGGCCCGAACGAAACGGGCAGGGTCGATGGTCGTCATGCGACCGAGGCCTCCAGCTCCTCTTCGATCTTCGCGATGAGGCGCTCCTCGATGTCCTCGACACCGATCTGCTGGACCAGCTCGGCGAAGAAGCCGCGGACCACGAGACGGCGGGCCTCGTGCTCCGGGATGCCGCGGGCCATCAGGTAGAAGAGCTGCTCGTCGTCGAAGCGGCCGGTCGCGGAGGCGTGGCCGGCGCCGACGATCTCGCCGGTCTCGATCTCCAGGTTCGGTACGGAGTCGACACGGGCGCCGTCGGTCAGCACCAGGTTGCGGTTCATCTCGTAGGTGTCGGTGCCCTCGGCCTTGGCCTCGATCAGCACGTCACCGATCCACACCGCGTGTGCGTCGTCGCCCTGGAGCGCGCCCTTGTAGGCGACGTTCGACTTGCAGTGCGGGGTGTTGTGGTCGACCAGGAGGCGGTGCTCCTGGTGCTGTCCGGCGTCGGTGAAGTACAGGCCGAAAAGCTCGGCCTCGCCGCCGGGGCCCGCGTAACTCACGCGCGGGTGGAGGCGTACGACGTCACCGCCGAAGGTGACGACGACCGACTTGAAGCTCGCGTCGCGGCCGACCAGCGCGTTGTGCTGGCCCACGTGCACGGCCTTGTCGTCCCAGTCCTGGACGGAGACGACGGTCAGCTTGGCGCCGTCGCCGAGGAGGTAGTCGACGTTGGCGGCGAGCACGGCGTCACCGGTGTGGTCGATGACGACGACGGCCTCGGCGAAGGCGCCCAGCTCGATCACCTGGTGGGCGTAGGCGGTGCCGCCCTCGCCGTGCACGGCGACGCGGATCGGCTCGGTGAGGACCGTCTCCTTGGGGACGGTGATCACGCCGGCCTTCTCGAACGCGGAGTACGCCTGGGCGGCGACGCGGTCCACCGGGGTGCCCGCCTTGCCGATCCGGGCGTCGTCGCGGCCGACGGTCTCGACGGTGACGCCCTCGGGGGCCTGGATGTCCACCTTCACGCCGGTGCCGTTCGCGACGGCGGTGCCGTCGTGCAGGCCGCGCAGGCGCTCCAGCGGGGTGAACCGCCACTCCTCCTCACGGCCGTGCGGCACCGGGAAGTCCGCCACATCGAAGGACGGGGACGCGCTCATGCGCGAGACGACGGTCGACTCGGCCGCGACGGCGATCGAGCCGGCGGTGGTGGAGCCCACCGGGATGTTAGGGGCCTCAGCCATGGCTGTCGGTCTGCTCTCTTCCTACGTGTTGCGATCCTCGGCCCGCCCAGGGGCGGGCCGTTGACTACGGGACGGGCGGCGGGTCAGCCGACCGCGCCCTCCATCTGCAGCTCGATCAGCCGGTTGAGCTCCAGCGCGTACTCCATCGGCAGTTCCTTGGCGATCGGCTCGACGAAGCCGCGCACGATCATGGCCATCGCCTCGTCCTCGCTCAGGCCCCGGCTCATCAGGTAGAAGAGCTGGTCCTCGGAGACCTTGGAGACGGTCGCCTCGTGGCCCATGGACACGTCGTCCTCGCGGACGTCCACGTAGGGGTAGGTGTCCGAGCGCGAGATGGTGTCGACGAGCAGAGCGTCACAGAGCACGTTGGACTTCGCACCCGGAGCGCCCTCGCCGATCTCGATGAGACCGCGGTACGACGTCCGGCCACCACCACGCGCCACCGACTTGGAGACGATGTTGGAGGAGGTGTTCGGGGCCATGTGGACCATCTTGGCGCCCGCGTCCTGGTGCTGGCCCTCGCCCGCGAAGGCGATGGAGAGGGTCTCGCCCTTGGCGTGCTCGCCCATCAGGTAGACGGCCGGGTACTTCATCGTCACCTTGGAGCCGATGTTGCCGTCGACCCACTCCATGGTCGCGCCCTCGTAGGCGACGGCGCGCTTGGTGACCAGGTTGTAGACGTTGTTCGACCAGTTCTGGATGGTCGTGTAGCGGCAGCGGGCGTTCTTCTTGACGATGATCTCGACGACCGCGCTGTGCAGGGAGTCGCTCTTGTAGATCGGCGCGGTGCAGCCCTCGACGTAGTGCACGTAGGCACCCTCGTCGACGATGATCAGGGTCCGCTCGAACTGGCCCATGTTCTCCGTGTTGATGCGGAAGTAGGCCTGGAGCGGGATCTCGACGTGCACGCCCTTCGGCACGTAGATGAAGGAGCCACCCGACCACACGGCGGAGTTCAGCGACGCGAACTTGTTGTCGCCGACGGGGATGACGGTCCCGAAGTACTCCTTGAAGAGCTCCGGGTGCTCCTTCAGGGCGGTGTCGGTGTCGAGGAAGATGACGCCCTGCTCCTCCAGGTCCTCGCGGATCTGGTGGTAGACGACCTCCGACTCGTACTGGGCGGCGACACCGGCGACGAGGCGCTGCTTCTCCGCCTCGGGGATGCCGAGCTTGTCGTACGTGTTCTTGATGTCCTCGGGCAGGTCCTCCCAGGACTCCGCCTGCTTCTCCGTGGAGCGCACGAAGTACTTGATGTTGTCGAAGTCGATGCCCGACAGGTCCGAGCCCCAGTTCGGCATGGGCTTCTTCTCGAAGAGCCTGAGGCCCTTCAGGCGCAGCTTGGTCATCCACTCCGGCTCCGACTTCTTGTCGGAGATGTCGCGGACGACATCCTCGTTCAGACCGCGCCTGGCGGAAGCTCCGGCGGTGTCGGAGTCGGCCCAGCCGTACTCGTACTTACCCAGGCCCTCGAGCTCGGGGTGGGCAGTCTCCGTGGGGAGAGTCATGCGGGGTTCCTCCCGGCCGTGCTTGCAGATGCGTTGTGGGAAATCTTGGGGATGAACGTCGTGCAGACGCCGTCGCCGTGGGCGATGGTCGCCAGTCGCTGGACGTGCGTTCCGAGCAGCTGGGAGAAGATCTCGGTCTCCGCCTCGCAGAGCTGCGGGAACTCTTCCGCGACGTGGGCGACAGGGCAGTGGTGCTGGCACAGCTGCTCACCGACCGGTGCGCTACGCGCCGTAGCAGCGTACCCGTCCGCGCTCAGGGCTTTGGCCAGGGCTTCGGTGCGCTCCTCGGGGGCTGCGGCCTCGATCGCCCTGCGGTACGCGGTGGCCTGCTCGGCGATCCTCGCGCGCGCGAAGGCGACGACCGCCTCGTCCCCGCCGAACCGCCCCTGTATCCAGCGCAGGGCGTCCGTGGCGAGCTTGTCGTAGGACTGGTCGAAGGCGTCCCGGCCGCAGTCGGTCAGGGCGAACACCTTGGCGGGCCGGCCGCGCGTGCGCGCGCCGTAGACCCGCTGCTCGCGGGCTTCCACGACATCGTCGGAGACCAGTGCGTCCAGGTGACGCCGTACGGCCGCCTGGGTGAGGCCCAGCCTCTCGGCGAGCGCTGCGACGGTCGAGGGGCCGTGGTCCAGGATGGACCGCGCGACGCGGTTGCGCGTGGAGCGCTCCCCGGTCGCGAGCTCCTCCTGGGGGGTCCCCTTGGGGGTTCCCCGAGCCTCGTCGACGTTTTTCACAACGCCATTGTTGCGTAATTCCTCGGAGCGGAGCAAGCCGCGTCCGGACCGCCCGACGGTGCCGTGCGTCACTTAGGTTTGCCTAAGCCGCTAGCCGAGCTGACCTGCGCGAACGATCCTTGATCGATCAATTGGGTGGTGTCACCACGGTTCTTGCGGGAAACTGCCGAACCATGCCGACACCGCCTCCCACCGGCCCACTCGTCACCCGTGACTCACTCGCCGAGGGGCTGCGCTCCCTCGGCGTCCAGCCCGGCGAGACCCTCCTCGTCCACTCCTCCCTCAGCGCGCTCGGCTGGGTCAACGGAGGCGCGGTCACCGTCGTCCTCGGGCTGCTCGACGCCCTGGGCCCGGACGGCACCCTCGTGGTCCCCACCCAGACCGGCGACCTCTCGGATCCGGCCCTGTGGAGCAACCCTCCGGTGCCCGAGGAGTGGTGGGCGGCCATCCGGGCGACCATGCCCGCGTACGACCCGCTCGTCACGCCCTCACGCGGGGTCGGCGTGATCCCGGAGACCGTACGGACCTGGCCGGGTGCCCACCGCAGCGCACACCCCCAGACGTCCTTCGCGGCGCTCGGGCCGCGCGCGGCGGCGCTCGTCGACGGACACGCGCCGGACTGCCGGCTGGGCGAGCGCAGTCCGCTGGCCCAGCTGGAGAGGACGGGCGCGCGGGTCCTGCTGCTGGGCGCGGGCTTCGACGCGTGCACCAGTTTCCACCTGGCCGAGTACCGGATACCGACACCGCTGGTCGAGGTCGGCCGTCCCGCGCCCGGGGGCGCCTGGGAGACCGTGCCGGAGGTCTCGATCACCTCGGACCGGTTCGACGAGCTGGGCCACGACTTCGAGCGGGACCGTCCCGTCGTACGCGGCCGGGTCGGAGCGGCGGACGCGCGGCTGTTCCCCGTGGCGGACGCGGTGGCCTACGCGGAGCGGTGGCTGCCGGTGCACCGCCCCCGTGAGGAGGGTCTCTTCGCCCCCGCCCGCCCCGCGCCCCGACGGCGTCCCTAGACTTGGCGCCCATGCAGAGTGAGCCCGTGGTCCAGGTCCGTTCCCTGGTGAAGCGGTACGGCCGGAAGACCGCGGTGGACGGCCTCGACCTGGTGGCGAGAGCGGGCGTCACCGCCGTACTGGGCCCCAACGGAGCGGGCAAGACGACCACCGTCGAGACCTGCGAGGGGTACCGGAAGCCGGACTCCGGGACGGTCCACGTGCTCGGCCTCGACCCCGTACGGCAGGCCCGTGACCTGCGCCCCCGCATCGGCGTCATGCTCCAGTCCGGCGGCGTCTACTCGGGCGCGCGGGCGGACGAGATGCTCCGCCACGTGGCGAAGCTCCACGCGCACCCCCTGGACGTGGACGCGCTCATCGAGCGGCTCGGCCTCGGCTCCTGCGGGCGCACCACGTACCGCCGCCTGTCCGGCGGCCAGCAGCAGCGCCTCGCGCTCGCCATGGCCGTGGTGGGCCGCCCCGAACTGGTCTTCCTCGACGAGCCGACGGCCGGCCTCGACCCGCAGGCCCGCCGGGCGACCTGGGACCTCGTGCGCGACCTGCGCGCCGACGGCGTCTCGGTCATCCTGACCACCCACTACATGGACGAGGCCGAGCAGCTCGCCGACGACGTCGCGATCATCGACGCCGGCCGCGTCATAGCCCAGGGCTCCCCCGAGGAGCTGTGCCGGGGCGGCGCCGAGAACACCCTGCGCTTCACCGGCCGGCCCGGCCTCGACGTGGGCTCCCTGCTGAAGGCGCTCCCGGTGGACTGCACCGCGGCGGAGCTGACGCCGGGCGCGTACCGCGTCGTCGGCAAGGTCAACCCCCAGCTGCTGGCGACGGTCACCTCCTGGTGCGCCCAGCACGGTGTGATGCCGGAGAAGATCTCGGTGGAGCGGCACACCCTCGAAGACGTCTTTCTGGAGCTGACCGGTAAGGAGCTGCGCGCATGAGCGTCGGTACGGGTACTACGGGTGCGCGGGCCGGCGCCGTCGGGACGTACGCGCCGAAGCCGGGAGCGGCCCCGCTGTCGCGGATGATCGGGGCGCAGGCGGCTCTGGAGACGAAGATGCTGCTCCGCAACGGAGAGCAGCTGCTCCTGACGGTCGTGATCCCGACGCTGCTGCTCACGCTGTTCAGCACCGTGGACATCGTCGACACCGGTTCCGGCGAGGCCGTCGACTTCCTCGCGCCCGGGATCCTGGCACTCGCCGTGATGTCGACGGCGTTCACCGGCCAGGCCATCGCGACGGGCTTCGAGCGCCGCTACGGCGTGCTGAAGCGGCTGGCCTCCTCACCGCTCCCCCGCTGGGGGCTGATGACCGCCAAAACGCTCTCCGTGCTGGTCACGGAGGTCCTCCAGGTGATCCTCCTCACGGCGATCGCCTTCGCGCTCGGCTGGTCCCCGCACGGCAACCCCCTCGCCGTGCTCCTGCTCCTGGTCCTCGGCACGGCCGCCTTCTCGGGGCTCGGCCTGCTGATGGCGGGCACGCTGAAGGCGGAGGCCACGCTGGCGGCCGCGAACCTGGTCTTCCTGCTGCTGCTCGTGGGCGGCGGCGTGATCGTGTCGATGGACAAGTTCCCGGAGGCGGCCCAGAACGTCCTCGGGCTGCTGCCGATCTCGGCCCTGTCCGACGGGCTGCGGGACGTGCTCCAGCACGGCGCGGGGATGCCGTGGGGCGACCTCGGGATCCTGGCCGTGTGGGCGGTGCTCGGGCTGGGCGCGGCGGCGCGCTTCTTCCGCTGGGAGTGAGCCCCCGGTTCCGTCGCGAGTGGGCCACGGACGGAAGCCCACGGGCGGAATGAGGACCACCCCTCGTGAAACCGTGCACAAGCGGCGGCCTACGATGGGGCGCGTGCCAAAAGTGACCCGCGCCGACGCCACCGCCCTCGTGCGCAACCCCGCAGTCTTCATCGCCGAACGCTGGACACCGACCCACAGGACGGTTCAGCGGGCGGCCCTCGCCGCACTCGTCATGTCGGTGGTCATCGTGGTCACCGGCGGCGCCGTGCGCCTCACGGGCTCCGGTCTCGGCTGCCCGACCTGGCCCAAGTGCACCGACAACTCGCTCACCGCGACCAGCGCGATGGGCGTGCACGGCGCCATCGAGTTCGGCAACCGCATGCTGACGTACGTGCTGTGCGCCGCGGTCGGCTGGGCGATCGTCGCCGCCCGCGCGCACAAGCCGTGGCGGCGGAGCCTGACGCGGCTGGGCTGGGCCCAGTTCTGGGTCGTCATGGGCAACGCGGTGCTCGGCGGCATCGTCGTCCTGGTCGGCCTCAACCCGTACACGGTCGCCGCGCACTTCCTGCTCACCTCGGCCCTCATCGCGGTCGCGACCGTCATGTGGCAGCGCACGCGGGAGAGCGACGCCCCGCCGCGCCCGCTGGTCGGCAAGGCCGTGCAGCAGCTCGTGTGGTTCCTGGTCGCCGCGACGGTCCTGCTGATCGCCGTCGGTACGGTCGTGACCGGCGCGGGCCCGCACGCGGGTGACTCCAGCGATGTGGAGCGCATGCCGGTGAACTGGGAGGACGTCACCAAGCTGCACGCCGTCCTCGCGTGGATCGTGGTGACCCTGACGTTCGCCCTGTGGTTCGTCCTCAAGGCGGTCGACTCCCCCAAGGCCCCGCTCCACCGCACCCGCGACCTGTTCCTCGTCCTGCTCGCACAGGGCGTCATCGGCTACGTCCAGTACTTCACCGACCTGCCCGAGGTGCTGGTGGGCGTCCACATGCTGGGCTCCTGCCTGGTGTGGATCGCCACACTGCGCGTGGTGCTGTCGCTGCGGGAGCGGCCTGAGGTCACCGTGGACGTGCCGGAGCCGTCGGCGGAAGCGGTTCCCACGCGCGCGTGAGTCACGCGTGGGGCCGCGCGCGGCTCACGTGCAGTCCCGTACGAGAGCGTCGATCGCCGGGCCGAGGTACGCCGTGGTCAGCTCGGCCCTGCGGGCCGTCCACTCCTCGCTCGGCGCGGTCCCCCGGCCGTCGTACCGGCGCCGCCTGACGTCCTCGACCACCTCGACGGGAGCGCCCAGGCCGGGCAGCAGGTCGAGGGCCTCCTTCTTGGTGATCAGCCGTCCGTCCCTGAGGGTGACCGAGGCGCGGGCGTACGTGACGAGTGCCAGGTCGACCCAGATGTCCTGCGTCCAGTTGCTCGCCCGGTCGACCTCCCGCCTCCAGAAGTCCCGTTGGTCGCGCACGACGAACTCGGTGAGTTCGTGGTCCAGTACCGGAGGCAGCAGGCCCTTGGGCGGCTCCCCGTGCAGGACGACGCCGAAGGTGTGCAGCTCACGCCGGGTCACCGGGGTGACGGGACGCTTGAACAGTTCCTCGTGGGCCCAGGTCAGGTGCCGCCGCTCCGCCCCTGCCGCTCTCCCGGGGGTCAGATAGGTGCAGTGCAGCTTGTCGACGAGTGGCTCGCCCCGCAGGCGGGCGTGCAGCCGCGCCACCCGCCAGACACGTCTCGCCGTGATCGGGTCGTCCAGGACCGCGATCAGGTCCAGGTCGCTGCGGCCCTCCTGGTAGTCGCCCCCGCCGAGCGAGCCGTGGGCCCACACGGCGACGGGGGCCAGGTCGCGCAGTTCGGCGAGGAAGCGGTCGAGGAGGCGGTCGGTCGCGTCGCTTCGGGCGCTCTGGATGGTTCCGGTGCTTCGGGTCATGGGTGCAGTCTGGGCAGGTTCTCCAGTCCGTACACCCGTTGCGCGTTGCCCGCCGCGATCAGTCCCGCCACCCGCTGTGCGTCCGCCGGCGACCAGGAGCCCTCGGCCACCCACGTCCCCAGCACCCTCGCCAGCGACTCCCGGAACAGCCGGGCGCCCACCACGTGCAGTTCGGGCAGGCCGTGGGCGCCGCTGGAGAAGAGGAGCTTGCCGAAGGGCGCCAGCTCCAGGACCTCTGCGAGGACGGCGGCCGCGCGTGCTCCCGTGCGGACGAGTTCGGCGCCCAGATCGGCGTACACGTGCGGGAAGACCGCGGCGAGGTGGGCCGTGTGGCGGTGGTAGGGGTAGCCGTGCAGCAGGACCAGGTCGGTGCCCAGGCCGGCGGTGGCGCGGGCGAAGCCGGTGAGGAGCACGGGGTCCGGGGTGTCGACGCGTGGACCGGGTTCGCCGAGGCCGGCGTGGAGCTGGAGAGGCAGGCCGGAGGCGACCGCGACCCAGAGCAGGTGGCGCAGCAGTACCGGGTCGGTGAGCGTGCCGCCGACCCTGCGGTCCTCCAGCCAGCGCCCGGCCGCGCCCCGCACCTCCCCCGGGCCGGGCGGCTCCGGCGCGAGCGCCAGACCGTGTCGTACGCCCGCCACGGAGGTGAAGGCGACCGCGTTGGCCGCGGCTCCGTGCACCGACTCGGCGAGGTTGGTGAGAAACGACTCGACCGTGCCGGAGGTGTCGGCCACCTGTTCGGCGAGGAGTTCGAGACGGATGATCTCGTGGGCCTCTGCCGCGCCCGTGGAGGCCATCTCGGTGGGGCCCGTCAGATCGCCGGGCAGGCCGGTGTCGACGAGGTACGTGGTGATGCCGCTGCCCCGCAGGAGCAGCCGCCCGGCCTCCAGGACGCCCAGTTCACGGCGTCGGGCCAGGTATCGGGCGGGCGGGCAGTGCGGTTCCAGACCGAGCAGGGGCGGGCACCAGCGGCGTACGGCGAAGCCGGTCTGTGTGTCGAAGAACGTGGTGCCGGGCGCGGGCGGGCCCTCGCTGCGCGCGAGGTGGGTCTCGAACGTGCCGAGACCCAGCTCCGTCCGCAGCACGCCGTGGCAGTACTGGTCCACCAGGGACGGCGTTTCGATCATCGGACTCCCCGCGAGTGGACCGTGTCTCCGACAGGTCCTAACGGGTCACCGTCTCGGCCGTGAACAGCTGAGCTCGCCGGCTCGGCCGTTCACACCTCGTCGCGCTCCCGACTGCCCCCTACGACAGGACGGTCACGGGTCGCATCCACCCTCCCGCAGAGAAGAGGGTGCGGGTGCGGTGACAGGCACCCACATCGGACAGCGTCCGATGACGACAGTCCGGTCGACGCCACGTACAACCGTGTCCCCGGCGTTCGCCGGTTCGTGCCTTCGAAGGACTCGCGGACTGACACTGCGACGCTACCCTCCGTCATGACACTCCCGCACCCGTTGTCGCCGTGATCAGCGACCGTCGGGACACATGTCCGTATCTGCCCGCACCGGGAGCATGCCGACACGCCGCCCACAAGGGGTTCAGCCGTTGCTCGGGCCGCCCAGCTGGATCCCCGCCATGCGGGTCCACTCGTACGGGCCCGTCCTGACCTTGGCCGCGAAGTCGCCGTCGAAGTCCTCGTGGACGGTGACTCCGGCCCTCTTGACGGCCTGCTCGGCGATGTCGTGGGTGGGGGCCACGAGGTCGCCCCAGCCGCCGTCCTCGCCCACCAGCACGATGCGGGCGCCGCGCTGGCCGATGTACGCGACCTGTGCCTCGGCCCCGCCGTGGGCCTTGGAGAAGGAGCCGATCTGCTTGGCGATCCGGGCGGCGGTGCGCTCGGCCTTGGTGGACTTCTTCGCGCCCTTGCCCTCGTCAACCTGCTGCGTTTCTGCCATGTCCAGATGCTACCCACGGGTAGATCAAACGGCGACGGGCGGGTCGCGTGGCCTTGACCACCTGACCCGCCCGAGCGGCGGCGAAACGAAGGGCGGCTAGCGGAGGAAGGGGTCCACCGCGATCGCCACGAACAGGATCGACACGTAGGTGATCGACCAGTGGAACAGCCGCATCTCCTTGAGCTTGGCGCCCGTCACCTCGGCCTTGGCGCGATTCATCAGACCGTGCGCCTCCCACAGCCACATCCCGCCGGCCAGCAGCGCGACCGCCGTGTAGAACCAGCCCGTGTAGCCGAGGGGGGTAAGGAGGAGCGAGACGGCGACCATCACCCAGCTGTAGATGACGATCTGCTTGGCGACCACCTTGTTGGAGGCGACGACCGGCAGCATCGGCACGCCCACGCGCGCGTAGTCCTCCTTGACCTTCATGGACAGCGGCCAGTAGTGCGGCGGCGTCCAGAAGAACATGACGAGGAACAGGATGATCGGCGCCCACGACATGGAGTTCGTGACGGCCGACCAGCCGATCAGCACCGGGAGGCAGCCGGCGATGCCGCCCCACACGATGTTCTGCGAGGTCCGGCGCTTCAGGATCATCGTGTACACGACGACGTAGAAGAGGAGCGCGCCGAGCGCCAGCCAGGCCGACAGCCAGTTGACGGTCAGGCCGAACAGGAGGGTCGAGACGACGGCGAGGGTGATGCCGAAGGCGAGGCACTCGCGCGGGCTGACCATGCCCGTGACCAGCGGCCGCTGCGAGGTGCGGTCCATGAGCGCGTCGATGTCACGGTCGATGTACATGTTCAGCGCGTTCGCGCCGCCCGCGGACAGGTAGCCGCCGACGCAGGTGAGCAGCACCAGCTTCAGGTCCGGCACGCCCTGTTCCGCCAGGAACATCACCGGCACCGTGGTGATCAGAAGCAGCTCGATGATCCGCGGCTTGGTCAGCGCCACGAACGCCTTGACGCGGGCCCCCAACGGCCGCTGACCCCGGCTGCTGCTCGTGCTCGCTGCGAGCTCCCCCACAGCCTTGAGGGCGTGGGCGGTGCCCCCACCCGCTGGACGGGATTCGACGGCCGTCACGTACACCCCTGACAGAGACATCCCAGCAAGCCTCGGTGGAACACCCGGTACCGGTGTGAACACCCGGTAAAGGCTCGCGCGTACTCACGGAACTGTATCCGCTGCCCGAACCGCGCCCTTCGTGGGGGTGGGGTCGTGTTGGCGGGCGGTGCGGGAAGGGAGTACCGGCGCTGTGTGAGGGGTGTGACGGCATTCGCGTAAAGAGCCGAAGGCCACTCGATTGAGCGCGGCGACGGCTTGGCGCGTATTCACGTGTCGACTGCGGAACCCACCGGTCTCAGCATGCGGAATCCGCCGGTCGGGAGGCGAGTCCCGGGTGGTCCCGGCAGTCTGGAATGACTCTGGGGTGACACCCGAATGACTCTGGAACGACTCGAAAAAACGCGCGTTCTTCCAGGGGTAGGCTCGACAGCGGCCGGTGCCGCCGAGAACACCGGCATGGACATGTGGAGAGGAGCCCTGACTCAGGGTGAGCACCAAGCCGACCACTACAGATCTCGCGTGGACCGAATTGGACGCGCGGGCCGTCGACACCGCCCGCGTCCTGGCAGCCGACGCCGTACAGAAGGTCGGCAACGGCCATCCGGGTACGGCGATGAGCCTCGCGCCCGCCGCGTACACCCTCTTCCAGAAGGTGATGCGCCACGACCCCTCCGACCCCGACTGGACCGGCCGTGACCGGTTCGTGCTGTCCGCGGGCCACTCGTCACTGACCCTCTACACCCAGCTGTACCTGGGCGGTTTCGGCCTGGAGCTGGACGACCTGAAGGCCTTCCGCACCTGGGGCTCGAAGACGCCTGGGCACCCGGAGTACGGGCACACCAGGGGCGTCGAGACGACGACCGGCCCGCTCGGCCAGGGCGTCGCCAACGCGGTGGGCATGGCGATGGCCGCCCGCTACGAGCGCGGTCTGTTCGACCCGGACGCGGCGCCGGGCGAGTCCCCCTTCGACCACCACGTCTTCGCGATCGCCGGTGACGGCTGCCTGCAGGAGGGCATCTCCGGCGAGGCGTCCTCGCTGGCCGGTCACCAGAAGCTCGGCAACCTGGTCCTGCTGTGGGACGACAACCACATCTCGATCGAGGGCGACACCGAGACGGCCGTCTCCGAGGACGTCGTCGCGCGGTACGCGGCGTACGGCTGGCACGTGCAGCGCGTGGAGCCCAAGGAGAACGGCGACCTCGACGTGGCCGCCCTGTACGAGGCGATCCAGAAGGCCAAGGCGGTCACCGACAAGCCGTCCTTCATCGCGATGCGCTCGATCATCGCCTGGCCCGCCCCGAACGCGCAGAACACCGAGGCCGCGCACGGCTCGGCGCTGGGCGAGGAGGAGGTCGCGGGCACCAAGCGCGTCCTCGGCTTCGACCCGGAGCAGCACTTCGAGGTGGCGGACGAGGTCCTCGCCCACGCCCGCGAGTTGGGCGAGCGCGGCCGTGAGGCCCGTGCCCAGTGGGAGAAGCAGCTCCAGGAGTGGCGCACCAACAACCCCGAGCGCGCCGCCGAGTTCGACCGGATCTGTGCCGGCCGGCTGCCCGAGGGCTGGGAGTCGCACCTGCCCGTCTTCGAGGCCGGCAAGGGTGTCGCCACGCGTGCCGCGTCCGGCAAGGTGCTGCAGGCGCTCGGCGCGGTCGTCCCCGAGCTGTGGGGCGGCTCGGCCGACCTGGCGGGCTCCAACAACACCACCATCGACAAGACGAGTTCGTTCCTCCCGGCGGACAACCCGCTGCCGGAGGCGAACCCCTACGGCCGCACGATCCACTTCGGCATCCGCGAGCACTCCATGGCCGCGGAGATGAACGGCATCGCGCTGCACGGCAACACCCGTATCTACGGCGGCACGTTCCTCGTGTTCTCCGACTACATGCGCAACGCCGTGCGTCTGTCGGCCCTGATGCACCTGCCGGTGACGTACGTGTGGACGCACGACTCCATCGGCCTGGGTGAGGACGGTCCGACCCACCAGCCGATCGAGCACCTCGCCTCGCTGCGCGCGATCCCGGGCCTGAACGTCGTCCGCCCGGCCGACGCCAACGAGACCACCATCGCCTGGCGCGAGATCCTGGGGCGCTACACCAAGGAGTTCGGCAAGGGCGCTCCGCACGGTCTGGCGCTGACCCGTCAGGGCGTGCCGACGTACGAGCCCAACGAGGACGCGGCGAAGGGCGGTTACGTTCTCTTCGAGGCCGAGGGCGGCGAGGCGCAGGTCGTCCTCATCGCGACCGGCTCCGAGGTGCACGTGGCCGTGGAGGCGCGTGAGCGGCTCCAGGCGCAGGGCGTGCCGACGCGGGTGGTGTCCATGCCGTCCGTGGAGTGGTTCGAGGAGCAGGACCAGGGGTACCGGGACAGCGTGCTGCCGCCGGCCGTCAAGGCACGTGTCGCGGTCGAGGCCGGGATCGGGCTGACCTGGCACAAGTACGTCGGGGACGCGGGTCGCATCGTTTCGCTGGAGCACTTCGGTGCTTCGGCCGACGGCAAGGTCCTCTTCCGGGAATTCGGCTTCACTGCCGAGAACGTTGCCGCCGCCGCTCAGGAATCGATCGCGGCCGCCCAGCGCTGACGCTCATATACGACACGTAGGAGATGCATTTTCGATGACAGACGCACTGAAGCGCCTCTCCGAGGAAGGCGTCGCGATCTGGCTGGACGACCTGTCGCGCAAGCGGATCACGTCCGGCAACCTCGCCGAGCTGATCGACCAGCAGCACGTCGTGGGCGTCACCACCAATCCCTCGATCTTCCAGAAGGCGATCTCGCAGGGCGACGGCTACGACCAGCAGCTGTCGGACCTCGCCGCCCGCAAGGTCACGGTCGAAGAGGCCATCCGCATGATCACCACGGCGGACGTGCGTGACGCCGCGGACATCCTGCGCCCGGTGTTCGACGCCACGGGTGGCCAGGACGGCCGGGTCTCCATCGAGGTCGACCCGCGCCTGGCCCACAACACCAAGGCGACGGTCGCCGAGGCCAAGCAGCTCGCCTGGCTGGTGGACCGCCCGAACACGCTCATCAAGATCCCGGCGACGCAGGCGGGCCTGCCCGCGATCACCGAGACCATCGGCCGCGGCATCAGCGTGAACGTGACGCTGATCTTCTCGCTGGAGCGCTACCGCGACGTCATGGACGCCTACCTCGCGGGCCTCGAGCAGGCCAAGGAGCGCGGCCTGGACCTCTCGAAGATCCATTCGGTGGCGTCGTTCTTCGTGTCCCGTGTGGACACCGAGATCGACAAGCGGATCGACGCGCTCGGCACGCCCGAGGCCAAGGCCGCCCGCGGCAAGGCGGGCGTCGCCAACGCGCGGCTCGCCTACCAGGCGTACGAGGAGGTGTTCGGCTCTGCCGACAATTCGACACAGTCCTCCGACCGCTGGAGCGCGCTGGAGAGCGCGGGCGCCAACAAGCAGCGTCCGCTGTGGGCCTCGACGGGCGTCAAGGACAAGGCGTACAAGGACACGCTGTACGTCGACGAGCTGGTCGCGCCGAACACGGTGAACACCATGCCGGAAGCCACTCTCTTTTCCACCGAGGACCACGGCGAGATCCGGGGCAACGCCGTTTCGGGCACGTACGAGCAGGCGCGTGCCGACATCGACGCCGTGGAGAGGCTCGGGATCGGTTACGACGAGGTCGTCCAGCTCCTGGAGGACGAGGGCGTCGAGAAGTTCGAGGCGTCCTGGAACGACCTGCTCAAGTCGACCGAGGCGGAGCTTCAGCGCCTCGCCCCCTCGGAGGGCTGAAACCTTGTCGAGCAGCAATCCGCTGCGTGACCCCGCAGACCGACGGCTCCCGCGTATCGCGGGGCCGTCGGGCCTGGTCATCTTTGGTGTCACTGGCGATTTGTCACGTAAAAAGCTGATGCCTGCCGTGTACGACCTCGCCAACCGCGGACTGCTGCCACCGGGCTTCTCGCTCGTCGGCTTCGCCCGCCGTGAGTGGGCCAACGAGGACTTCGCGCAGGAGGTCCACGACGCCGTCAAGGAGCACGCCCGCACGCCCTTCCGCGAGGAGGTCTGGCAGCAGCTCATCCAGGGCATGCGCTTCGTGCAGGGCACCTTCGACGACGACGACGCGTTCGAGCGGCTGCGCGACACGATCGAGGAGCTGGACAAGGCGCAGGGCACGGGCGGCAACTTCGCGTTCTACCTCTCCGTGCCGCCGTCGGCGTTCCCCGTGGTCATCCAGCAGCTGAAGAAGCACGGCCTGGCCGACCAGACGAACGAGTCCTGGCGCCGCGCGGTCATCGAGAAGCCCTTCGGCCACGACCTGAAGTCGGCCGAGGAGCTCAACACGACCGTCGAAGAGGTCTTCGCCCCGGACCAGGTCTTCCGCATCGACCACTACCTGGGCAAGGAGACCGTCCAGAACATCCTGGCGCTCCGCTTCGCCAACCAGATGTTCGAGCCGATCTGGAACCGGTCCTACGTCGACCACGTGCAGATCACGATGGCCGAGGACATCGGTATCGGCGGCCGCGCCGGCTACTACGACGGCATCGGCGCCGCCCGTGACGTCATCCAGAACCACCTGCTCCAGCTGATGGCGCTGACCGCCATGGAGGAGCCCTCCTCCTTCGACGCGGACGCGCTCGCCGCCGAGAAGACCAAGGTGCTCGGCGCGGTGCGGCTGCCCAAGGACCTGGGCCGGGACACCGTGCGCGGGCAGTACGCGGCCGGCTGGCAGGGCGGCGAGAAGGTCATCGGCTACCTCGAAGAGGACGGCATCGACCGCCAGTCGAAGACCGACACCTACGCGGCGATCAAGGTCGAGATCGACAACCGCCGCTGGGCAGGCGTCCCGTTCTACCTGCGCACGGGCAAGCGTCTCGGCCGCCGTGTGACGGAGATCGCGGTCGTGTTCCAGCGCGCCCCGCACTCCCCCTTCGACACCACCGCCACCGAGGAGCTCGGCCAGAACGCGGTCGTCATCCGCGTCCAGCCCGACGAGGGCGTCACGGTCCGCTTCGGCTCCAAGGTGCCCGGCACCTCCATGGAGATCCGGGACGTGTCGATGGACTTCGCGTACGGCGAGTCCTTCACCGAGTCCAGCCCGGAGGCGTATGAGCGCCTCATCCTCGACGTTCTGCTCGGCGACTCGAACCTCTTCCCGCGCACCGAGGAGGTCGAGCTGTCCTGGGAGATCCTCGATCCGATCGAGGAGTACTGGGACAAGCACGGCAAGCCCGCGCAGTACCCGGCGGGCACCTGGGGCCCGGTCGAGGCGGACCAGATGCTGCAGCGAGAAGGACGGAGCTGGCGCCGGCCATGAAGATAGACCTCACCGACACCACGGCGAGCAAGATCAACAAGGCGTTGGTCCAGGGCCGCCGAGCCATCGGCACGCCCGCCGTCGGCATGGTGCTCACCCTGGTCATCGTCACCGACGAGGAGAACGCCTACGACGCCCTGAAGGCCGCCAACGACGCCTCGCGCGAGCACCCCTCGCGCACCCTCGTGGTCATCCGGCGCGTCTCGCGCTCGCTGCGCAACCGTACGTCGTCCCGGCTGGACGCCGAGGTGCGGGTGGGCGCGGACGCCGGCACCGGCGAGACGGTCGTGCTGCGGCTCTACGGCGAGGTGTCGGACCACGCCCAGTCCGTCGTGCTCCCACTGCTGCTGCCGGACGCCCCGGTCGTGGTCTGGTGGCCGGTGGGCGCCCCGCGCGACCCGGCCAAGGACCCGCTGGGCGCCCTGGGCCAGCGCCGGGTCACCGACAGCTACTCGACGGAGAAGCCCATCGACGAGCTGCGGGCCCGGGCCGACAGCTACGAGCCGGGTGACACCGACCTCGCGTGGGCCCGGATCACGCCGTGGCGCTCCGTGCTGGCCGCCGCCCTCGACCAGGTGCGCTGCGAGGTCATCTCCGCCGAGGTGACGGGCGAGGAGTTCAACCCGAGCGTCGAACTGCTGGCCATGTGGCTCGCCGACCGGCTCCATGTGCACGTCCGGCGCGGTGTCTCCGCCGGGCCCGGTCTGACCGGGGTGCGGCTGGAGACGACCTGCGGGCCCATCGCGCTGCACCGGCCGGACGGGGCGATGGCCACGCTGGCGGTCCAGGGCCAGCCGGACCGCGCGGTGGCGCTCAAGCGTCGCGAGACGTCCGAGCTGATCGCGGAGGAACTGCGGCGGCTCGACCCCGACGACACGTACGCGTCGGCTCTGCGCTTCGGGGTGGACCGGCTGGGCGGGAGCACGCCGGGCGTGCCGAGGGTTCCGGCTCCCGCGTCGCCCGCGCCGTCCGAGGTGTCGGACGGGCTCCCGCCGGTGTCGGACGCGTCGGACTCGGTCGGACCGGCGGCGGAATCAGGGTCAGGGTCGGGGGCGGAATCCGGGTCAGGGTCGGAGTCCTCCGGCCGGATGTCCCTGCCGGCCCTGCCGCCCGCCCCTCCGTCGTCCTCGCGCGCCGCGGACGGCGACAGCGACCGGCCGTCCCCCGCGCAGATGCCCCCGGTCAAGAAGGCGGCGACGCAGTGAGCACTCCCCAGCTGGTCGTGCACCGCGACAAGGAACTGATGGCGCAGGCCGCCGCGGCCCGGCTGATCACGAAAATCGTGGACGCCCAGGCCTCACGCGGTTCCGCCTCGGTGGTTCTCACGGGCGGCCGCAACGGCAACGGCCTGCTGGCCGCCCTCGCCGCCGCCCCCGCCCGGGACGCGATCGACTGGGGCAGGCTGGACCTGTGGTGGGGCGACGAGCGGTTCCTGCCCGAGGGCGACCCGGACCGCAACGTCACCCAGGCCCGTGAGGCGCTCCTGGACTCGGTACCGCTGGACCCCAAGCGCGTGCACGCCATGCCCGCGTCGGACGGTCCGTACGGCGCCGATGTGGACGCGGCCGCGGCCGGTTACGCGGAGGAACTGGCGCGGGCGGCGGGCCCCGAGAACCACGGGGCCGTCCCCACCTTCGACGTCCTGATGCTGGGTGTCGGCCCGGACACCCATGTGGCGTCCCTCTTCCCCGAGCTGCCCGCGGTGCGGGAGACCGAGCGGACGGTGGTCGGCGTGCACGGCGCGCCCAAGCCACCGCCGACCCGGGTCACCCTCACGCTCCCCGCGATCCGCGCGGCGCGTGAGGTGTGGCTGCTGGCCGCGGGCGAGGACAAGGCGCAGGCCGCGACGATCGCCCTCTCGGGCGCGGGCGAGGTCCAGGCCCCGGCGGCGGGTGCGCACGGCCGCTCCCGCACGCTGTGGCTGCTGGACGCCGCGGCGGCTTCGAAGCTGCCGCGGTCGCTGTATCCGCCGGCGTCGCCCTGAGTACCGCGCCCCGCTGTCCGGGGTGGCTGTAGCGGAGAGCCCCAGGCCGTGTGCCTGGGGCTCTGTGCGTGTCCTGGCCCGGCGGGGGCCTGCTCTACCGACCGCGCATCTCCCGGTACCTGGCGACCAGGGACGACGTGGACGCGTCCAGGCCCGGCACGTCCGCCCCCTCCGTCAGGGCGGGCTCCACCCGCTTGGCGAGGACCTTGCCGAGTTCGACGCCCCACTGGTCGAAGGAGTCGATGTTCCAGATCGCGCCCTGGACGAACACCTTGTGCTCGTACAGCGCGATGAGCTGGCCGAGGACCGACGGGGTGAGTTCCCGCGCGAGGATCGTGGTCGTCGGGTGGTTGCCCTGGAACGTCTTGTGCGGCACCAGCTCCTCAGGCACCCCTTCGGCCCGCACCTCCTCGGGCGTCTTGCCGAAGGCCAGCGCCTGGGTCTGGGCGAAGAAGTTGGCCATCAGCAGGTCGTGCTGGGCCTTGAGCCCGTCGCTGAGCTCGGCCACCGGCTCGGCGAAGCCGATGAAGTCCGCCGGGATCAGCTTGGTTCCCTGGTGGATGAGCTGGTAGTACGCGTGCTGACCGTTCGTCCCCGGCGTGCCCCACACCACCGGCCCCGTCTGCCACTGGACCGGCTGTCCGTCCCGGCCCACGTACTTGCCGTTGGACTCCATGTCCAGTTGCTGCAGGTACGCCGTGAACTTCGACAGATAGTGGCTGTACGGCAGCACCGCGTGCGACTGCGCGTCGTGGAAGTTGCCGTACCAGACGCCCAGCAGACCCAGCAGCAGCGGCACGTTGGACTCGGCGGGAGAGGTGCGGAAGTGCTCGTCGACCAGCCGGAACCCGTCGAGCATCTCCCGGAAGCGGTCCGGGCCGATGGCGATCATCAGGGACAGTCCGATGGCGGAGTCGTACGAGTACCGCCCGCCGACCCAGTCCCAGAACTCGAACATGTTGGCCGTGTCGATGCCGAAGTCCGAGACTTTCCCGGCGTTCGTCGACAGGGCCACGAAGTGCCTGGCCACCGCGTCCTGGCCGGCCTTCAGCTCGGCGAGCACCCAGTCGCGCGCCGAGGTCGCGTTGGTGATCGTCTCGATCGTCGTGAACGTCTTCGAGGCGATGATGAACAGTGTCTCGGCCGCGTCGAGGTCGTGTACCGCCTCGTGCAGGTCGGCGCCGTCCACGTTCGACACGAAGCGGACGGTGAGGTCGCGGTCGGTGTAGGAACGCAGCACCTCGTACGCCATGGCCGGGCCCAGGTCGGAGCCGCCGATGCCGACGTTGACGATGTTCTTGATGCGCTTTCCGGTGTGCCCGGTCCATTCTCCGGAGCGGATCTTCTCCGAGAAGGCGGCCATCCTGTCGAGCACGGCGTGCACACCCGGGACGACGTTCTCCCCGTCGACCTCGATCACCGCGTCGCGCGGGGCACGCAGAGCCGTGTGCAGCACGGCTCGGTCCTCGGTGGTGTTGATCTTCTCGCCGCGGAACATGGCGTCGCGCAGCCCGAACACGCCGGTGGCGGCGGCCAGCTCCCTCAGCAGCCGCAGCGTGTCGTCGGTGACCAGGTGCTTGGAGTAGTCGATGTGCAGATCACCGACCTGGAGCGTGTACCCGGCGCCGCGCCCGGGGTCGGCGGCGAACAGCTCACGCAGCTGGGCCTCCCCCAGCTCCTCCCGGTGCTTGGCCAGTGCCGTCCACTCGGGTGTCTGGTTGAGCCTGGTGCGGCTGTCTGCGTTCATCTCGGACTTCAGCCTTCTTTCCTGTGCTGCGTACCTTGCCCCGCTGCCGGTCCCAACCTAATGGAGCACGGCGGAACACGAGCCGGCGTCCTGTTGTCGTGCGGCTCAACAACAGATACGTCGGTCCTGGGCTCGGGTATCAGTGACAGCACACCGCTTTTGGGACGGAGGAAAGAGAGCTCGAGGGCACGCATGAGTGGTTTACCGCGGGCCCGATGTGGCTGGCCGCGCAGTTCCCCGCGCCCCTTTCGGGGGCGCGGGCCGGCTGGTCCAAGTCCTAGATCTCGCCGCGCAGTTTGGCGAGGGCCTCGGCGAGGATGGCCTCGCCGTCCGCGTCGCTGCGCCGTTCGCGTACGTACGCGAGGTGCGTTTTGTACGGTTCGGTGCGCGGCGGGTCCGGCGGGTTGTCCCGGTCCTGCCCTGCGGGGAATCCGCAGCGCGGGCAGTCCCAGGTGTCGGGAACCTGTGCGTCGCTGGCGAAGCTCGGCTGCGTCTCGTGCCCGTTGGAGCACCAGAAGGAGATGCGCAGCCGGGGGGCGGACTCGCCGCGCTCGGCCTCGCCCATCGGCCCCGCCCCGACCCGGCTTCCTCGGATCGCGTTGCCACTTGCCACGGTCGTAACTCCCTGCGTGATGGTGCCGCGAAGCGAGTCGGCGTGACGCTTCGCTGCGAGCGCCTCAGTCTACGTAAGGCCCAACGCGCGTCCAGTGATTGGAGTTACACCCCGCCCCCTAGACGCAAGCCCCATGATAGGCCGCGTTGTTCAACGCGTACCGGGCATGGGGCTTTACGTGCGAATTGGTGCGTCTGTGACGCGTTGCCGTACCTGGGGCCTGTTGGTCAGTTGTTGACCTTCATCAGGATGCCGAGTACGACAATGCACGCGAACCACAGCAGACCGACCACGATGGTGATCCGGTCGAGGTTGCGCTCGGCGACCGAGGAGCCGCCGACGGACGACTGCATGCCGCCACCGAACATGTCGGAGAGGCCGCCGCCCTTCCCCTTGTGCATCAGCACCAGCAGCATCATCAGCAGGCTGAAGACGATCAGGGCGATCGAGAACCCCATAACCACGGCTGGACCAACTTCCTCGGACAGATATCGACGACGGGGGCCGGGCGGCATGGTCCATCATGCCCGGTCCGGCCCCCGCAAGGGTACGACGGATCGTGGCCACCGCACACTTACTGGTCGCGGAACCGCACGATCTTGACGAACTCGTCGGCGTCCAGGGAGGCACCGCCGACCAGGGCACCGTCGATGTCGGCCTGCGCCATGATCTCCGCGACGTTGCCGGCCTTGACGGAGCCGCCGTACTGGATGCGGACCTGGTCGGCCACCTCCTGCGAGTAGAGCTCGGCGAGCTTGCCTCGGATGGCGGCGCAGACCTCCTGGGCGTCCGCGGCGCCGCAGACCTTGCCCGTGCCGATGGCCCAGACCGGCTCGTAGGCGATCACGATGGTCTCGGCCTGCTCGGCGGGGACATCCTTCAGACCGCCCTCGACCTGGGCGAGCGTGTGCGTGACGTGGTTGCCCGCCTCGCGGACCTCCAGTTCCTCGCCGACGCACAGGATCGGGGTGATGCCGTGCTTGAAGGCGGTCTTGACCTTGGCGTTGCAGAGCTCGTCGGTCTCGTTGTGGTACTGGCGGCGCTCGGAGTGGCCGACGGCCACGTAGCCGCACTTGAGCTTGGCCAGCATCGAGCCGGAGATCTCGCCGGTGTAGGCGCCACCGTCGTGGGCCGAGATGTCCTGGGCGCCGTACTTGATCTTGAGTTTGTCGCCGTCGACCAGGGTCTGCACGGAGCGAAGGTCGGTGAAGGGCGGCAGGACGGCGACCTCGGTGGCCTCGTAGTCCTTGTCCGCGAGGGCGAAGGCGAGCTTCTGGACGTGGGCGATGGCCTCGAGGTGGTTGAGGTTCATCTTCCAGTTGCCCGCCATCAGAGGCGTGCGCGTGCTCATGCGGGTCAGTCCTCCAGTGCGGCGAGGCCGGGGAGCGTCTTGCCCTCGAGGTATTCGAGGGAGGCGCCACCCCCGGTCGAGATGTGGCCGAATGCGTTCTCGTCGAAGCCCAGGATGCGCACGGCCGCGGCGGAGTCTCCGCCGCCGACGACCGTGAAGGCCTTGGAATCGAGGAGTGCCTGGGCGACCGCCTTGGTGCCCTCGGCGAAATCGGGGTGTTCGAAGACGCCCATCGGGCCGTTCCAGAAGACGGTGGCGGCGTCGGCGATCTTCGAGGCGTAGAGCGTACCGGTCTCCGGACCGACGTCCAGGCCCATCTGGTCGGCGGGGATGGCGTCCGCGCCGACGGCGGCCGCCCCCGCGGGCGCCTTGGTCTTCAGGTCCGGGAAGGCGGGCCCGACGACCGCGTCGACGGGCAGGACCAGCTCGACGCCGGTCTTCTCCGCGCGCTCGATGTACTCGTTGACCGCCGCGATCTGGTCCTCCTGGAGGAGGGACGTGCCGATCTCGTACCCCTTGGCCTTGAGGAAGGTGTACGCCATGCCGCCGCCGATGAGGATGCGGTCGGCCTTGCCGAGCAGCTGGTCGATGACGGCGAGCTTGTCGGAGACCTTGGCACCGCCGAGCGCGACGACGTAGGGGCGCTGGACGTCCTCGGTGAGCTTCTTGAGGACGGCGACCTCGCTCGCGATCAGGTAACCGGCGGCGTGCGGCAGGCGGGCCGGGAGGTCGTACACGGAGGCGTGCTTGCGGTGCACGGCGCCGAAGCCGTCCCCCACGTAGACGTCGGCGAGGGCGGCCAGCTGGTCGGCGAAGGCGCCGCGCTCGGCGTCGTCCTTGGAGGTCTCGCCGGCGTTGAAGCGGAGGTTCTCGATGACCGCGACCTGGCCGTCGGTCAGGGCCGCGACGGTGGAGGTGGCGGACTCGCCGACCGTGTCGGTCGCGAACGCGACGTCGGCGTCGAGGAGTTCACCGAGGCGGGCGGCGGCCGGGGCGAGCGAGAAGGCCGGGTCCGGCGCACCCTTGGGGCGGCCGAGGTGCGAGGCGACGACGACGCGGGCACCCGCCGCGGCGAGGGCCTTGACGGTGGGCACGACGGCGCGGATACGGCCGTCGTCGGTGATGGCGGTGCCGGCGAGCGGCACGTTGAGGTCGGCGCGGACGAAGACCCGCTTGCCGCCGACGCCTTCGGCGAGGAGTTCGTCGATCGTCTTCATGTAGGGGACTCCTAGGGGATGGCTCTCGTGCCCGGAGGGCTGATCGATCCGTACGTACAGCAGGGCCCGGTCAGCGCGCCCTTGCGCTGCCCGAGCCCTGCCTCACAACGAAGTGCCTGCTCCGGGAGTCAGAGCTGCTCGCCGACGAAGACCGTGAGGTCGACGAGGCGGTTGGAGTAGCCCCACTCGTTGTCGTACCAGCCGACGATCTTGACCTGCTTGCCCAGGACCATGGTCAGGGAGGAGTCGAAGGTGCAGGAGGCCGGCCAGTTGACGATGTCCGAGGAGACGATCTGGTCCTCGGTGTACTCCAGGATGCCCTTCAGCTGGCCCTCGGCGGCCTTCTGGAAGGCGGTGTTGATCTCGTCCTTGGTGACCTCGCGGTCGAGCTCGATGACGAGGTCGGTGACCGAGCCGGTCGGGACCGGGACGCGCATCGCGATGCCGTCCAGCTTGCCCGCGAGCTGCGGCAGGACGAGGGCGGTGGCCTTGGCGGCACCGGTGGTCGTCGGGATGATGTTCTCGGCGGCGGCACGGGCGCGGCGCAGGTCCTTGTGCGGGAAGTCCAGGATGCGCTGGTCGTTGGTGTACGCGTGCACCGTCGTCATCAGGCCCTTGCCGATGCCGAAGTTCTCGTCGAGAACCTTCGCCATCGGCGCCACACAGTTGGTGGTGCAGGAGGCGTTGGAGATGACGTGGTGGTTGGCCGAGTCGTACTTGTCCTGGTTGACGCCCATCACGATGGTGATGTCCTCGTCCTTGGCCGGAGCCGAGATGAGGACCTTCTTGGCGCCGCCGGCGATGTGCTTCTCGGCGTCGGCCTTCTTCGTGAAGATGCCGGTCGACTCGATGACGATGTCGACGCCCAGCTCGCCCCACGGGATGTCGGCGGGGTTGCGCTCGGAAAGGACCTTGATCGTCTTTCCGTCGACGGTGATGGTGTCCTCGGTGTGGGACACCTCTGCCTTCAGACGGCCCAGGATGGTGTCGTACTTCAGCAGGTGAGCGGTGGTCGCGGTGTCACCCAGGTCGTTGACAGCCACGATCTCGATGTCTGCACCCTGCTCCAGCAGCGCGCGGAAGTAGTTACGACCGATGCGGCCAAAGCCGTTGATGCCTACGCGGATCGTCACGAACCGATCTCCTCGTTGGTACGCCGGTTGCGGACCGGCGAGCTGTATGGGATGTCCCCGACCGCCTACGACCCTACCTCCCTGAGGCGAGCGAAGTGACATCGAGCACGCCCCATACACGGCAGGGCGGTCCGTACCCGCCAGTAGGGGTACGGACCGCCCTGTTCCCGCAACCTGATCACCTGATAACGGTCACCGGCCGGTCACCTCGTGCCGGGCGGCGAACAGTCATCTCGTGCCCGGCCGGCGTCAGCGCTTCAGCGCGGCCAGCGCCTTGCGTACCAGAGCCGTACGGTCGGCCGCCGCGGTGATGTGCTCCAGACCGAAGCCCAGCAGCACGGTGTCCCCGGTGGTGACCGCTCCGTAGGTCGTGAACAACGCGCCGGACAGGCCCCAGTCCTTCACGACCGCCGGGCTGCCCGCGGGCGGTCCGGGGGTGCTCCAGGCGCCCAGGGACGTCTCGAAGCCGTCGGTCTGACCGGCCGTTCCGCCGACGACGACGGAGGCGTTGTCGGCGAGGACGCCGCGGCCGCCGGTACCCGGGTCGCTGATGTAGCTGATCGACACCTCGACCGTCTTCCCGGCGTACGCGGACAGGTCGAACTCGACCTGCTTCCAGCCGTCCGAGGCTCCGGTGAAGCTGTTCCAGGAGCCGCTGGTGCCGGTGGGCGTGCAACCACCGTCGCCCTGCGTCAGGTACCGCTTGAGGGCCGGGTGGGCCTGGATGAGGAACCCTGCGCCGCACTCGGCGGGCACGGCGCTGGAGGAGGCGCCCTGGGTGTCCGGGAGCGTGGTCCAGTCGTCTCCCCCGGCCGTGTGCGCCTCCAGCACCGCGTGGTCGTAGCCCTCCTCGGTGTCCCACAGGAGCTGGGTGCGCAGGGTGGGCTTGTCGGCGGCGCTCACCGAGGTGAGGTCGATGGTGCGGGTGAGGCGGTTCCAGGCGTAGTCGGTGTGCGTGACGGCCGCCATGGACGCGCCCTCGTAGGGGCCGAACGGACTGACGGTTCCGGGGTACTGGCCGGCACCCGCGCTCTTGAACTGCGGGAACGTCTCCACGGGCAGGGCGTCGGAGGTGACGCCGAACGATCCTGCCGCGTCCAGCGGGTTGCCGGGCGCACCGCCGAGCGCTCCCGTGACGCCCGCGAGCCTGCCGCTGCCCGCGAAGGCCGTGGCGTTCGGCAGGGACGTGCGGGTGTAGGCGCCCAGGTAGTACTGGCTGAAGTCGTTCGACAGGGTGCCCCCGCCGAGGTCGACGGAGCCGCCGGCGCTCTCGCCCGCCTCGATCAGCTTGCCGCCCTCGTTGAGGAAGGCGCGCAGTTCGAGCTGGGTGGCGTTGCCGGGGCGGACGGCGCCCGTGTAGTGGACGACCGTCCCGAAGTGGTCGAGCACGCCGAGCGCGTCGGGGGCGCCCTGGGTGGCGACGTCCCAGACGATCGCCTTCCTGCCGTTGGCCTTCAGCGCGTCCACATACGTCTTCGCCCGGGTCTGCGCCGCGCCCTCCTCGGCGACGACGAGGGTGTCCGCCTTGGGGCGCTCGGCGACCGTGTACGTGAAGTGCTCGCTGGAGGTGCGCTTGCCGCTCTTCGTCCTGCCGGTGTACCAGACCTCGACCTTGTCGCCCGGGTCGCCGCCCTTGACCTTGGCCCGGTACTCGTCGAAGTACAGGTTGTCCTCACCGCCGTACGTCTCGCCGCCCTTCCAGGCCTTGAGGCTCGTGTCGTGCGTACGGCCGCCGTTGACGCGGTACTTGAGTTCCTTGTCGCGCACGGACCTGCGTGCGACGACGGAGACCTCCTGGTCGGCGCCGCGCGCGTACGACGTGGTGAAGCCGGCCGGGGTGAAGTCGGGTGCGTCGATGCCGACCGAGGACTTCGGCTGGTCGGGCTTCGCTGCGGACTCGGCGACGGAGAGCGCGAACGGGATGTTCTTGACGAACTCCTGCTGGATCAGCTTCTCGTCATCCGGGAAGGTGAAGATCGACTCGCAGTCCCGGGCCTCCCAGGCGTCGTTCGGGTCGACGTTGGACGCCGTCTCGCAGGTCGACATCTCCGGGGTGAACATCGCCGTGCCGTTGACGTTGGCCGCGTGTCCGTCCGCCTCGCCGTTGGTCGTGTAGAGCTCGGAGGAGAGCTGCGGGTGGTAGCCCGGGATCGCGGAGTTCTCGGGCGTGCCGGCGAGGGACTTGTAGAGCACGTCGTCCGGGGTGGGGGTGGCCACCTGCCAGCCGACTCCGTAGAGGAGCAGTTCGGCGGCCGAGTGGTAGTTGATGCCGTACGTGAAGCCGATGCGCTTCTCGAAGCGGTCGATGGCCTTGGTCTCGGGCTCGGAGTTCGGGCCGCCGCCGCGGTAGGTCTGGCTGGTGGGGAACGGGGAGGAACCCTCGTCGTCGTAGCCCCACTTGTAGGCGAAGTTACGGTTGAGGTCGACGCCGTCGCCGATGGTGATCTTGCCGTCCCCGTTGACGTCGCGCATGTTCTTGCGCCACTGGCGGTCGCCGTCGGCCTTGTGGGTGAAGTCGTAGCCGTCCGGGTTGGCGGAGAGCACGAACCACAGCTCGGTCGAGTCGACGATCTTCTTGATGCGCTTGTCGGTCCGGTAGTTGTCCAGGTAGTGGTGCATCAGCCGGCGGGTCATTTCCGGCGTGATCCACTCGCGCGCGTGCTGGTTGGACATGTAGAGGACGGAGGGCTTGGCGCCGTCCTTGGTCTTCTTGGCGTTCCTGGTCAGTTTGAGCGCCAGGATGTCCTGCCCCCGGAGGGTCTTGCCGAGGGAGACCACCTTGGTGAGGGACGGGTTCTCCTGGGCCGTCCGGAGGATCTCCTCCTTGAGGTTGCCCGCCCCGCTGTAGGGCCGGAAGACCCCGTCCCCGGCGGCGGCCACGCGCTCGCGGGCCTTCGCCGTGAGCCTGTGCTCCTTGAGGTCGACGCCCTTCTGCTCCAGCTGTTCGGCCTGTTTGCCGGTCAGGTAGACCTCGACGGTGGCCGTGCCCTTGTCGGGTGCCTGTTCGCCGAGTTCGTGACCGTCCTGGCCGGCCGCCAGCAGCAGGGGTATCTGCTGCTTGGTGACCTCGGCGCGGTAGACCCTGACCTCGTCCGCGCCGGGAGAGCCGCTCGACTGAGCGGCCTGGGCGGTGGGCGCCAGTCCCGCACCGCCGAGCAGGAGTGCGCCAACAGCGAGGATCGGTCTCGCTTTTCGTCTCATGAGCCCCCCTTGCAACGGTTCGCCACAGCGACGAACAGATGCCAGGCTCATGACAGTTCATGATCGAGTCAAGGGCGCCTCAGGGCGGGGCAACGGAGTTCCCAAGAACGCGGAACGCCGGTGCCGACCACCCACCAAGGGGGCGGTCGGCACCGGCGTGTTGACGGACCGTTGGGATTGTCCGACGAGCCGTCAACCCACCAGGTTGTCGGCCATCTCCTCGGTGAGGTTGGACTCGGTACCCGGGATGCCGAGGTCGGAGGCGCGCTTGTCGGCCATGGCGAGCAGCCGGCGGATACGGCCCGCGACGGCGTCCTTCGTCAGCGGCGGGTCGGCGAGCGCGCCCAGCTCCTCCAGGGAGGCCTGCTTGTGATCCATGCGCAGGCGTCCGGCTGCCGCGAGGTGCTCGGGGACCTCGTCGGCGAGGATCTCCAGGGCGCGCTGCACCCGGGCGCCGGCGGCGACGGCGGCGCGGGCCGAGCGGCGCAGGTTGGCGTCGTCGAAGTTGGCGAGCCGGTTCGCCGTGGCGCGGACCTCGCGGCGCATCCGCCGCTCCTCCCAGGCCAGCACGGACTCGTGGGCGCCGAGGCGGGTGAGGAGCGCGCCGATCGCGTCGCCGTCGCGGACGACGACCCGGTCCACGCCCCGTACCTCGCGGGCCTTCGCGGCGATCGACAGTCGCCGGGCCGCGCCGACCAGCGCGAGCGCGGCCTCCGGGCCCGGGCAGGTCACCTCCAGGGAGGACGAGCGGCCGGGCTCGGTGAGCGAGCCGTGCGCCAGGAACGCCCCGCGCCAGGCCGCCTCCGCGTCGCAGGTCGCCCCCGAGACGACCTGCGGAGGCAGGCCCCGGATGGGGCGGCCCCGGCCGTCGACGAGCCCGGTCTGGCGGGCCAGCTGGTCGCCGCCCGCGACCACGCGCACCACGTAGCGGGAGCCTCGGCGCAGTCCGCCGGGCGCCATCACGATCAGTTCGGAGCTGTGTCCGAAGATCTCCAGGATGTCCCGCTTGAGCCGGCGCGCGGCCATCGCCGTGTCCAGCTCCGCCTCGATCACGATGCGCCCGCTCACCAGGTGCAGCCCGCCCGCGAACCGAAGGATCGCCGAGACCTCCGCCTTTCTGCAGCAGGTCCGGGTGACGGGTAGCCGGGAGATCTCGTCCTTCACCGCTGCCGTCATCGCCATGGGCCGATCCTTCCATGCATCCGAAAAATACGGTCGTACGCGGCGGCCAGCAGCTCCGGGTCGTGCCGCGGCGAGCCGTCGGTCCGGGCCACCGGCGCCAGCTCGACCGCGGCGCCGAACCGCTTGGCCGCGTCGGTGAGCGACGCGCGGTCGGGCACGGCGGCCGTGTCGGCCAGCACCACGTCCAGGGCGAGTTTAGGGGCGTGTCGTGCCAAAACCTCCAAATGACGCTGCGGGGAGAAGCCGTCTGTTTCTCCGGGCTGCGGGGCGAGGTTCAAAGACAGCACCCGGCGCGCCTTCGTCTCTGTGAGGGCGTCGAGCAGCTGAGGCACGAGGAGGTGCGGGATGACCGAGGAGAACCAGGAGCCGGGGCCGAGCACCACCCAGTCCGCGTCCAGGACCGCTTCGACGGCCTCGGGGACCGCGGGCGGGTCGTGCGGCACGAGGTGCACGGACTGCACCTCACCGGGGGTGAGCGCGACGGTGGCCTGTCCCCGCACGGTGTCGACGGCGTCCGGGCGGGCCGGGTCGTGGCCCTTGACCAGGGCCTGCAGTTCCAGGGGCACGGCCGACATGGGCAGCACCCTCCCCTGGGCGCCCAGGAGCCGGCCGACCAGGTCGAGGGCCTGGACGTGGTCGCCGAGCTGCTCCCACAGGGCGACGATCAGCAGGTTGCCGACCGCGTGCTCGTGCAGGTCGCCCTGGGACTGGAAGCGGTGCTGGATGACGCGCGCCCAGGTCTGGCCCCAGTCGTCGTCGCCGCACAGCGCGGCCAGCGCCTTGCGCAGGTCGCCGGGCGGGAGCACGCCGAGTTCGTCGCGCAGGCGCCCGCTGGAGCCGCCGTCGTCGGCCACGGTGACGACGGCGGTGAGGTCGCCGGTGATCCGGCGCAGGGCGGCGAGCGAGGCCGACAGACCCATGCCGCCGCCGAGCGCGACGACCTTCGGCTGGGCGCCCCGGCGGCGTCCCCGTCCGCCGCGGGCCTCGGCGGGCCTGCCCTCTCGCTCCTCCTGGGTGACCCGGCGCAGCCTGCTGAGCCGCAGAGCGGCACGTCCCGTCATTCGCGGCCCATGTCGCGGTGCACGACCACGGTCTCCACGCCCTGGGAGGCGAGGCGGGCGGCGAGCTTCTCGGAGGTGGCGACCGAGCGGTGCTTGCCGCCGGTGCAGCCCACCGCGACGGTCACGTACCGCTTGCCCTCGCGGCGGTAACCGGCGGCGATGAGCTGCAGCAGCTCCGTGTAACGGTCGAGGAACTCCTTGGCTCCGGGCTGGTTGAAGACGTAGTTGGAGACCTCCTCGTTGAGCCCGGTGTAGGGGCGCAGCTCGGGGACCCAGTGCGGGTTCGGCAGGAAGCGCATGTCCACGACCAGGTCGGCGTCCACCGGGAGGCCGTACTTGAAGCCGAAGGACATGACGGTGGCCCGCAGCTCGGGCTCCTCCTCTCCGGCGAACTGGGCGTCCATCTTGGCGCGCAGCTCGTGCACGTTGAGGCTGGAGGTGTCGATCACGAGGTCGGCGTCGCCGCGCAGCTCGCGCAGCAGCTCGCGCTCGGCGGCGATGCCGTCGACGATGCGGCCGTCCCCCTGGAGGGGGTGCGGGCGGCGCACGGACTCGAAACGGCGGACCAGGGCCTCGTCGGAGGACTCCAGGAAGACGATCCGCCGGGTGACGTGCTTCTCCGCCAGGTCGGCGAGGGACTCGCGGAGGTTGTCGAAGAAGCGGCGGCCGCGGACGTCGACGACGACCGCGATCCGTGCCACGTTGCCCTGGGAGCGGGCGCCGAGCTCCACCATGGTGGGGATCAGCGCGGGCGGCAGGTTGTCGACGACGAACCAGCCGAGGTCCTCCAGGCACTTGGCGGCCGTCGACCGTCCGGCGCCGGACATGCCGGAGATGATGACCAGCTCGGGGATGGCCGCCTCGGGGACCCCGGCCGTTTCGATGCCCGTACTCACTTGTGCTCCGTCTTCCTGGGGCGCTGGGTGCTGTGAGGCGTGCTCGCCCGCCGCCGCGGGGGCTTCCTCGCGCCGTGTTGTGTGTTCCTGGTGCTCTTCTTCGCGGGTGTCGTGCTCGCTCATGTCTCCTGCCCCCGTCGTTCGTCCGGGGCTCCCGCGGACACGGGCTCCCCCGAGGGGCCCTCCGTCGTCTCGGGCACCTCGTCCCTCTCGTCTGCCTCGCCTTCTTCGTATTCCATGATCTCTCCGGTCGCCGTGTTCACGGCGGGTGCGGCCGGGGCCGCTCCCGCCAGGGCGACGGCGATCGTCTCGGCCGTCTTGCGGCCTATGCCGGGGACCTCGCAGATCTGGTCGATCGTCGCGGAACGCAGTTTCTTCACCGAACCGAAGTGCTTGATCAGTGCCTGTTTGCGGGTGTC
The DNA here is from genome assembly GCF_040704615.1 of Streptomyces sp. NPDC046862. NCBI lineage: Bacteria > Bacillati > Actinomycetota > Actinomycetes > Kitasatosporales > Streptomycetaceae > Streptomyces > Streptomyces sp. NPDC046862. The sequence goes on along the minus strand of NZ_JBEYXP010000002.1, from coordinate 144,725 downwards.
GCCGAGACCCGGCACCTCGTCCAGAGGGCCGGCCCTGAAGCGCTTGGCCCGCTTGGTGCGCTGGTAGGTGATGGCGAAGCGGTGCGCCTCGTCGCGGACGCGCTGGAGCAGGTACAGGCCCTCGCTGGTGCGGGGCAGGACGACGGGGTCGTCCTCACCGGGTACCCAGACCTCCTCCAGACGCTTGGCGAGTCCGCACACGGCGATGTCGTCGATACCGAGCTCGTCGAGGGCCCTGCGGGCGGCGGCGACCTGCGGCTGCCCGCCGTCCACGACGACGAGCTGGGGCGGATAGGCGAAGCGCTTGGGGCGGCCGTCGTCGTCCTTGAGGTCACCCGGGCGCTCAGCGCCGTCGATCTCGTCGCCGTCGGCCCACTCTCCGGTCCTCTCCTTCTCCGCGAGGTACCGCCTGAAGCGGCGGGTGATCACCTCGTGCATGGAGCGGACGTCGTCCTGTCCCTCGAAGCCCTTGATCTGGAAGCGGCGGTACTCGCTCTTGCGCTGCAGGCCGTCCTCGAAGACGACCATGGAGGCCACGACGTCGTCGCCCTGGAGGTGCGAGATGTCGTAGCACTCGATCCTCAGGGGCGCGCTGTCCAGGTCGAGGGCCTCGGCGATCTCCTCCAGGGCGCGCGAGCGGGTGGTGAGGTCGGAGGCGCGCTTGGTCTTGTGCAGGGCGAGCGCCTGCTGGGCGTTGCGCTCCACGGTCTCCATGAGTGCCTTCTTGTCGCCGCGCTGCGGGATGCGCAGCGACACGTTCGACCCGCGTCGGTCGGTGAGCCACTCCTGGACGGGCTCGACGGGCTCGGGCAGCGCGGGGACCAGTACCTCCTTGGGGACGGCGTCGCCGGTCTCCTCGCCGTAGAGCTGCTGGAGGGCGTGCTCGACGAGGTCACCGGTGGTGACCGCCTCGACCTTGTCGGTGACCCAGCCGCGCTGGCCGCGCACGCGTCCGCCGCGGACGTGGAAGATCTGCACGGCCGCCTCCAGCTCGTCCTCGGCGACCGCGATGAGGTCCGCGTCGGTCGCGTCGGCGAGCACGACCGCGTTCTTCTCCATGGCCTTCTTCAGGGCCTCGATGTCGTCGCGCAGGCGGGCGGCCCGCTCGTACTCCATCTCGCCGGCCGCCTCCATCATCTGCTTCTCGAGGCGGCGCAGGTAGGTGCCGGTGCGGCCGGCCATGAAGTCGCAGAACTCGTCGGCCAGTTCCCGGTGGTCCTCGGGGGAGATCCGCTCGACGCACGGGGCCGAGCACTTGCCGATGTAGCCGAGGAGGCAGGGACGGCCGGTGCGGGCCGCGTTCTTGAACACGCCGGCCGAGCAGGTGCGCACGGGGAAGACGCGCAGCAGCAGGTCCACGGTGTCGCGGATCGCCCACGCGTGCGCGTACGGCCCGAAGTAGCGCACGCCCTTCTTCTTGTGACCGCGCATCACCTGCACGCGCGGGAACTGTTCGCTCATCGTCACCGCGAGGTACGGGTAGCTCTTGTCGTCGCGGTACTTGACGTTGAAACGGGGGTCGAACTCCTTGATCCAGGAGTACTCCAGCTGAAGGGCCTCCACCTCCGTGGACACCACCGTCCACTCCACGGACGCGGCCGTGGTGACCATGGTGCGGGTGCGCGGGTGGAGGCCCGCCAGATCCTGGAAGTAGTTCGCCAGGCGCTGGCGCAGGCTCTTCGCCTTCCCGACGTAGATCACCCGGCGGTGCTCGTCACGGAACTTGTAGACCCCGGGTGTGTCCGGGATCTGTCCCGGCCTGGGGCGGTAGCTGGAGGGGTCGGCCATGTTCCACACCCTACTGGCGGGGACCGACATCGCGGCGGCCCTGTGGACGGACCCCGGCCACCCCTCGCGGGCCCCGCTCACCCGCCTCGCTCACCCCCCGTACTGGCCCGACTCCAGGAAGGTCAGGACGGCGAGGACGCGGCGGTGGTCGTCGGTGTCCTCGGGCAGCCGGAGCTTGCCCAGGATGCTGCGCACGTGCTTCTCGACGGTGCCCTCGGTGACCCACAGACGGCGGCCGATACCGGCGTTGGATCTGCCCTCGGCCATGAGGGCGAGGACTTCGCGCTCACGGTTGCTGAGGACGCCGAGAGGATCGTCGCGGCGCTGGGCGACGACGAGTTCCTGCACGAGGGAGGGGTCGACGACCGAACCGCCCTTCAGGATGCGCTCCAGCGTCTCGATGAACTCGTCGACCACCGTGACCCGGCTCTTGAGCAGGTAACCGATCCGCCGGCCGCCGGCCAGCAGTTCCAGGGCGTCCTCGACCTCGACGTACGCCGACAGCACCAGGATGCCCGTGTCGGGGTGGCGCTCTCGGATGGCGCGGGCCGCTTTCAGCCCCTCGGTGGACTGGTTCGGCGGCATCCTGATGTCGATGATCGCGAGGTCGGGCCGCTCGCCCTCGACGAGTTCCAGGAGGTGGACGGCGTCCCCGGCCTGGCCCGCCACCTCGTACCCGCCCCGCTCGCACAGGCTGGCCAGGCCCTCCCTGAGCAGGACGTCGTCGTCGGCGAGAACCACTCTCCCGCGCGCGGGACGCTGTTTCGCGACCGCGTCGTCCATGTCGCCCATGTACCCGACCCCGTCCGATTCTGCCCGATCCCATGCGGTGCGCGACCAACAGCCTGCCGGAACCGACCACTTCCGGCTAGCCGGAAACCTACTTGGGGGCTGGCCATGACGACACCTTGACGTCGGGACGGGATGCTCGAACCAGTGCAGATGCAAGGGACGTGCCGCTCCGGAAGTGAGAAGAGGGGTGGCGGGTCATCGGAACATCGCTCGAAGGGCTGCGCACATGCGGCAGACACGGATCGAGAAGCGACGGTCGGCCCCCGTCCGTCGGCAGACGGACGACATGCTCTCCCTCAGCGCCCTCCGCGACCCCAGGGACCCCGACATCGTGCGCGCCAGGCGCCGCCAGGGCGCACGGCACGGCGGGAACACCCGCCCCTAGAACCGGACGGTCGCCTCTACCGTCCGCCCCGGCCGCCCGGACCGTACGCACGTCACCGAGTCCAATGACTCCCCCTCGATTGGACACCCGCGTACGCTCCGGGCGGCCCGCCATGCCCGCGGGAGGCCACGGCCGTGCTCCCGGGGCTGTGCTCCCAGGGCTGTGCTCGCTCACTCCCTCTCGGGGCGCCTCGGCACGGGAAGCCGCACCGTCAGCGTCGTACCGCCGCCCGGTGGGCTGACGACGTCCAGCCGGCCGCCCGCCGCCTCGACGCGGTCGATGAGTCCGATGAGTCCGGATCCCTTGCCGGGCTCCGCTCCGCCGACGCCGTCGTCCCGGATCATCAACTCCAGGACGCCGTCCCGGTCCTCGGCCGCGATGGTCACCACCGTCGCGCTCGCGTGCTTGGCGGCGTTGGTGAGGCACTCGGAGGCCACGTAGTACGCGGCCACCTCCAACTGTTCGGGGAAGCGGGCAGCGGGCAGCCCGAGGTCGAGTTCCACGGGGACGGCGGAGCGGCGGGCCAGGGCGCGCAGGGCCGGGCCCAGGCCGCCACGCGAGAGGACGGCCGGGTGGATGCCGCGGGCCACCTGGAGCAGGTCCTGGAAGGCGTCGTCGAGGCCCTTGCCCACCTGCGCCAGACGCCGCCCGAGTTCACCGGAGCGGTCCGTCACCAGGGTCTCGGCCAGCCGCAGCTCCAGTTGGAGCGAGACCAGGCGCTGCTGGACGCCGTCGTGCAGATCGCGTTCGATGCGGCGCCGGGAGGCGTCCCCGGCGGCCACCACACGGGCGCGGGAGGCCGTGAGCTGGGCGCGGCTGTCGGCGTTGGCGATGGCCGTGGCGATGAGTTCGGTGAAGTCGGCGAGACGCGACTCGGTGTCGCCGGGCAGCGGCTCCACCATCGAGGCCGCGACGACGGCACCCCACCGCCGGCCGTCGACGACGATGGGCGCGGCCGCGGAACGTCCCGCCACGGCGGCCCGCCGGGGCCAGGCGTCGTCGTGTCTGTTTTTGTCCCTGCCCTTGTCCCCGTCCCCGCCCGCGTCCTCGCCCCCGCCCGCGTCCTCGCCCTCTCCCTCGCCCACTGCGTCCTGCGCGATCCCGAGGACCGTGAAATAGCCGTCGGACTCGTACCGCAGCACGGCCACGGCGGTCCCCAGCAGCTCCGCCACCTCCTCCGCGACCCTCGCGAACACCTCGGACGGCGGGACCCCGTTGGCCACTGCGGTGGCGACCCGGCGCAGCGCGGCCTGTTCACGGGCGGCCCGGCGGCTCTCGGTGACGTCGCGCGCGGCGCCGTAGATGAGGCCCTCCTCGGGAACCGGCCAGGCACTCCACTCCAGCCAGCGCTCGGTGCCGTCGTCGCGCACGCAACGGTTCTCGAACTCCTCCACCGCGTGCCCGTTCGCCAGCCGCTCGAAGGCGGCACGCGCGCGTGCCCGGTCGTCCTCGTGGATGAACTCGAGGACCGGCTTGGACAACAGCACCTCACCCGGGTAACCCAGGGTCCGCTCGAAGGCGGGGTTCACGCGCTTGAAGTAACCCTGGAAACCGCAGATGCAGAGCAGGTCGAGGGAGAGGTTGAAGATGCTCTCCAGTTCCTGCTCGGCTTTCTCCCGTCGCCCGTGCGCCGCGGCGAAGGACGCCATCGTGCCGTTCATGCCGCGCAGCAGGTGTGCCCAGGTGCCCTCGAACGAGACGACGTCGGCGCGGTGCTCGAAGCGGCCCGCGTTGATCGCGGTGTTCATGGCGCGGATCTCACCGACCAGCCGCTCGGTGGTCCCCCGCAGGCCGCGGAAGGTGTCGGCGACGTCGCCGAGTTCGTCGCGTCCCGCGTAGCCCACGTCGTACGAGAGGTCGCCGTCCGACAGGGCCCGGGCGCCCGCGGACACGTCGCCGAGGGGCTGGGTGATCGAGCGGCGCAGGGCCAGCGCGAGCGCGGTGACGACGCCCAGGACGAGCAGGGAGACGATGAGGTCCCGCGCGCCACCGGACCGGGCGGCGGTGAGATCGCGGTCGGCCTCGTCGGCCAGTTCGCGCGCGGCCTTGTCCTCGATGCGGCGCAGGTCCTGGACGCGTGCCCCGGAGACGGCCAGCCAGCGGTCGTACGAGGGCAGGCCGGCGGTCGTCCCGGCCGGCGCGGCGAGCGTGTCGCGGACCTCGCGGACGGCCCGGCCGGGAGCCCGGAGCAGAGCGGCGTACAGCTCGCTCTTCAGCGCGGGCGAGGTGTTCTGCCGGAAGGTGTCGAGCTGGGCCTCCTCCAGTGCCTGCCAGCGGCCCACCGCGACGGGCCGTCTGCCGGGGGGTGCGTCGAGGAGGACGGCCAGTTCGGCGCGTTCCCGCTCGGCGGCCTCGATGGCCGAAAGGAGGGCGAGGTGGGCGTCGGCGGCGCGGCCCGCGTCCCGGGTGGGGCGGCCGGACTCCAGGTCGGCGACAGTGTGCAGGAGGCGGTCCTCGACGCTCCCGTACTGCGTCGTCACGCCCTGGGGGCCGAGGGAGCCGGTGCCCGTCTGGGCGCGTACGGCGTGCAGTTCGCGGCTCAGGGCGTCGAGGCGGCCCGCGACGTCGGTGGGCCCCGACCAGGACTCCGCGCGTGCGGCTGCCCGCTTCACGGCGCGGTCGGTGGCGCTCTCGGCGGCGGACCGTTCCTTCAGCGTGCCCGGCCCCGGCCGCAGCCTGGCCAGGACGGCGGCGATCCGCTCCCGGGCGACGGCGTCGGAGACCCCGGTGGTCGCGTGCGCGACCGCGGTCGCCGTGCGGAAGTGGCCCAAGGTCCGGGCCTCGCGCCACTGGGTCACGGCGCCGGCGGCGGTGAAGACCAGCAGCCCGGTCACCGGCAGCAGCACGAGGAGCATCAGCTTGGGCCCGACGCGCAGGCGGGCGAGCATCGCTAGGCGGACCGGGGGCGAAGGGCGACGTGCCGGTGCGCCGGTGGGGCTCGAGGGGGTCGTGTCCGGCGCGGGTACGTTCATGGGGCTCGCGTCCGGCACGTCCGCTCCCGTGGAGCTCGTGCCCTGCGCGGGCGCGCTCTTGGGGCTCGTTCGGGGCGCGCGGCGTGGCGCGAGCAGGCGTCTTCCGGTCGGTCCGCGGCGCACGGTCGGTCCTCAACGCCCCGGGCGAGGGTGACAACGGTGACCCGTGAGGTCCCTGCCGAGGGCGCGCACCTGCCATGAGGACGCCTCCGTGGAGTCCTGGTGCCGCCCGGATCCCGGCCAGGGCCCCGCCTTGCGGCCCCTCACGTGGACTTCTGGGTCCTTGTTCGCGTCCACCTGTCCCACCTTCGCCCAGTGCGGCCGAGTGGCCTCTGGTGCCCCTGCTCGCGCGGCTTCTTCAGGATGCCGGGGAACCCTGTGAGCCGTCCATCCGTTCCCTGTTCCGCGTGGACCCCCGCCGCTCGGGACGTGGGCCGGAGGCGCGGACGCTCCGCTGCCGCTCACGGCCCGCTCTGCGGGTAACCGTCGTGCGTGGCCAGGTCCTTGTCGATGGCCCGGGCCGCCTGGTCCAGGGTCCTCCTGACGGAGGCGCCGTCGAGGACGATCTTCGCGAAGGCGCGCGAGAAAGCAGTGGTGATCGCCGGGTACGCGGGCGTCTGCGGGCGTGGCCGGGCGACCCCGTCCCGCAGTTGCTCGAGGAACAGCCGCTCGGCACCGCCCGCGCCGTACGCGGAGGAGAGTTTCACCGCGCGGTTCGTCGCCGGGACCGCGCCGTTCGCCTCGCTCATTTTGAGGACCTGTTCCGGACGCAGGAGATACGCGAGGAAGCGCCACACCGCGTCACCGTCGGTGGCGCCCGACGTGATGCCCCACTGCCAGGACCCCATCCCCGTGACGGTGCCCTTGCCGAAGTCGGGCAGAGGCACGATCGCCACGTCACCGGGGTGCGCTTTCGTGTACTCGGCGTATCTCCAGTGGCCCATCCAGGAGATGGGGCTGCGGCCCTCGACGAACGCCTCGTCGTCCTTGCCCGGGTCCACGAGCCCTTCCCTGACCCAGTTCTGCAGGATGGTGAGCGCCCTGACGGACGCCGGGCCGTTGAGGTAACCGTCAGCCGTGCGGAACTCGGGGTCGATGAGGTCGCCGCCCGCCGACCACAGGGCCGGCGCGAACGCGTAGGTGTTCCACTCGCCGCCGTCCGAGGCGTGGTGGAGCCACAGGTCGAGCGGCCTCTTGTAACCCTCCTCACGGAGTTTCCGGAGGATGCCGGTCAGTTCGCCGGCCGTCCAGGCGTCGTCGACGCCACGCGGGATGCGCACACCCACCTTCTTCAGCACCGACGGCCTTACGTACAGACCGAGTCCGGAGTCGAACGTTCCGATGCCCCACAACCGCCCGGCGTACGTGCCCTGCCGGCGGATCGACGGCAGCAGATCGTCCAGGGTCTTCCGGGGCACGCAGGAGTCGATCGGCTTGAGCTTGCCGGACCAGGCGTAGCTGTAGAGGTGCGGGCCGTCGAAGTCGAGCAGGTCGGGAAGGTCGCCGCTGGCCGCCGCGGAGTCCACCAGAGCGGTGTACGACGGCGTCCGGGGCAGGGCGACGAGCTCGACCCTCACCTGCTTCTGGGTCCTGTTGAACTGCCGCACCTGGTCGCGCATGGTGTCGAGTTCACCGCTCTGCCCGGTGTGGAACCACACCGTGATGCGTTCGGTGCCCTCGATCCTGCCGTCGCAGGTGGTGTCGCTCGGCGCTCGCTTCCCCCCGCCCGAGCCGTTGCCTCCGCTGCACCCTGCCAGCAGCAGGGCGGCGGCCAGCGTCCCTGTGACCAGGGTTCGCCGGATCCGGCGTGTTCCCGCGTTCCTGTGCGGTGCCTGCATGACGCACCCCTGCTTTGACCAGGCTGCTCGGCCTCCCCCAGGGCAGCGTCATGCTAGCGCCCATGTCGCTGCACCGCGCCAGGTGAGCGGCAACCGCGCCAACCGGCACAGGACTTCAGCACATTCCCCCGGCCCTGCCGCCCACGGGACATGAACACGCCGCACTTTTCCGGCTAGCTGGAAGGCGCAATCACCGACCGGTTGGCACCCTTGCTGCATGTCCATGCGCTGTCTGCTCGTCGATGACAGCGCCCGGTTCCTGGAGGCAGCGCGTTCCCTGCTGGAGCGCGACGGGGTCACTGTCGTCGGCGTCGCCTCGACGGGCGCGCAGGCGGTCGCGCGGGCCACCGAGCTTGCCCCGGACGTCGTACTGGTGGATCTGGACCTCGACGGCGAGAGCGGCTTCGACCTGGCCACGCGGCTGGCGGAGACCGTTTCCTCCGTCATCATCCTCATCTCGACGCACTCCCTGGACGACTTCGAGGAGCTCGTCGCCGCGAGCCCCGCCCGTGGATTCCTGCACAAGTCGTGGCTGTCCGGGCGCGCGATACGCGATCTTCTGGGCCCGGAGCCGGGGCCGTAGACGGCTTGACGGGTGAGCGTGGTGTTCCGCGCCAGGTGTTGTCGGAGCATGGTCAACACGCTTCAATGCGGGGTGGCCCGGCGCCGTGAACTGCCCACATGGGGGTGCGGAGTTCCGGCACACGGGCACCGGCGCCCACCGGGCGCCTGACGCACATACGCGAACGGTCCGACCCGCCGTCCGCGCCCCGGACAGAAAGGCCCCTGCATGCTGCACGGCACAGAGCACGCGGACGTCGCCACGACGGAGGCGGACCTCACCGCGGCGGAACTGGAGACGGCCTTGCGCAGCGGCCCCTTCCATGTCGCCCTGCGCGCCGCCATCGCCGCGCGCGGGCTGCCCCTGCAGCGCGTCCAGCACCACCTGTCGCGCTACGGGGTGAAGGTCGGCGTGACCAGCCTGAGCTACTGGCAGCAGGGCGCCCGACGGCCACAGCGCCCCGAGTCCCTGCGGGCCGTGCGCGCCCTGGAGGAGATTCTCCGCCTCCCCGACGAGTCTCTGATCCGCCTGCTCGCCGAGACCGAGGAACGCCCTGGCCAGGAGCGTCACGCGGGCCGCTCGTACCGCTCCCTCGTGGAGGCGTCGGGAGTGCTGGAACAGCTCCTGAACGAACTGGAGGCGTCGCTCGACGGCGGCCTGCACACCATCGCCCACCACGAACGGGTCCGGATCGGGGCGCACCGCGAGTTGCTGGCACGCGAGTCCCATCACATCGTGCGCGCCCACAAGGACGGTGTGGACCGCTATGTGGCCGTGCACCACGGTGACCCGGGGTGCTCGCCGGAGCGCATGACCGTACACGCCCTGGAGAACTGCCGCACCGGGCGGATGCGGTGGCACCGCGACACCGGAGTACTCGTCGCGGAACTGCTCTTCGACATCCGGCTGCGCACGGGCGACACCTTCCTCTTCCGGTACCGGGTCGAGGACGGCACGGCCGGGACGTCCCACGAGTACGCCCGCGGGTTCGGCTACTCGGGCGGGCAGTACGCGCTCCAGGTGTGCTTCGACGAGCGGGCCATGCCCACGCGCTGCCACCGCTTCACCCAGCACACGGCGGCGGCCCCGCGCACCGGCCACCACGAACTGCCCCTGAGCCGCCTGCACCGCTCGGTCCACCTGGTCGAGCCCCGGGTCCGCTCGGGGATCCTGGGCATCGGCTGGGACTGGGAGTAACGGGCACCGCAGGCACCCTTCCGGCGGAAGCCCCGGGGACGCGGACGCCCGCGCCCGGACACGTCAATGATTCCGCCTCGATACGTAAACGCTTGCGCAAACGTTTACGTATGCCCTCGCATGCGGTAGCTTCCCGCCCAGGCAGCTCACCGTGTCCGAGGAGGGGACCGCCTTGGCCACGATGGTCGATGTAGCGCAGCACGCGGGTGTGTCCGTGGCGACCGTCTCGCACGTGCTGAACAACACGCGCGCCGTGCGGCCACAGACCCGCCAACTCGTCCTCGACGCCATCGAGGCACTCGGCTACACGCCGAACACGCTGGCCCGTTCCCTGGTCACCTCACGGACACGGTCCATCGGGCTCGCGGTGTCGGCGGTCAGCAACCCGTACTTCACGGAGATCCTCCAGGGCGTCGAGGCCGGTGCTCTGGAGCACGGCTACAGCCTGCTGATCGCCGATCCGCACGACGACCCGGAGCACGAGCGGAAGGTCGTCCAGCTCCTGCACGAACGGCGCGTGGACGGCATGATCGTCGCACCGTCGGCGCGGCCCGACGGTCTCCTCGACTACCTCCGCCGGCACGACGTGCCGACCGTGTTCCTGGACCGGCTGGTCACCCTGCCCGACGGCGACCCGTTCCGCTTCGACCAGGTCTGCACCGAGAACACCGAGCCCATGGCACGGCTCGTCGGACATCTCGCCGATCTCGGCCACCGGCGCATCGGGCTGGTCGCGGGCCTGCCCGGCCTCAGCACCACGGGCGAGCGGATCACCGGCTACCGTCTCGGCCTCACGGCCGCCGGACTGCCGTACGACGAGTCGCTCGTGGCCCGGGGCGACTCCGACGCGGAGGTGTCCCGGCGCGTGACCCGTGAGCTGCTCACCCGGTCGAGCCCGCCCACGGCGCTCGTCACCGGCAACAACGCCATGACCATCGGCGCCCTGCGTGCCCTGGGCGAGCTGCGCGTCCGCGTTCCCCACGACATGGCGCTGTGCTGCTTCGACGACTTCGCGTGGGCCGACCTGTTCCACCCACGGCTGACCGCCGTCGCCCAGCCCAGCAAGGAGATCGGCGCGCAGGCCGTGCGGCTGCTGCTGGAGCGGCTGGGCGCGCCCGACCAGCCCGCCCGTACCGTCCGGCTCCCCTCCACGTTCGTCCACCGCGGCTCGTGCGGCTGCCCGGAGAGCCCCGAGAGCACCACGCGTCCGGGGACCTCCGAGGGCGTGAGGAACCCGAAGGACTCCGAGAAAGGATCCGTCTCGTGATCGTCGTCGCCGGTGAGGCCCTGATCGACCTGGTACCGCAGGGTGCGGGCGCCCTCGTGGGGCTGCAGCCCGCTCGTGGCGGCGGCCCCTACAACACGGCGGTGGCCCTCGGCCGCCTCGGCTCGCCCACCGCGTTCTGCTCCCGCGTCTCACGCGACGCCTTCGGTGAGGCACTGCTGGACGGGCTGCGGGCTGCGGGTGTCGACGTGGCCTCCGTGCAGCGCGGTACGGAGCCGACGACGCTCGCCGTGGCCTCGGTCGACGAGAGCGGTTCGGCCGCGTACTCCTTCTACGTCGAGGGCACCGCGGACCGGCTGTTCGAGGCTCCCGACCGCCTTCCCGCCGGCACGAAGGCCGTGTCCTTCGGCACCTGCTCGCTCGTCCTGGAGCCCGGCGCGAGCGCGTACGAGGAACTGATGCGGACGGCCGCGGCCCAGGGGGTGTTCACCGCGCTCGACCCGAACATCCGGGCGGGGCTGATACCGGACGCGGACGCCTACCGTGCCCGGTTCAAGAGCTGGCTGCCGTCGGTGTCCCTGCTGAAACTCTCCGAGGAGGACGCCCAGTGGCTCGGCGGCACCCCGCGCGAGTGGCTGGCCTCCGGCCCCTCCGCCGTCGTGGTCACGCACGGCGGCGACGGGCTGACGGTCTTCACCCGCGACGGCTCCGAGCACTCCGTCCCGGGCGAGCGGGTCGACGTCGTGGACACCATCGGCGCCGGCGACACGGTGAACGCGGCCCTGTTGCACGGGCTGTCCACGTGGGGCGCCCTGGCTCCCGACGCGCTCGTGGGTCTGGGTGCCGACGGCTGGGCGCGGCTGCTGCGGTTCGCGGCGCGCGCTGCGGCGATCACCTGCTCCCGGGCGGGCGCGGAACCGCCGTACGCCACCGAACTGGGCGAACTGTGACCGTAGCCGTGGAGTGAGTGGGGCAGGCGGAGTTGGTGGAGCAGGCGGAGTTGGTGGACGCGAAAGGCTGCTGACGTGCGGCGGGCGGTGTCCCCAGGGGAGTTCCCCGGGACACCGCCCGTCGCGTGCTCGTCTGTCCCGCCTCGCGGGCGGGGCCTCAGGCCTTGGGGGCCCGCGCTGTCTTCTTCGCGGTGGCCGTCTTCTTCGTGGCCACCTTCTTCGTGGCCGCGGCGGCCTTCTTGGTCGCCGTGCTGTTGGCGGTCTTCGCCGTGGCTGTCTTCCTGGCCGTCGACGTGGCGGCGACCGTCTTCCTGGCCGCGGCCTTGCGCGGGGCCTTCACCTGGGCGGCGTCGCTGACGCGCTCGGCGCCCAGGATCTCGCGCAGGAACTTGCCCGTGTGGCTGGCCGGGACCCCGGCGACCTGCTCGGGCGTGCCCTCGGCGATGACGAGGCCGCCGCCGTTGCCGCCCTCGGGGCCCATGTCGACGACCCAGTCGGCGGTCTTGATGACGTCGAGGTTGTGCTCGATGACGATGACCGTGTTGCCCTTTTCGACGAGGCCCGACAGCACCGTGATCAGCTTGCTGATGTCCTCGAAGTGCAGACCGGTGGTCGGCTCGTCGAGCACGTACACCGTGCGTCCGGTGGACCGCTTCTGCAGCTCGCTAGCCAGCTTGACGCGCTGCGCCTCACCGCCGGACAGCGTCGGCGCGGGCTGGCCGAGCCGGACGTAGCCGAGGCCGACGTCGTTGAGCGTCTTCAGGTGGCGGGCGATCGCGGGCACGGCCTCGAAGAAGCCGTGGGCCTCTTCGATCGGCATGTCCAGGACCTCGGAGATGGACTTGCCCTTGTAGTGGACCTCCAGGGTCTCCCGGTTGTAGCGCGCCCCGTGGCAGACCTCGCACGGGACGTACACGTCCGGCAGGAAGTTCATCTCGATCTTGATGGTGCCGTCGCCGGAGCAGTTCTCGCAGCGGCCGCCCTTGACGTTGAACGAGAAGCGCCCGGGCTGGTAGCCACGCACCTTCGCCTCGGTCGTCTCGGCGAACAGCTTGCGGACGTGGTCGAAGACGCCGGTGTACGTCGCCGGGTTGGACCGCGGGGTGCGGCCGATGGGCGACTGGTCGACGTGGACCACCTTGTCGACGAGGTCGTCGCCGTCCACGCGCGTGTGCCGTCCGGGGACGGTCCTTGCGCCGTTCAGCTCGCGGGCCAGGTGCGTGTACAGGATGTCGTTGACCAGCGTGGACTTTCCGGAGCCCGACACGCCCGTGACGGCCGTGAGCACGCCCAGCGGGAAGGACACGTCGATGTCCTGGAGGTTGTTCTCGCGGGCGCCGTGCACGGTGAGCCTGCGGCCGGGGTCGACCGGGCGGCGGATGTCCGGGAGCGTGATCTCCTTCTTGCCGGCCAGATACTGCCCGGTCATCGACTCGGCGTTGGCCAGCAGCTCCTTCAGGGGACCGCTGTGCACGACCTTGCCGCCGTGCTCGCCGGCGCCGGGGCCGATGTCGACGACCCAGTCGGCGGTCTTGATGGTGTCCTCGTCGTGCTCGACGACGATGAGTGTGTTGCCCATGTCGCGCAGGCGGACCAGGGTCTCGATCAGCCGGTGGTTGTCGCGCTGGTGCAGACCGATGGACGGCTCGTCGAGCACGTACAGCACGCCCACGAGTCCGGAGCCGATCTGGGTGGCCAGACGGATGCGCTGGGCCTCGCCGCCGGAGAGGGTGCCGGCCGCGCGGTTCAGCGAGAGGTAGTCCAGGCCGACGTCGACCAGGAACCGCAGCCGTTCGTTGACCTCCTTCAGCACCCGCTCGGCGATCTTCTTGTCGCGGGCGTTGAGCTTGAGCCGGCCCAGGAAGTCGGCGCAGTCGCTGATGGACATCGCGGAGACCTCGGCGATGGACTTCTCCATGACCGTGACCGCGAGGACGATCGGCTTCAGGCGGGTGCCCTCACAGGTGGGGCAGGGCACCTCGCGCATGTAGCCCTCGAAGCGCTCACGGCTGGCGTCGCTCTCGGCCTCGCTGTGCCGCCGCTTCACGAAGGGGACGGCGCCCTCGAAGGCCGTGGTGTAGACACGCTCGCGGCCGTACCGGTTGCGGTAGCGGACCTCGATCTGCGTCCTGTGGCCGTACAGCAGGGCCTTCTTCGCGCGCTGCGGCAGACCGGCGAAGGGGATGTCGGTACGGAAGCCGAGGGCGTCGGCGAGGGCTCCGATGAGACGGCCGAAGTAGTCCTTGGTGTGACCGTGCGACCAGGGGTGGATGGCGCCCTCGTCGAGCGACTTCTCCTCGTCCGGGACGATCAACTCGGGGTCGACCTCCATGCGCGTACCGATGCCGGTGCAGTCGGGGCAGGCGCCGAAGGGCGAGTTGAAGGAGAAGGAGCGGGGCTCCAGCTCCTCGAAGGACAGGTCGTCGTACGGGCAGTACAGGTGCTCCGAGTACATGCGCTCGCGCTCGGGGTCGTCCTCGGGGAGGTCGACGAAGTCGAGCACGACCATGCCGCCGGAGAGGCCGAGGGCGGTCTCCACGGAGTCGGTGAGGCGGCGCTTGGCGGAGTCCTTCACCGTGAGGCGGTCGACGACCACCTCGATGGTGTGCTTCTCCTGCTTCTTCAGCGTCGGCGGCTCGGTGAGCTGGATGGTCTGCCCGTCCACGCGCGCACGGGAGTAGCCCTTGGTCTGGAGGTCCGCGAACAGGTCGACGAACTCGCCCTTGCGCTCGCGCACCAGCGGCGACAGCACCTGGAAGCGGCTCCCCTCCGGCAGCTCCAGGACCTTGTCGACGATGGCCTGCGGCGACTGGCGCGAGATCGGGCGGCCGCACTCGGGGCAGTGCGGCTTGCCGATGCGCGCGAAGAGCAGGCGCAGGTAGTCGTAGACCTCGGTGATGGTGCCGACCGTGGAGCGCGGGTTGCGCGAGGTCGACTTCTGGTCGATGGAGACAGCCGGGGACAGACCCTCGATGAAGTCCACGTCCGGCTTGTCCATCTGCCCGAGGAACTGCCGTGCGTACGAGGACAGCGACTCCACGTAGCGGCGCTGGCCCTCGGCGAAGATGGTGTCGAAGGCCAGCGAGGACTTGCCCGACCCTGACAGGCCCGTGAAGACGATGAGCGAGTCGCGCGGCAGGTCGAGCGAGACATTCTTGAGGTTGTGCTCGCGCGCGCCACGGACGATGAGACGGTCGGCCACGCCGGTCCGCACCTTTCTTGAGTGAAGTAGCAGGGGCGGGGCCCCCGCCCTTCACAGACTAGGGGGAGCCACTGACAGCGCCGGTCCTGTTTCCCCGTTCTTCAACAATCCCGGGCCTTCCAGCATGCCCGACGCAGAACCCGACCATATAGCACGCGCATTCGATTTGCGGCGGCGGTCCACATCCTTCACCCAAACGTGTGGCGGCGCTAGGGTCGGCCTCATGATGGATCACGCGCGCGACCTGGCATCTGTACGTGATGCGACCGAGCGGCTCCTCACCGCAGCCGCCAAACTGGACAACGCCTCCGTCGCCGAGCCGTCACGGCTGCCGGGCTGGACCCGCGGCCACATCCTCGCCCACCTCGCCCGCAACGCGGACGCGCTCGTGAACGTCCTCCAGGGGCGTCCCATGTACGTCTCCGCGGACGCTCGGGACGCCGACATCGAACGGGACGCGCCGCGCCCCCTGGACGTCCAGCTCGCCGACGTACGCGAGAGCATGGGCCGCTTCCAGGACGCCGCCTCGGTCTCCGCGGACTGGTCCCGCACGGTGGAGCTGCGCAACGGCGTGACCGACCAGGCGGCGATGGTGCCGTTCCGGCGCTGGATCGAGGTGGAGATCCACCACGTGGACCTCGGCATCGGGTACGAGCTGGAGGACCTCTCGAAGGAGTTCACCCAGCGCGAGATCAACTTCCTCGCCGACCGGTTCCGCAACCACCCCGGCGTCCCCGCGCTGCTGATCAAGCAGGACGACGGGCGCATGCTCCCCACCGGAGCCGCCGAGCCCGTCTCCGAGGAGCAGCTCGACAGCGGCTACGAGCCGCCGCTCCCCGGGCTCACGGTCAGCGGCCGCCAGGCCGACCTCCTCGGCTGGCTGGCGGGCCGCCGCGACGGGTCCGCACTGCGCGCCGACGGCGGCCCCCTCCCCTCGCTGCCCCCGCTATAGGCTTGCAGCCATGACGTACAGCGGAGCGGTGACGGTCGGCGGCCCTGCGGATGTGCACGAACTGCAGGACCTGATGATCTCCAAGGTCGCGGTCGGCCCGATGAACAACAACGCGTACTTGCTGCGCTGCCGTGCCACCGACGAGCAGTTGCTGATCGACGCGGCGAACGACGCGGCCACGCTGCTCACGCTGATCGGCGGCGACGGCATCGCCTCCGTCGTCACCACGCATCAGCACGGCGACCACTGGCAGGCGCTCGCCGAGGTCGTGGCGACGACGGGCGCGCGGACGTACGCGGGCCGGGACGACGCCGAGGGCATCCCGGTGCCGACCGACGTCCCGGTCGACGACGGCGACACGATCCGGGTGGGGCGCGTCGAGCTGACCGCGCGCCACCTGGTGGGCCACACCCCTGGCTCGATCGCGCTCGTCTACGACGACCCGCACGGCCACCCTCATGTGTTCACGGGGGACTGTCTGTTCCCGGGAGGTGTGGGCAACACACGTAAGGACCCGAAGGCGTTCGCCAGTCTGATCCGCGACGTCGAGACGAAGATCTTCGACCCGCTCCCGGACGAGACGTGGGTCTACCCGGGCCACGGCGACGACACGACGCTGGGCGCCGAGCGTCCGCACCTGCCGGAGTGGCACGCACGGGGCTGGTGACATCGGCCCACGGGACAGGTGGCAACGGCCCTGAGGCCTGGCGTTCCCGACGACCCTGGTGTCACTTGAGTACCTGAAATCCCTGGTGTCGGGCGGCAGTTGATGCGCCGCACGGCGCGCGCCGCAGAGCGCGCGCCGTACGCGCCCCGTGTGAACCGAACACACGCGCCGGTGCCCTTCGCGCGCTCCCGGCGCAGTCATTGGCGCAGTCCACTGGAAGCAGTCCCGCACGGGATGACGGCTCCTGTGCGGTATGGGCCGCCGGCCACTCAATCCCCGCCCTCGGCCGGCGGCCCCTCGGGCCTTCCGCCCGGCTGTTCACGAAATCGCAACACCCGTTCCCAATATGCGGACAATTGCCGTCGTGACCTCGACAAACGGGATGCGGCGCTGTCAGTCTCCCGCCATGCATCTCGCCCTTGGAGCGCCTCGCGCCCTGCGCCGCGCCGCGTCCGCCGCCACCGTCGCCCTGCTCGCCGTCGCCGTGGGCTGCGCCCCGCAGCCCGAGAGCGACGCC
Source organism: Streptomyces sp. NPDC046862 (assembly GCF_040704615.1). Classification (NCBI taxonomy): domain Bacteria; kingdom Bacillati; phylum Actinomycetota; class Actinomycetes; order Kitasatosporales; family Streptomycetaceae; genus Streptomyces; species Streptomyces sp. NPDC046862. Next base: position 127,678 of record NZ_JBEYXP010000002.1, on the reverse strand, counting down.
TCCGGCAAGGCCTCCGGCTCCGCTCAGGAGAACTGCGCCAAGGGCAGGTTGAGCACCGAGACGTCCGGCAAGCTGACGATCGCGACCGACAAGCCGGCGTACGAGCCCTGGTTCAAGGACGACGACCCCGCGAACGGCAAGGGCTTCGAGTCGGCGATCGCGTACGCCGTGGCGAAGCAACTCGGCTACGACAAGGCCGACGTGGTCTGGCAGACCGTGCCCTTCAACAAGGCCTTCGCGCCCGGCGAGAAGACCTTCGACTTCGACATCAACCAGGTGTCCGTCAGCGACGAGCGCAAGAAGGCCGTGGACTTCTCGTCCGGCTACTACGACGTGCGCCAGGCCGTCATCGCGCTCAAGGACTCCAAGGCCGCCAAGGCGACGAGCATCGCGGACCTCAAGGACGTGAAGCTGGGCGCCCAGGTCGGCACCACCAGCCTCGACTACATCAACGACGTGGTGAAGCCCAAGCAGGAGGCCGCCGCGTTCGCGAAGAACGACCAGGCCAAGTCCGCGCTGAAGAACGGCCAGGTCGACGCCATCGTGGTCGACCTGCCGACCGCCTTCTACATCACCGCGGCCGAGGTGACGGACGCGAAGATCGTGGGGCAGTTCGAGAACCAGGGCGGCACGCCGGAGCAGTTCGGCCTCGTCCTCGACAAGGGGAGCGCGCTCACCCCGTGCGTGACGGACGCGGTGGACGCCCTGCGCGAGGACGGCACGCTGGCGAAGGTCGAGAAGCAGTGGCTGTCCGACGCCGTTGACGCCCCGGTTCTCAAGTGACGGTGCTCAAGTGACTGTTCTGAAGGAGGAGTCCGGGCAGGACGAGCCGGGCGACATGCGGGGCGGGGACGACGCGTACGTCCCCTCCCAGCGGCGGATCGAGCGGGAGGCGTACCAGCGTGCCCGCGCCCGCCGCGCGACCGCGATCGCCGCGCTCTCGACCCTGGTCACGGCCGTCGTCCTCTACCTGGTCGTCGTGGGCGCGCCCGGCTGGCCGCGCACCAAGGAGACGTTCTTCGACTGGGGGTACGCGCGCGAGGCGCTCCCCAAGGTCCTCGACGGGCTGTGGCTCAACGTCCGGCTGCTGCTGGTGTGCGGTGTCGCGGTGCTCGTCCTCGGCATGCTCATCGCCATCGCGCGCACCCTGCCCGGCCCGGTCTTCTTCCCGCTGCGGGCCCTGGCCGCCGCCTACACCGACTTCTTCCGGGGACTGCCGCTCATCATCAACCTGATGATCGTCGTCCTGGGAGTCCCCGCTCTGCGGCTGCAGGGCGTGACCGTCGATCCGGTGCTGCTGGGCGGTACGGCACTGACGCTGACGTACTCGGCGTACGTCGCCGAGGTGTTCCGCGCGGGCATCGAGTCCGTGCACCCCTCGCAGCGGGCGGCGGCACGCTCCCTCGGCCTGACCAACCGGCAGGCACTGCGGCACGTCGTCCTCCCCCAGGCGGTGCGCCGCCAGGTGCCACCGCTGCTCAACGACCTGGTGTCGCTGCAGAAGGACACCGGGCTCGTGTCGATCGGCGGCGCGGTCGACGCCGTCCGCGCGGCCGACATCATCGTGGGCCGCAGTCTCAACTACACGCCGTACATCGTCGCCGGGCTGGTCTTCGTCGCGCTGACCATCCCGATGACCCGCTTCACGGACTGGGTCACCGCCCGCATGGACCGTCGCAGGGCCCAGGGAGGCACCCCATGAGCGAGTCCCCCGAACAGTCCTCGACGCGGCCGCCGGTGCTGCGGATGGAGTCCGTCCGCAAGACCTTCGGCGATGCGGTCGTCCTGCGCAACGTCGATCTGGAGGTCGCCCCGCACACGGTGACCGCCCTGATCGGTGCCTCCGGGTCCGGCAAGTCGACACTGCTGCGCTGCGCCAACCTCCTGGAGGAGATCGACGACGGGGCGATCTGGCTGGACGACGAGGAGATCACGAACCCCCGGGCGGACCAGGACGCGGTGCGCCGCCGGATCGGCGTGGTCTTCCAGGCCTACAATCTCTTCCCGCACATGACCGTGCTGGAGAACATCACCCTCGCCCCGCGCCGCGTCCACCGCGTGGCCCGCGCGGAGGCCGAGGAGCGGGCCCGGGAGCTGCTGGAGCGGCTCGGACTCGGCGCCAAGGCGAGCGAGTACCCCGACCGGTTGAGCGGCGGGCAGCAGCAACGGGTCGCGATCGTCCGCGCACTGGCCGTACGGCCCCGGCTGCTGCTCCTCGACGAGATCACCGCCGCGCTCGACCCCGAGCTCGTGGGCGAGGTCCTCACTGTCGTCCGGGATCTGAAGGACGACGGCATGACCATGGTGCTGGCGACGCACGAGATGGGCTTCGCCCGCGAGGTCGCGGACCAGGTGTGCTTCCTGGACGGCGGCGTGGTCCTGGAGCGCGGCACCGCCGAGCAGGTCTTCGCAGACCCGCGGCAGGAGCGCACACGGCGTTTCCTGCGGCGGATCGTGGACGCCGGACGGCTCTGAGACGGGGCTTGCGAGCGGATCGCGAGCCCCGTACGGGTGGGGCTCAGGTGTCCGCCTGCCCCACCCCCGCCAGCGCCGCGACCCGCTCCACCCCGAACACGTATCCCTGGACCCCACAGCCCGCGATGACGCCGTCGGCGCGCAGCGAGACGTACGAGTGGTGCCGGAACTCCTCCCGCTTGTGGATGTTGGAGATGTGGACCTCCAGCACGGGCAGACCGTCACAGGTGTTGAGGGCGTCCAGGATCGCGACCGACGTGTGCGAGTAGGCGCCGGGGTTGATGACGATGCCGGCGTGGTTCAGCCGGGCCTCGTGGATCCAGTCGACCAGTTCGCCCTCGTGGTTGGACTGGCGGAAGTCCACCGTGCCGCCGTGCGCGGCCGCCGCCTTGGCGCACAGGGCCTCGACGTCGGCGAGCGTGTCGGAGCCGTAGATCTCGGGCTGGCGCTGGCCGAGGAGGTTCAGGTTGGGCCCGTTGAGGATCATGATCGGGGCGTTGGCGAGGGTGCGGGGCACTGTTCCTCCGGTCCGGTGGGCGGGGGCGGTCTGCTCAAGGCCGCTGCTCGGACCCGGTTTATCACGGTGCACCGACAGTGAGTGAGCCCGTACGCTCCCCGCATGACCGCGCCCTCCTCTCCTCCCAAGCCCTCCCCCGGCGACCGCGTAGCCGTGCTCTCCCCGTCCTCGGGGCTGCCGGGACTCCTCCCCCTCCCCTTCGAACTGGGCCTGGAGCGGCTGCGCGAGGACTACGGTCTCGAACCGGTCGAGTACCCGACGACCCGGAAGATGGGCTCGACACCCCAGGAGCGCGCCGACGACATCCACGCGGCCTTCGCCGACCCGGACATCAAGGCGGTCATCGCGTCGATCGGCGGCGACGACCAGATCACGGTGCTGCCGCTGCTGGACCGGGAGTTGATCCGCGCCAACCCGAAGCCTTTCTTCGGCTGGAGCGACAACACGAGCATGCTCGCGTACCTCTGGAACACCGGCATCGTGGGCTACCACGGCGCGTCCGTGATGGCCGAGTTGGGCCGGCCGGTCGCCATGGACCCACTGACCGCGGAGTCGGTGCGGGCGGCGCTCTTCACCTCGGGTGAGTACGAGCTCAGGCCCGCCGAGCGGTGGCGCGACGTCAGCCGCGACTGGGCGGACCCGGCGACCTTCGAGTCCGAGCCGGAGACCCGGCCGGGCACGGGGTGGACCTGGGTGAACGCGGACCGGGTGGTCGAAGGCCGCAGTTGGGGCGGCTGTCTGGAGATCGTGGGCTGGCTGCTGATGGCCGACCGCGAGGTTCCCCGCGATCTCTCGGTACTCGACGGAGGCGTGCTGTTCCTGGAGACCTCGGAGGAACTGCCGAGCGGCGAGGAGGTGTTCCGCACCCTGAGGAACATGGGCGAGCGCGGGCTGCTCCAGCGCTTCTCCGCGCTCCTGATGGGCCGGGCCAGGACCTGGTCCTTCGAGCGCCCCAACAGCCCTGAGGAAGCCGCCCGTTACGCCGCCGAGCAGCGCGAGGCCGTTCTGCGCGCCCTGCGTGTGTACGCCCCCGACATGATGATCGTCTTCGACGTGGACCTCGGGCACACCGATCCCCAGGTCGTCATCCCGTACGGGGGCGCGATGCGCGTCGACGGGCCCGCCCGGCGCATCACGGTGACGTACTGAGACCTGGGGTACGCACTGACGTCGTACGGACCACCGTGCGCCCCCGTAACCGCCGGTCACCGTGGGTAGTTGACGCGGCATGCGCCATGCACACACCGTGAGACCACCCTCCATGTTGCGGCTCGCCACCGCCTCGCTCGCCGGGACGGCCATCGAGTTCTACGACTTCTTCGTGTACGGCACGGCGGCCGCACTGGTCCTGGGGCCGCTGTTCTTCCCGACGTTCTCGCCGGTGGCCGGCATGCTCGCCGCCTTCGCGACCTTCGGCGTCGGCTTCGTCGCCCGGCCCCTGGGGTCGGTGCTGTTCGGGCACATCGGGGACCGGCGCGGTCGGCGACCGGTTCTCGTCGCCTCGCTGCTGCTGACCGGTACGGCGACCGTGGCCGTCGGCTGTGTCCCCACGTACGACTCGATCGGCGTGGCGGCTCCCGTGCTCCTTCTCACGCTGCGTTTCCTGCAGGGGCTCGGGCTCGGCGGGGAGTGGGGCGGCGCCGTGCTGCTGACCGCGGAGCACGCGCCCGCCGAGCGGCGCGCGTTGTGGTCGAGCTTCCCGCAGATCGGCCCGGCGGTGGGGTTCTTGCTGGCCAACGGCGTGATGCTGGTGCTGTCGGCGACGCTGTCGGATGCCCAGTTCGCGTCCTGGGGTTGGCGGGTGCCGTTCTGGGCGGCGGGGGCGTTGGCCCTGGCCGGGCTGTGGCTGCGCTCCTCGCTCGCCGAGAGCCCCCAGTTCCTCGGCATCGACAACCACGCGCGCATGCCGCTCGCCGAAGTGGTGCGCGGCCACTGGCGACTGGTGCTGCTGACGGCCGGGGCGCTCGCGACCGGGTACGCCGTTTTCTACGCGGTGACGACCTGGTCCCTCGCGTACGCCACCGAACGGCTGGGCGTGGACCGTACGGTCATGCTGGCCTGCATCATGGCCGCCGTGGTCGTGAAGGGCGCGCTCACACCTGTTGCGGCGCTCCTCGGCGACCGGTTCGGCCGGCGGCCCATGTGTCTGGTCGGATGTGCGGCGTCCGCGCTGTGGATGTTCCCCATGGTGGGACTCCTGGCGACCGGAGAGCCGCTGCTGATGTTCTTCGGGTTCCTCATGGCGATGCTCGCGTTCATCACCATGTTCGCCGTGATCGCCGCGTATCTGCCGGAGCTGTACGAGCCCCGTGTGCGCTGCACGGGGGCCGCGGTGGGTTACAACCTGGGCGGGGTGCTCGGCGGTGCCCTGACCCCGATCGTGGCGACGGCCGCGGCTCAGGGCGACGGGACCCCTTGGGGCGTGGCCGCGTATCTGACGGGGATCGCACTGCTGAGCCTGGGCTGCTTCGCACTACTGCCGGAGACGCGACCGGTGCGGGCGGTCGCGGCCGAAGCGACCACCGGCTGAGACGAGATCGAGCGGCGTCGGCTGAGGAGAGGACGGGCGACGCCGGATTCGTCCGGTCGGCGCCACTCCAGGAGACGAACCAGCACCGGGAGCGGTGGTCGGCAAGGCGACCAGCGCGCTCCCGGTGCCGAGTGTCTCTACGCCTGCGGCCGTCCGGCCTCGACGCTGTCCTGCGGAGTGCCTTCGGTCTCCTTCTGCGCCGCCTCGGCCGCCGCCTGCTTCTTGGATGCCATCAGGCTGGTGATCGTGGTGACGATCAGAACGGCGCAGATCACGCCGAGCGAGACCGGTATGGAGATCTCGGGGACGTGGACGCCGGACTCGTGCAGTGCGTGCAGCACGAGCTTGACGCCGATGAAGCCGAGAATGACCGACAGACCGTAGGAGAGGTGGACCAGCTTCTTCAGCAGACCGCCGATGAGGAAGTACAGCTGGCGCAGGCCCATCAGCGCGAACGCGTTGGCCGTGAACACGATGTACGGGTCCTGGGTCAGACCGAAGATCGCCGGGATCGAGTCGAGCGCGAAGAGCACGTCCGTCGTGCCGATGGCGAGCATCACGACCAGCATCGGCGTCATGACGCGCTTGCCGTTCTGCTCGATCCACAGCTTGGTGCCGTGGTAGCGGTCGGCCACGCCGAAGCGCCTCTCGGCCGCCTTGAGCAGCTTGTTCTCCTCCCACTCCTCCTCGGACTCGTCGGCCCTGGCCTCCTGGATCAGCTTCCAGGCGGTGTAGATCAGGAAGGCGCCGAAGATGTAGAAGACCCAAGCGAAGCTGGAGAGGATCGCCGCGCCCGCAGCGATGAAGATGGCACGCAGCACCAGGGCTATCAGCACGCCGATGAGCAGGACTCGCTGCTGGTACTGCGAGGGCACCGAGAACTTCGCCATGATCAGCACGAAGACGAACAGATTGTCGACGCTCAGCGACTTCTCGGTGATGAAGCCGGCGAAGAACTCCCCGGCCGGCTGGCCCCCGGAGAAGACGAGCAGGCCGAGCCCGAAGAGCGCGGCCAGGACGATCCAGACGACCGTCCAGATCCCGGCTTCCTTGATCGATACGTCATGTGGTTTGCGGCCGATGAAGAAATCGACCGCGATCAGGGCGGCAAGGCCCACGATGGTCAGGACCCATAGGGTCGTGGAAACTTCCACTGCGCCTCCGGCAGTACGTAACGGCAAATGTCAGCGTCGTCGCTGCCGGAGGTCTCTTCCACCCGTGCCACCGCTGGCGTTCGACACGCCTGGTACCTCGGGCCGACGCCCCGGGATCTGGCCAGATCCGTATTGACGGGTACGCCGCAGCTGGTAGGGAGTACTCCCCTCCGTACGGAAAAGACTACCCGAATCACCAAGGAAAGGTAAAGGGCTAAGCAAAAAGTGAGTCAAAACCCCTGGTCAGATAGTTTTGCCTACGCTTGGCGAGGAGCCCGGACAGGTCAACGGCTCCAGGTGCGGCGAGCCGTCGCGACCTGAGTGAGGACCTGCTCCAGGACCTGGCTGCCCGGTGGGACGAGCGCGGGCTCGTACGTCCAGGCATGTCCCACCCAGGGGTCGGCGAGGTGGTCGTCGGGCACGGGTGTGAGTCGCATCAGCGAACGCCACAGAGGGTCGAGCAACGGCCCGTACGCGGCGGCGTCCTGACGGTCGGCGACCATCATCAGGTGCACACCAACGGCCGGGCCCTCGTCCGCGAGATAGCGCAGCTGCGTGACGGCCCGGTCGTCGAAGCCGTGCGGGAAGTCGTTGACGATCAGCAGCTGTTCGGACGTGTCGAAGCCCGGGGGCAGGGCGTCGGACGCGCCACCGCGCACGGCCATCTGCACCAGGTCGACGCGTTGGGTGAGCCGGGTCAGCACGTCGGCCACGCCCGCGGCGCCGGCGGCGGGCGGAGCGGCGAGCACACCGGCCCGCACCAGCGGCGCGAGCGCGGACGCGCCTGTGCCGGCGGGGTCGATGACGTGCACCGAGAACTCGCCCGGAGGGTAGACCGCGAGGACCCGCGCGGCCAGTGCGGTCGCGGTTTGAAGAGCCAGGGCGCGCAGCTCGTCGGAGTCGGTGAACGCGGCCTCGCCGGATCCCGAGCGGCCGCTGTCGATCCACAGCCCGCGCTCCAGCGGCAGGCGGACCAGCATCGGGATCCGCAGGTTCTCGCTCTCGGGCAGGTGGAGGTCGCCCAGGCGCAGGGCCATGGGGATCTCCATCGGGACGCGGTAGCCGTGCCAGACGGGGTTGTCCCAGCGCGCGTACGCCGGGGGCAGCGCGGGCTCGACGACGTCCGCCTCGGCCCTGAGCTGGGCGAGGTCCCGGTCGAGTGCCTCCCTGGCCCGGTCGACGAGCTCGGTGTGCCTCGCCCGGGCTGCCTCGCGCGCGGCATCGCCCTGGCCGCCCATACGGTTGCGTGGGTCGGACAGGGCCTTGTCGAGCTCCTGCTCCATGCGGGAGTCGGCGAAGTCGACGGCGCTGCGGTAGGCGGCCGTGGTACGGGCCAGGTCCTCGAACATGCCCCACACCTGGTTGTAGAGCCGCTCGTCCATGGACCAGCCGGTGGCGTCACCGGCGACAGGCTGCGCGGGCCGTCCCGGCTGGGCCTCGGGCGCGGTCGGCGGTGGCGGCGGAGGCGCCGCGGTCTGCCGGCCGGGGTGCGTGTAGTTGACGGGGTCGCCGGCGGTGGGTGCGGCGGCTGGTGTGACGGCGGGCGGTCCCGCCGGCACGGATCCGGGCTGCGGTGTCGCACCGTGGCCGGCTCGCGTGGCGTCCTGGGGGTCCGAGGCGCCGTAGGGGCTCTGTTGCGGCGACGCGTTCGGGGAGGTGCTCTGGGGAGCGGTGCCGCCGCGGGCCTGGTCGGGGCCCTGTGCTGGTGCCGCGGCGTGCCGGGGGCGATCGGCGTCGGAGATCCGGGGCGGGGGCGCCGCCACCGAGCGGGCCAGTCCCTGGGCCACCGCCTCGTCGATGCCGCGCGCGAGTTGCGGAGCCTCGGTCAGGCCTTGGTCGGTGAGGAGTTCGGCCAGGCCGCCCGCGTATCCCTGGCCGACCGCGCGGACCTTCCAGGCGCCCTGCCGGCGGTAGAGCTCCAGGGCGACGACGGCCGACTCGGAGTCCAGGCCGGTGACGGTGTAGCTGGCGATCTCGGTGCCGTCGAGTCCGGTGACGGCGAGGAAGGGAGCGGCGACGGCGCCGAACCGGACGGGGCCGCCGACGCCGGACGGCAGCGCGAGCAGCACGCTCACCCGGTGCACGGCCTGCGGCATGGCGTCCAGGTCGAAGGCGAGACGGTGGTCGGCCGCCGCCTGCCTGGACACCTCGAGGCCGGGCAGCGTGGGCGCGCCCGGATGGGCCACCCACTCCACACCGTGCACCTTGCCGTGCTCGTCGCTGAGCGTGGCCCCCGCCACGATCGGCTTGCCGGCCGAGACACGGACCTCCAGTCGGACCTCGGGGAGCGGATGGTTCTGCCCCCGGACCAGCTCGGCCGTCATCGCCTTCGTCCCCCCTGTGTCACTGTGTGCGCTGTGCGTCGGCCTGCTTACAGGACCGGCAGGATCGCCGGCATCAGGTCCTGGAAGGTGCGGCCGTTGGCCGCGGAACCGACGGCCGTCATGTTCCAGCCCGCGCCGGCCCTGTGCACCTTGGCCATGATCTGGGCGGTGTAGTTGCCGCCGCCGTCCAGCGTGTAGCGCGCCAGCTCCTGGCCGTTGGTCTCGTCGACCAGGCGGCAGAACGCGTTCTGCACCTCCTGGAACGTCTGGCCCGTGAAGGAGTTCACGGTGAAGACGATCTGGTCGATGTGGACCGGGACACGCGCCAGGTCGACGAGGATGGCCTCGTCGTCACCCCCCTGGCCGACACCGCCGACGAGGTTGTCGCCCGTGTGACGCACGGAGCCGTCGTCGCTGACGAGGTGGCGGAAGAAGACGACGTCGACCGGCTGCTTGTCCGCGAACAGCACGGCCGAGGCGTCGAGGTCGATCTCCCGGGTGCGGGAGCCGAACAGCCCGCGACGCGGGGCGGCCTGCCAGCCGAGTCCCATGCGCACCGCGGTCAGCGTGCCCCCGTCGTTCTTCTGCAGGCTGATGGCCTGCCCCTTGGTCATGTTGACCGTCACGGGCCGTTCCCCTCTCGAACTGTCCCCTGTTGCCGCGGAGTCCGCGGTTGACCAGCACCCTACGGTTCAGCGCGGACGGTGCCGAACCCTGGGTCGCACTTTGTGTCGGTCTTGCAACACAGCGCGCCCGCGCCGGTGCTGCGGGGCCCTCTCCCGGTACCCTCCGCCGCTGCGCGCAGGACTCTCAGGACAGACCCGCCTCCCGCATCTGCCGCAGCTCCTTCTTCATCTCGGACACCTCGTCGCGCAGCCGCGCGGCGATCTCGAACTGGAGGTCGGCCGCCGCCGCACGCATCCGCTCGGTCATCTCGTCGATCTGCTCGGCGAGTGCCGCCGCCGGACGGTCCGTCGGCACGGTTTCCCCGGCCTTGCCCTTGGTGGACTTGGCGCCCTTGGCCGCCTTGCCGAGGGCGGGGACGGGAGCCTTGGCGCCCTTGCCGTCCTTGCCCTTGCGGTAGCCCGTGCCCAGCAGCTGCTCCGTGTCGACGTCCTCGCGGGCGATCTGCGCCACGATGTCGTTGATCTTCTTGCGGAGCGGCTGGGGGTCGATCCCCTTCTCCTTGTTGTACGCGATCTGCTTCTCCCGGCGGCGGTTGGTCTCCTCGATGGCCTTCTCCATCGCCGGGGTGATCTTGTCGGCGTACATGTGGACCTGACCGGAGACATTGCGCGCCGCGCGGCCGATGGTCTGGATGAGGGAGGTACCGGAGCGCAGGAAGCCCTCCTTGTCGGCGTCGAGGATCGCCACCAGGGAGACCTCCGGCAGGTCGAGGCCTTCACGGAGGAGGTTGATGCCGACCAGGACGTCGAACTCTCCGGAGCGCAGCTCGCGGAGCAGCTCGACACGGCGCAGGGTGTCGACGTCGCTGTGGAGGTAGCGGACCTGGATGCCGAGTTCGAGGAAGTAGTCGGTGAGGTCCTCGGCCATCTTCTTGGTCAGCGTGGTGACCAGGACGCGCTCGTCCTTCTCGGTGCGGCCCCGGATCTCGTGCACCAGGTCGTCGATCTGGCCCTCGGTCGGCTTGACGACGACCTCGGGGTCGACGAGGCCGGTGGGGCGGATGATCTGCTCGACGTGGCCGTCGCCACGGGAGAGCTCGTACTGCCCGGGCGTCGCTGACAGGTAGACGGTCTGGTCGATGCGCTTTTGGAATTCCTCCCACTTCAGCGGGCGGTTGTCCAGCGCGGAGGGCAGTCGGAAGCCGTGGTCCACCAGGGTGCGCTTGCGGGAGGCGTCGCCCTCGTACATGGCCCCGATCTGGGGGACGGTGACGTGCGACTCGTCGATGACCAGGAGGAAGTCCTCCGGGAAGTAGTCCAGCAGGGTGTTCGGCGGGGATCCGGGCGAGCGGCCGTCGAAGTGCATCGAGTAGTTCTCGACGCCGGAGCAGGAGCCGATCTGGCGGAGCATCTCGATGTCGTACGTGGTGCGCATGCGCAGCCGCTGGGCCTCCAGGAGCTTCCCCTGCTTCTCCAGCTCGGCCAGGCGCTCCCCCAGCTCCTTCTCGATGTCGTTGACCGCGCGCTCCATGCGCTCTGGGCCGGCGACGTAGTGGGAGGCCGGGAAGACGTACAGCTGGTCGTCGTCGCTGATGACCTCGCCCGTGAGGGGGTGCAGTGTGGAGAGCGCCTCGATCTCGTCGCCGAACATCTCGATGCGGACGGCCAGTTCCTCGTAGACCGGGAAGATCTCGATGGTGTCGCCGCGGACCCGGAAGGTGCCGCGGGCGAACGCCATGTCGTTGCGGGTGTACTGGATGTCCACGAAGCGGCGCAGCAGGTCGTCGCGGTCGGTCTCGTCGCCGACCTTGAGGGGGACCATCCGGTCCACGTACTCCTGTGGAGTACCGAGGCCGTAGATGCAGGAGACCGAGGCGACCACGACGACGTCGCGGCGGGTGAGCAGCGAGTTGGTCGCGGAGTGGCGCAGGCGCTCCACCTCCTCGTTGATCGAGGAGTCCTTCTCGATGTACGTGTCCGACTGCGGGACGTAGGCCTCGGGCTGGTAGTAGTCGTAGTACGAGACGAAGTACTCGACCGCGTTGTTCGGCAGGAGTTCACGGAACTCGTTCGCCAGCTGGGCGGCCAGGGTCTTGTTCGGCGCCATCACGAGGGTGGGGCGCTGAAGCTTCTCGATCATCCACGCGGTGGTGGCGGACTTGCCGGTGCCGGTCGCACCCAGCAGCACGACGTCCTTCTCACCTGCGCCGACGCGCCGCGCGAGCTCGGCGATGGCCGCGGGCTGGTCGCCACTCGGCTGGTACGGGCTGACGACCTCGATGGGCGCCACCGTGCGTTCGATCTTTGATACGGGCCGCATGGAATCCACCGTACGACTCCGCACTGACATCGGGCCCTGATCACCAGTTCTGCGGGGTGCGGGAGCTCGGCCGCCGGGTGCCTTCGTGGTGATGGCGGGAGCGGGCCGCGGGGCGCCTGCCGAGGTGGGCGGCGGTGGCATGGGCGGGGATGCCGGGGCGCTGCTCGGTGGTGGTCCAGGCGGCGGGCCTGCCCATGACCATCATGGGGTCGAACAGCACGACCACGCCGGCGAGGAAAAGGAAGGCGAGCGGCCCGATCAGCATCGGCGCGAGCAGGGACGCGGGGGATTCGCCCGCGGGGGTGCCCCCAGCGGCGCCGTGCAGGTGGACGTTGAGTGCGGCCATGCCCGTGTAGTGCATGCCGGTGACGGCGAGCCCCATGACGAGGCTGGCGCCCACGCTCCACAGGAAACCGCGGACCTGCCCGGCCGCCCAGAGGGCGGCGGTGGCTGCCGCGACCGCTATGACGACCGAGGCGGACACGGTGAGGGTGTTGTACTCGAGCTTCCCGTTGAGACGCATGCCCGCCATGCCCAGGTAGTGCATGGACGCGATGCCCAGACCGGTGATGGTGCCGCCGGTGAAGAGGGCCGTTCCGGTCGCCCCTTTGTAGCCGACGATGAAGATCCCGATACCGACCATGACGATCGCGACGGCGAGGCTCGCGAACGTGATCGGCTTGTCGTAGTGGATCGGGGTCTCCCGGACCGTGAAGCCCATCATCGCGATGAAGTGCATGGTCCAGATGCCTGACCCGATCGCCGCGGAGCCCATGGCGAGCCAGCCGGCCCGCCAGCGGCCGGCGACAAGCATCGATCTGGTGGTGCAGCGCAGACCGAGCGCACCGCCGAGGCAGGCCATGAGATAGGCCACCAACGGCGTGACGAGTCCGTAGCTGAAGCCGTCGATCGTGCCCTGCATGCGCGGCTGCCCTTCCCACCCTGTTACATCACGAACTTACTGAAATGCCCCCGCCCCGGAACCACCGACAAGCAGTCAGGGGTGAGGCAGAGAGTATGACTGCCACCGGAATGGTCGAACGATAATCCGGCAAAGAAACACGGCCTTGCCCCACTTGTGCGGTGCCCGTGTGCGGACTTGGGCAACTCCATTCAATTCGTGGCCATCCTGCGCCCTCCTCCCGTTGACCCTCTGCTGTCACTCTGGAGCTATCCGTGACCGCTCGACGCGAGGAGTACGCATGCACGTGCGCGCTGTTGCCACCGCGACCACCGCGCTCATGGGGGCCACCGTCCTCTTCCTCCCCACCTCCCACGCCCAGGCTGCCGATACGAGCGACAGCCCGGTCGTGGTGGCGCACCGCGGAGCCTCCGCGTACGCGCCCGAGAACACATTGGCGGCCGTGGACAAGGCCGCCGAGATGGGCTTCCGCTGGGTCGAGAACGACGTCCAGCGCACCAAGGACGGCGAGCTCGTCGTTCTCCACGACGCCTCCCTGGCCCGCACGACGAACGTGGAACAGGTGTACCCCGGCCGGGCGCCCTGGAACGTGCGGGACTTCACCGCCGCGCAGGTCGCCCGGCTGGACGCGGGCAGTTGGTTCGGCTCCCGGTACAAGGGCGCACGCGTGCCCACCCTGAAGCAGTACATGAACCGCGTGTCGCACAACCACCAGAAGCTCGTCCTGGAGATCAAGAACCCCGACCTCTACCCCGGCATCGAGCGGGAGACCCTGAAGCTGCTGAGCAACGAGGGCTGGCTCAGCCCGGCGCACCTCAAGAACAGCCTGGTCGTCCAGAGCTTCAGCGCCGACACCGTGCGCACGGTTCACCGGCTGCGTCCCGGCGTCAAGACCGCATTCCTGGGCACGCCCGCCATCACCGATCTGCCCGAGTACGCGACGTTCGCCGACCAGATCAACTCTTCGTACACCACGATCTCCAGGAGCTACGTCGCCGCGATCCAGGCGTTCGACGGACCGCACGGCAGGCCGCTGGAGATCCTCACCTGGACCGTCGACGACGCGGCCGGTGCCCGCCGCGTCGCCGGGTACGGCGTGGACGGCATCATCACGAACAAGCCCGACGTCGTCCGGGACGCGACTCAGGGCTGACGGGCTGACGGACCGAGAGACGGAGGACCACTGAAGGGCCGCTGGGACGGCCCTCGCCCGGGGTGCGGACGTGCGTGAGTGTCCGCACCCCGGGCGTTGTCAGTGGCGCGCCGTACGGTGGGTCGTATGAACAGCCATGGGCAGAGCGAGCAGCAGGTCGTGTGGGCCGTCGTGGGCACGGACATCGGCCCGTTGCTGCTGGCCGCGACGCGTGACGGCCTGGTGAACGTCGTGTTCCACGCCACGGAGACGGTCCGCGACAAGGCACTCGACCGGCTGGCGTCCCGGCTCGGCACCGAGCCCGTCGAGGCGCCGGACTCCCCGCTGCTGACCGAGGTGATACGTCAGGTCGACGCCTATTTCGCGGGCCGGCGGCACGGATTCGACCTGCCTCTGGACTGGTCTCTGATCTCCGGCTTCAACCGCCAGGTGCTGCGCGAGCTGGCGTCCGGCGTCCCGTACGGATCGGTCGTGGGGTACGGCGACCTGGCCGGGCGGGTGGGACAGCCCGGCGCGGCCCAGGCGGTGGGCGTGGCCATGGGGTCGAACCCCCTGCCGGTCGTGGTGCCGTGCCACCGGGTCGTCGAGAGCGACGGTGGGATCGGCGGGTTCGGAGGGGGTCTGGAGACCAAGCGGAAGCTACTGGCACTGGAAGGGGTGCTTCCGGAGCCCTTGTTCTGAAGGGCTCCGGAAGCACCCACCGTCCTGGCTCCCGCGCCGCCGCCTCCATGGCCTACGCGTAGTGCCGTGCCTCGAACACGTTGCCGTCCGGGTCGCGGAAGTAGAAGCTGCGGCGGGCCATGCCGCGGGCGCCGAACGAGTCGTACGAGATGTCCGAGACGGGTACGCCCCGCTCCTCGAGGCGGGCCCTCAGCTCCTCGAAGTCGGCGGCCTCGAAGGAGAGACACACATGGTTGACCGGGTGTCCCGCGCTGTCGGCGGCCCCGGGCACCATGGTCATGCGTTCCGCCATCGTGAGCGGCATGAGGTCGAGAATGGTCTCCTCGTTGACTCGCACCGAGGGGAACGGCACCTGGCCGGAGGCGTACTCGGTCAGCCTCACCGGCCGCAGTCCGACGGCCTTCTCGTAGAAGTCGGCCGCGGCGATCGGGTCACGGGCCCAGAGGACCACATGGTCGAGACGTGTCGTGTTGTCCGTCATGTGACCCAGGCTGGTGGCCTCCCCCACAGGTCGCAAGGGTTTGGCCGGGCGCGCCGCCCGCCAGAGATGAGGGAGAACCGGAAGACAGGAGGCAGGCGCGTGATGCTGGTGGTGTCCGAAGAGGTGCGGGAGGCGCTCGACGCCCGTCGTCCCGTGGTGGCCCTGGAGTCCACGATCATCGCGCACGGGCTGCCGCGCCCGCGCAACCTGCGGGTCGCGCTGGAGCTGGAGGAGGTCGTGCGCCGGGAGGGTGCCGTACCGGCGACGATCGCCGTGCTGGACGGGCGGCCCCACGTCGGCCTGGACAAGCAGCAGCTGGAGCGGATCGCGAACGAGGACGGGATCCGCAAGCTGGGCCACCGGGACCTGCCGCTCGCGGTGGCCTCGGGAGTGAGCGGTGCGACCACGGTGTCGGCGACCGCGCTGCTCGCGGCCCTCGCGGGTGTACGGGTGTTCGCGACAGGCGGGCTCGGCGGGGTGCACCGGGAGTGGACGGTCACCCAGGACGAGTCGGCGGACCTGGGGTTGCTGGCGCGCACGCGGATCACGGTGGTGTGCGCGGGAGTGAAGTCGATCCTGGACGTGCCGGCGACGCTGCAGCGCCTGGAGACGCTGGGGGTCGCCGTCGCCGGGTACGGCACGGACCGTTTCCCCGGCTTCTACCTGTCCGACTCGGGACATCCTGTGGACTGGACGCTTCCGTCACCGGAGCGGGTGGCGGAGGTCATGCACGCGCAGGACGCGCTCGACGGGCCGGAGTCGGCGCTCATCGTCGCCAACCCCGTGCCGGAGGAGGAGCAGCTGGATCCCGGGCTCCACGCCCGCGTGCTCGCCGACGCGCTGCACGCGTGCGAGGAGGAGGGCGTCACCGGTCAGGGCGTCACACCGTTCCTGCTCGACTACCTGGTACGGCACACCGACGGCGCGTCGCTGAGCGCGAACCTGGCGGCGGTGCGCGGGAACGTACGGCTCGCGGCCCGCATCGCGGCGGCCTGGGCCGGGGTGTGACCGGTCCTGGCGGGCAGGGGCGCAGACCCGCCTCGGAAGTGCCACCGCCCGGAGGCACCCTTCTGGTCGTCGGGGACGTCGTCACCGACATCGTCGCCCGGCACCGCGGACCGCTTTCGTCGGGGACCGACACCGCAGCCTCGGTGCGGACGCTGCCGGGAGGCGCGGGCGCCAACGTGGCGTGCTGGGCGGCTCACTGGGGCTGCGCGGAGGTACTGCTGCTCGGGCGGGTGGGAGAGGACGCGGCCGCGTGGCACGAACGGGAGCTGAAGGCCTCTGGCGTACGGCCACGCCTCGTGGTCGACCCGGTGGCACCGACGGGAACGGTGATCTGTCTGGTCGACACGGACGCGGCGGCCGAGCGGACGTTCCTGACGGACAGCGGGGCATGCCTGCGGCTCGACCCCGGTGACTGGTCGGACACCTTGTTGGACGGGGTCGCCCGGCTGCATCTGTCGGGTTATCTGCTGTTCTCCGAGCCGAGCCGGGCGCTGGTCGCGGCGGCTCTGGACTCGGCACGCGCGCGTGGCGTACCGGTGAGCCTGGATCCGGCGTCGGCCGGTTTCCTCAAGGAGTTGGGTCTGGACCGCTTCCTGGCGCTCATCGAGGGGATCGACGTACTGCTGCCCAGTCGCGACGAGGCGTGCCTGATCACGGGCCTGCCCGACGCTTCGGACGCGGCGGCCGAGCTGAGCCGTCACGTTCCGCTGGTGGTCGCCAAGCAGGGCGCTGACGGGGCGCTGGTGGCCCGGTCCGGTGCCGTGTGCGCGCGTGTGCCCGCCGTTCCCGCGACTCCCAGCGACACGACAGGCGCCGGTGACGCCTTCACCGGTGCGTTCCTGGCCGCCCTGCTCGCGGGCGCCGGGCCCGAGGAGGCGGCGGGCGAGGGGTGCCGGGCCGGAGCACTGGCGGTGCGGCGGGTGGGCGGGCGGCCACCCGGGCGGCCGCAGCTGGCGAGCTGACAGCGCCGCGCCGCCTCCCTGGGGACGGGCGCCTTGGGAGACTTCACCTGTCGTCGTGGCTTTACGGCTTCCTCCCCCACGCGGAGATCATCGGGGCGGTGGCGAGGTCCATGGTGCCGGAGGCCACGTTCGCGAGGTGCTGTTCGATCTCCTGGTCGGTGGCGAGGCCCGAGGAGACGAGTTGGTCGCGGATCTGAAGGATCGTCGCGGACTCAAGGGCGGCGCAGGCCGGCGAGGCGACCGGGAAGTACGCGTCGGCCTGTACGCCGCGCAGTCCGGCCTCGCGGAGCAGTCGCGGCAGCCTGCGGCCGTACGCGAGGTCGGCGCCGCGCTCGGAGAGCAGCGCGCGAAAGCCCTGGCGCAACCGGTTGGCCAGTTGCTGCTCGGGACCGTGCTCGTCGGGGCAGAGCAGGGGCTGGAGGGCCGGATCGGCGTCCTCGATCAGGATCCGCCCTCCGGGCCGCAGAGCCTTGATCATGGACCGCAACGCCCGCTCCCGTTCCCGCACATGGACCAGTACGAGCCGGGCGTGGACGAGGTCGAAACCCTCCCCGGGCAGCTCGTCCGTGCCCACGTCGTGGACCCGGACCTCGACCGGCGGGCGCGCGGCCGAGGCCATGAGCGAGGTGTCGATGTCGGTCGCGAGGACCTTGCCGGTCGGACCGACCTTCTTGGCGAGCCAGGAGATCACGGAGGTGCCTCCCGCGCCGACCTCCCAGCAGCGCCAGCCCGACCCGATACCGAAGTCCTGGAGGTGCCGGAACGTGATCGGGTCGAAAAGCGTGGCGAAGGCCTCGAAGCGCGCTCCCGCCTCGGCCTGCTGGTTGTCGAGGAGATACTCGTCGGTTCCCGTCATGCCGCGATCATCCCATTTATCTGTGTTGTTCAGCACGGTGACGCTCCCGCAGCCACCCCTGCTTGCCCGGCCGCGGGTACGGTCCAGAACGGAGCCGTCGGCCCGAGAGGCCGGGAAATGAAGCGGAGCGTTCCGTTCCCACAGCCTTACCCGTTACTCAATCGGTGCTGGCAGACTGGCCGCGACAAGGCGCAAGAGCGGCGCGAGGAGATCCACGCGAGGAGATCCAGATGTCCATGGCAGGGAATCTGCGGAAGGTCACGGGCCTCGGCAGGGTGAACGGCTTCCGCAGGATGGCACGGCTGGCACGGCGCGGCGCCCGGGTCGACCTGAGCCACCCGGCCCGCTCCCCGCTGGGCTCCGCGGTGGTCAACTGCGTGACGTACCAGGACGGGCAGCGCGTGCCCGGCAGTGGCGACCTCGTCGATGCCGTCCAGCGCGTCCGCAAGACGGACGACGGCTTTGTATGGCTGGGGCTGCACGAGCCCACGGCGCGCGAGTTCGCGGGCATCGCCGAGTTGTTCGGGCTGCACCCGCTGGCGGTCGAGGACGCGGTCGAGGCCCATCAGCGCCCGAAGCTGGAGCGCTACGGCGACACGCTGTTCGCCGTGTTCAAGACCGTCTGCTACGTCGAGCACAAGGAGCTGACGGCGACCAGCGAGGTGGTGAACACCGGCGAGATCATGGTCTTCGTCGGCCATGACTTCGTGATCACGGTGCGGCACGGCCGCCACGGCTCGCTCGGGCCGCTGCGCGAGGAGCTGGAGGCGAACCCCGAGCAGCTCGCCAAGGGCCCGGCCGCGGTGTTGCACGCGATCGCGGACCACGTCGTGGACGACTATCTGAACGTCACGGACTCGGTCCAGGCGGACATCGACCAGGTCGAGACGGACGTGTTCGCGGAGAACGGCGCGCGGGCGGACCCGGGCCGCATCTACCAGCTCAAGCGCGAACTGCTGGAGCTGAAGCGGGCGGTGGCCCCGCTCGCCCGCCCGATCCTGGAGCTCGCCACCCGGCCGGAGCGGGTGGTCGCGCCGGAGATACAGGCCTACTTCCGGGACGTCTCCGACCATCTGCTGCGGGCCACCGAGCAGATAGCCGCGTTCGACGAGTTGCTGAACTCCATCCTCCAGGCGCACCTCGCGCAGGTCAGCGTGGCGCAGAACGAGGACATGCGGAAGATCACGGCGTGGGCGGCGCTCATCGCCGTGCCGACGATGGTGTGCGGGGTCTACGGCATGAACTTCGAGTACATGCCGGAGCTGCACTGGAAGCTCGGCTACCCGATGGTCTGGGTGGTCATAGCCGGCGCCTGCACCGCCCTGTACCGGGGCTTCAAGCGCAACGGCTGGCTCTGACCTCCCCCGCCCGGGACGCAGGGCCGGGCACCAGGCACCGACCCGTCACGGAACCGGGCGAGGGTGCGCTCCCGACGGGCACGGCGCCGGCGAGCCGGCGCGGGCCCGGGGGTCAGCGCGAGGTGCCCTTCGCGTAGACGCTCTCGACCCAGAACCCGATCTGTTCCTCGGGCAGGTGCTGGGCCAGGTCGGCCTCGCTGATCATGCCGACGAGGCGCTTGTTCTCGATGACCGGAAGCCGGCGGATCTGGTGCCCCGTCATCTCCCGGAGCACGTCGCCGACGTCGGCGTTCGCGTCGATCCAGCGCGGTGTGCCCTTGGCCATCTCGCCCGCGGTGACGCGTGAGGGGTCGTGCCCCACGGCCACACAGCCCACCACGATGTCGCGGTCGGTCAGGATGCCGCAGAGCCGTTCGTTCTCGTCGCTGATGGGCAGGGCTCCGACATTGAGCTCGCGCATCAGCTGCGCGGCACGGTCCAGGGTCTCGTGGGCGGGGATCCACTGGGCGCCACGGTGCATGATGTCTCCGGCAGTGGTCATGAAGTACCTCCCGTTGCCGGACGGCCGGCGCGGCGCGGGACGCACCGCTGGTCCCGGCCCCAACATTCTCGCCGCGCCGCCGAGGGAACGCACCCGGAGCGCCACACCTTCGGCAGGCCGCCCACGCCCCTCGAAGGCCCCGGCCGGACCCGAGAGGCTCAGGCCGAGAAGCTCACGATCTTCTCCGGGACCACGCGGACGATCACGCGCGCCTCGTCGTCCTTCTCGGCGGGAGGGTCGATGCCGAGGTACTTGTGCGAGAGCTCGTACGGGAGGCGTTTGTCGTCATCGGGGAGTATCTGGGCGGTACCGCGGATCTCGACCGAGGAGTAGGGGTTGGTGAGATCGAAGACGGAGACGCTGACACGCGGGTCACGGCGCAGGTTGCGGACCTTCTGCCGGCCGGCGACGGAGGAGAAGAGGACGGTGTCGCCCTCGCGCTTGATCCAGACCACCGAGTTCTGGGGAGCCCCGCCGGGGCCGAGGGTGGCGACGCTGGCGAAGTTCCTGGCGTCGAGCAGATCGCGGACGGGTTCGTCGAAGGAGATCGTCATGTCCCGCAGCATACTTTCATGCACGTGCATGTAAAAGCTCTTTATGAAGTCCGCCGGCGGTTGGCAGAGGGCCGCACCGGTACTCAGCCGTTCCAGGCGGGGCGCCGTGGGTCGTCGGCGCGCACCACGACGTCCGCCGTCTCCGCCGGGCCGGTGTCCATCGCGTAGCGCTCGTAGGCGGGGAGCGTCCAGTGCTCGGCCTCGGGGGTGCGGCGGCGCAGAGCGCCCGCCGAGAGAAGGACATGGACGGACAGGTCGAAGGGGAACCAGTGCTTGAGGAGGAGAGGGCCGTGCAGCAACAGGAACCCACCGGCCGGGAGTGGGACGTAGGGACTGCGGGTGGCGCGGTCGGTGGCGGGGTCCCACAGGTCGGGCAGGACGCGGCCGTCGCCGCCGGGGTCGAGGGGGCCGAAGACCTCACGCCACAGGGCGGCCGTGTCGAACCAGCCGCTGTAGTACGCCTCCACGTCCTCGTGCCCGTGCTCGAAGCGGAGGGACGCGGGACGCAGGAAACCGTCCGTGCCGACGACGAGCGAGGGCCGGCCGCGTACGCGCAGTGCCTCGCAGACGCGCTGGGCGAGATCGCCGGGGCGGGCGGCGGGAGCTCCGTCGAACGCGATGCGAGGCCAGGGGCTGCCGTCGTCCGGTTTCAGGTCGAGCAGGCGGTCGGCGAGGAGGTCGCCGAGCCGTTCCCAGGTGATCGCTTCAAGTCGCACACGGCCCATGATGCCCCGCGGAGCCGCACGGCCCCGAGAGCGGCCCTGACAGCGGTCAGGGGCGGGAGGCGGACTCCTCGGGCGCGACGCGGGCGGCGGAAGGTCCCCGGGAAGAGGCCGATCATGAGGCCGTGAACTGAGTGAAGTGCCGGTCGGGACGGGAATGATCCGCGTATGACGGCACTTGCAACTCCCCCGGCCCGCATCGGGCTTGTCGTGATCCAGGCACTCAGGAGGAAACACTGCGCCGAGTGCCGGAGCGGACCGCTGGCGTTGCTGGTCCTGGAGGACGGCGTGCCGAGGTGCCTCGACTGCGTGGATCTCGGGCATCTGGTGTTCCTGCCGCGGGGTGACACCGCGCTGACGCGGAGGTCACGGGAGGAGAGCACGCTGTCCGCGGTGGTGGTGCGGTTCAACCGGAGGAGGAGCCGGTACGAGCGGCAGGGCGTCCTGGTCGAGGAAGAGGGACTGGCCCGGGCCGAGGAGCGGTGTCTGGCGGACGCGGAGGCACGCCGACGGCGCCGGGCGCGGGACGCGCGGCGGCGTGCCGCGGAGGACGTGCGGTTCACCGACGCGTTCGCGGCGGAGATCCTGCGGCTGTTTCCCGGCTGCCCGGCCGGGCGGGCGGGGGCGATCGCGGCACACGCCTCGGTGCGGGGCAGCGGGCGGGTGGGCCGGAGCGCCGCGGGGCGGGCGCTGTCCGAGATCGCCGTGACCTCGGCGGTCATCGCCTCCGTACGGCATGTGGAGACGTCGTACGACCAGCTCCTGATGAGCGGGGTGCCCCGGCACGAGGCACGACGGCGGATCTCGGGAGTGGTGGAGGCGACATTGCGAAGGTGGCGGGAGGCCGAGGAGGACAGGCCGTGGCGGTAGACCGACGGGGACGGGCAGTGGCGGTGGGCGAGTGGGGAGGACGGGCGTGACCGGACGGCGTGAGAGAGCGGCCCCGGCGCCGGGCGCTCATGTGCGGGAGCGCTCTGGACGCTCGCGTATGGGCGTGCGCATCTCGGCGATGGCCGCTGTGCCCGTACGGCATTTCACTTGTGGTGGCGACAGGGGCCGGACAGGCTCTGGGTTTCGGGGGACGATGCGGGAGTGATCATGATCGATGGGCCGTACTACGTGCTGACGGTGCTGGGTGTGCTCGGGACGGGTCTGGTCGCCGGGGTGTTCTGCGGGTTCTCGACATTCGTGATGAGGGCTCTCGCCGCGCTGCCGCCCGCGCAGGGGGTGGCAGCGATGCAGGCCATCAACGTCGCGGCGCTGAGGCCGCCCTTCATGCTCCTCTTCGCCGGGTCGGCCGTGCTGTGCGCCGTGCTGGCGGTGGTCACGTTCGTGCTGTGGCCGGACCAGGGGACGGTGGAACTGCTGCTGGGGAGCGCGCTGTATCTGTTCGGGTGCTTCGGGGTCACGATGGTGGCGAACGTGCCGCGCAACGAGACCCTGGCCAAGCTGGACGCGGGCACTCCGGAGGCTGCCGCGTACTGGCCGACGTACGTGAGCGAGTGGTCGACGTGGAACCATATCCGGGGCATAGCCTCGGCCGCCGCGGCGCTCTTGTACGTGCTCGCCCTGACCTGAGGCGGGTACGCGGGCGCCCGCCCGGGCAGCCTGAGAGTGACAGGCGCACGCGTGCCTGAAGGGAACGGGCCTGCGCCGGCCGGGGCGGATCCGGCGACCGCCACGTATCGTGGCGGGAAAGGAGTGCCGCCCGACGGCGTACGGCCTCGCGCAGACCGATGTCCGCAGGTCGTACGGCCACGCCGTACGCGTATGTCACGTAAGGGGACACGGCCATGGCCGATCCCAAGGGTTTCATGACCACGCCACGTCAGGAGTGGCCCCGCCGGCCCGTCGAGGAGCGTGTGCGGGACTGGGACGAGGTCTACGTCCCCGGGGCCCTGTTGCCGATCATCAGTAAGCAGGCCGACCGCTGCATGGACTGCGGCATACCGTTCTGCCACGACGCCTGTCCGCTGGGAAACCTGATACCCGAGTGGAACGACCTCGTCTCGCGGGAGGACTGGCGGGCGGCGAGTGACCGGCTGCACGCCACGAACAACTTCCCGGAGTTCACCGGACGGCTGTGCCCCGCGCCGTGCGAGGCCGGATGCGTGCTCGCGATCAACCAGCCCGCGGTCACCATCAAGAACGTCGAGGTGGCCATCGCCGACCGGGCCTGGGCCGAGGGCTTCGCGCCACCCCGGCCGCCGGACCGGCTCACCGGGCGGACGGTCGCGGTGATCGGCTCGGGTCCCACCGGGCTGGCCGCGGCCCAGCAGTTGACGCGGGCCGGACACACCGTGGTGGTGTTCGAGCGGGCCGACCGGATCGGCGGGCTGCTGCGGTACGGCATCCCTGCGTTCAAGATGGAGAAGCGGCACCTGGACCGCCGGCTGGAGCAGATGCGGGGCGAGGGCACCAAGTTCCGTACGTCGACAGCGGTCGGGCGGGACATCGGGGCGGACGAGTTGCGGTCGCGGTACGACGCCGTGGTGACCGCCACGGGGGCGACCGCGTGGCGGGACCTGGACGTGCCCGGACGGGCGCTGGACGGTATCCACCAGGCGATGGAGTACCTGCCGCTCGCCGACCGGGTGTGCGAGGGGGATCTGGAGGTCTCGCCGCTGTCGGCCGCCGGGAAGCACGTGGTGATCGTCGGGGGCGGTGACACGGGGGCGGACTGTCTGGGGACGGCCGTGCGGGAGGGCGCGGCGTCAGTGACCCAGCTGGACATCTACCCGCTGCCGCAGTCCGAGCGCGACGAGGACACCGAGCCGTGGCCGACGTATCCGAAGATCTACCGGCTCTCGGCGGCGCACGAGGAGGCGCGCGACCTTCGGACCGCGCCGGCGGCGAAAGCGGACGCGCGGTTGTTCGCGGCGTCGACGCTCCGCTTCACGGGGGACGAGGACGGGCATGTGCGGGCGCTGCACCTGGTCGAGGTGGACGCGGGGCGACGCCAGGTGCCGGGCACCGGGCGCACGATCCCCGCGGACCTCGTCCTGCTCGCCCTCGGCTTCTCCGGGCCCGACCGGGAGGACGGCCTGATCGACCAGCTGGGTGTCACGCTCGACCGGCGCGGTCTGATCGCCCGTGACGCTGACTTCGCGACCGACGTGCCCGGCGTGTACGCCGCCGGGGACGCCGCCCGCGGGCAGTCCCTCATCGTGTGGGCGATCGCGGAGGGACGGGCGGTGGCCGCCGCGGTGGACCGTCATCTGACCGGTGCGGCACGGCTTCCGGCACCGATCGGGCCGTACGACCGGCCCATGACGGCGTAGCCCCCGGAGGGCCCCGACAGGGACAGCTCCACACACGGCACGGGCCCCGCGTCACACCTTGCGGCCCACCGCCCCGTAGCCCGGGATGACGTCGTCGTCCTGGCCCGGCACGGGCTCGCCCAGTTCCGGGTGCCAGTCGGTGACCAGCGAGACGCCGGGATCGACGAGTTCGAGGTTCTGGAAGAAACGGCCGACCTCGTCGCGGGAGCGCAGCGCCAGGTTGATGCCGCCGGCCCGGTACGTCTCGACCGCGGCCTTCGACTTCTCCGGCGTGAAGTCCGCCGTGGCGTGCGACACCGTGAGGTAGCTGCCCTCGGGCAGCCGCGACAGCAGCCGGTCCACGAGGTCGTACGCGCCGTCCTCGTCGGTGACGAAGTGCAGCAGCGCCACGAGCGAGAGCGCCACGGGCCGGCTGAAGTCCAGGATCTCGCCGGCCCGCTCCATGATGGCGTCGGGTTCCCGCACGTCGCCCTGCACGTACTCGGTCACGCCCTCGGGCGTGCCGCGCAGCAGGGCCTCCGCGTGGGCCAGCACGATCGGGTCGTTGTCGCAGTACACGACGCGGGCGTCGAGCGCGACCCGCTGGGCTATCTGGTGCAGGTTGGGCTCGGTCGGGATGCCCGTGCCGATGTCCAGGAACTGACGGACACCGTTGTCAGCCAACCAGCGTATGGCGCGGTGCATGAACGCGCGGTTGACCTTGGCCATCACCGGCGTCCGGGGATCGAGGGCGAGCATCTTGCGGCCCAGTTCCTCGTCGACGGGGTAGTTGTCCTTGCCGCCGAGGAACCAGTCGTACGTCCGCGCCGGATGCGGCTTGCTCGTGTCGAGCTTCAGGGGGCCCTGCCCGGTCATGGAGAACTCCGTAAGTCGTTGCGGCCGTTGGCGATCGATTCCACCAAGCCCACGCTCAATTCATTAGCAAAATCAGGGAAGTTGACTGAACCAGTGAACAGTTGGCTGAACAAGGAACTCACGACAGCAGGAAGTCGGCCTCCCCCGCTTTCGCTCCCTTGATGAACGCGTTCATCTCGTCGGGCGTGTAGATCAGCGCCGGCCCGTCCGGGTCGGTGGACTGGCGTACGGCGATCCGGCCGTCGGCGAGCTTCATCGCCTCCAGGCAGTTGCCGCCGTTGCCACCGCTCCACGGTTTGTGCCAGCCCTCGCTGCCCAGTTCCCGGGCGGGCATGCCGTTGTAGGCGCGCATGTGCGACTGGTTGCGGGACTGGGGCTTGATGCGATCCATTCACAGCTCCTTGCGGAGATCCCGGAGGATCTCCTTCGTGCGATGTGCTGTGGCGGCCTGGGCCGCCATGCGGTCCATGACCTCGAGGTGGGTTGCCACTTCGTTGCGCGCGTCCAGGTAGACGGCACCGGTCAGGTACTCGCTGTAGACCATGTCGGGAAGCTCCGGCACGGCGAATCGGAACAGCACGAAGGGCCCGTACGTCCCGGGGTGCGGCCCCCGGTCGAACGGCGCGATCTGCAGCGTCACGTTGGACAACGCCGTGGCGTCGAGCAGCCTGTCGATCTGGGCGCGCATGACCTC
Source organism: Streptomyces sp. NPDC046862 (assembly GCF_040704615.1). NCBI lineage: Bacteria > Bacillati > Actinomycetota > Actinomycetes > Kitasatosporales > Streptomycetaceae > Streptomyces > Streptomyces sp. NPDC046862. The sequence goes on along the minus strand of NZ_JBEYXP010000002.1, from coordinate 101,664 downwards.
GGGGCCGCCGACGGGACGGCGCAGGGTCGTCTCCTCCATCACGACCCAGAAGCGGGGCGCGTCCTCACGCGTGAGCAGGCCCTGCCGCTGCATGCGCAGCGCCACGTGACGTTCGATGTCCTCAGGGCTGGTCTGCCCGATGGCACCCGACCGCAGGACGCCACGGGCGTACTCCTCGGTCTGCAGCAGTCCGGGCACGAAGTGGGGTTCGTACGAGCGGATGGTGCTCGCCGCGCCCTCCAGGCTGACGTACATCGAGAACCAGCCCGGCAGGATGTCGTGGAACCGCTGCCACCAGCCGGGTTTGTTGGCCTCCTCGGCCAACTGGACGAAGGCTTCGGCCTCTTCGTCGGTGATGCCGTACGCCTTCAGCAGGAGCTGGAGGTACGGGATCTTGAGGGCGACCTCTGCCATCTCCATACGGCGGACCGTGGCGGGTGCGACGCGCAGGATGCGTGCGGCCTCCTCGCGCTTCAGGTTCGCCTGCTCCCGCAGGTCCAACAAGCGTCGGCCGAGAACGACCTGACCGACCGTCGGCGCGGACCGCGGCTCGCTCACCTCGCCCCTCCTCCTGGCCCGTAACTGGTGCTCCTCCTGGTCTCGACAGCCCTGCGGCGCCCGTCCGAAGCCTTGCCGTGCCCGTGCGTGTTTACGTGGTCACACACCTGTGCACTCGTGCAGGGATCCAACTGGCGCCGCGTCACGTGCTGTTACCGAGCAGTGTGCCACGACCTTTCAGAGAGTCACACCGCACTCTGCATTTTTCAGAGTGACTCTTGCCAAGTGTTCGAGGCGAGGAGATAGTGGCAACTGTGATTCCGCCTGCGCCCTTAGGAACAGATGCCGCCGAAGACCGGTTCGCTCCCGGACCGGCGGCCGGGGTGCGCCCCGACGCGGCCGTCGAGGCGGCCGTCGAACGCCGGTTCCGCTTCGAACTGGCCGCGCACCCGGGTTCCGTGGCTCACGCCCGGCGGATGACGCGCGCCCGGCTGTCCGGCTGGGCACTGTGCGAGGACACCTGCGACACGGCCGCACTGGTCGTGTCCGAGCTGGTCACCAACGCCATCGTGCACGCGGCCGGCCGCCGGGTCGTCTGCGAGCTGCACGACCGTGACGACCTCGTCCGGATAGCCGTGCGTGACGAAGGGTGCGCTCCGGGCGAGCCGCACCCCTCGCCGCAGCGGCCCGAGGAGGAGCACGGGAGGGGACTGCTTCTCGTCGAGGCCATGTGCCGTGCCTGGGGCGCGCAGGACGCGGGCCCTGGGCTGCTGGTCTGGGCGGACCTGCCTCGTGGGGTCATCCCCGCTCAGCGCTCCGCGGACGCGTCGCGGCCGGCGGACCCCGCGCGCCCCCTGCGCACCGTGCCGCCCCCCGCGGACCGTCGTGGCCGGGGCCACGGCCACGACCGTGCCCAGGAGCGCGTCCAGGACCGCGTCCAAAACACCGCCGCCCGGTCCGACCTGGGCTGGAGCGCGAAGAAGCCGCCCGCGGAGGACCGGGGCAACGGCACGGAGGCGTCCCACGAGACGGGGACCGTGGAGGTCCTCGCGGTCGAGCACGGCCGAGAGCGGGGGAGTGTGTGAGGGCGTCGACCGGTGCGGATTCGGGGGGCCGTACGGCCCCGGTGGTGTGCCTTGACACCCTGATCCGCCTCCGGCGCGGTCAGCGGACCCCCGAGACGCCCCAGCGGCTCGCGCTGCCCGAGGGCATGACCGCCCCCATGGGCTGTGACGCGGTCGGAGTGCCCGCGGAACTCGGCCCCGAGGTGCTGCCGCGGCTGCCGCGCGTGGGGTGCGTGTACGCCGACGGTACGCACTGGTGGTGGATCGTGCCCTCCGACTCCGACTACGCCCTGAAGTGGCCGGAGCCCGTCCGGTACGTCGCGGGCGCCGTCCTGCCCGACACCCCCGCCGCCCCCGACCTCATCCACAAGCCCGTCGGCACGATCCCGTACACCCCGCCGATACCGCTCTACCTGGCCCTGTGCCGGGCGACGGGGACGACGCCGGCCTGGTCGCGGCCGATCAGCGCCTGAGCGGGAGCCCGCCGCGGGGCGCGCGAGCGCTGTCCGCCGGGCCGGTGGTGGCGGGCCGGTCTCGGGTCGGGGGCGTTCCGGTCCCCCGAGCCGCGCGGCCGTCACCACCCTCCGGGCCGCCACTCCCCCTGCCCGCCCAGCCGCTCCTCCCTCGCAGCTCCCCCACGCTCACTCCCCGCGCACAGCCGTCCGACGGCTCGCGCCGCCGTGCTCCGTACGAGCCGCCGCGAGACGGTCGCGCGCTCTGGTCCCCCGGCGTCCGCCCCGCGATAGTGGCGTTCGCCGACGATCGGGGGAGGCCCGGGGTGGGGAAAGCGCCCGACTCGAACAAACGAACACCGCGCGCACGACGAACGCCACGAACGCCACGCCCGCCACGTACACGCGAGAATGACCACCAGCCGGAGATCTCCGACTCCGAGGTGCTCCTCTTCGGCGGGCCGCTCCGGTACGACACGGGCTGGTCGCAGCACGCCGACGCGTTCCTGGAGCTGAACTTCCGCGCCATGGTGAGGCGGCTCCCGTCACTGCTCGCCTCCAGCTTCCGGCTGGCCTGGCAGGCGGACCGGCGCGCCGCCCGGACCGTGCTGGCCGCAGAGGTCGGCCGGGGCCTGGCCCAGGCGGTGAGCCTGCTGGCGGTCAACACCGTCCTGGCCCGGCTGATGGCCGCCGGCCCGGTCGGGGACCGGTTACGGGGCGCTGTCCCGGCCCTCGTCGCCATCGCCGCCGTCATGCTGCTGGCCGCCCTGCTGCGCGCCGTCTCCACGCACGGCACCGGCCGCCTGGAACCCAAGGTCGAACGGGTGGCCACCGAGCTGTACCTGGAGCGGGCGGCGGCCGTGGAGCTGGCCGCCATCGAGGACGACGCCTTCCACAAGCTGCTCGACACCGCGAAGTACGGCGCCCAGTCGGCGCGCCGGATGATCTCCTACGCCGCCCGCGTGGTGAACGCGATGATCTCGCTGGTCGCAGCGGCGGGCGTGCTGACCGTGCTGCACCCGGCCCTGCTCCCGCTGCTCGTCACGATGACGCTGCCGAGCGCCTGGAGCTCGCTGACCATCGCCCGGCGCCGTTACGAGTCGTTCCACGCCTGGGTGCAGCACGCGCGTGCGGGACGCCTGATCAGCGAACTGCTGACCCAGCCGGAGGCGGCCCCGGAGATCCGTGTGCACGGGGTGGGCCCGTTCCTGCTGCGCCACTTCCGCTCGATGTCGGAGACGGCGGAGGCCGAGCAGGCGCGCCTGGCCCGCCTGGCGGCCCGTACGGGGCTCATCGCCGCCGCCTGGACGGGGCTCGCGACCGTGGCGACGTACGCGACGCTCGGCGCACTGCTGCTCGCGGGCGCCATGGCGCTGTCCGTGGCGGGGACGGCGGTCATCGCGATCCGCACCGGCTCGGCCAGCCTCGACACGCTCGTCCTGGAGCTCAACGCCCTGCACGAGGAAGCGCTGTTCGTGGGCGACATGGAACGTCTGTACGTGGAGGCGGCCAAGCGCGCGATACCGGTGGGCGGGGAACCGCTGCCCACGGACCCCCGCGAGATCCGCCTGGAGAACGTCACCTTCGCGTACCCGGGCAAGGCGACCCGGCCCGCCCTGTCCGACGTGACGCTGACGGTGCCGCTCGGCAGGATCGTGGCGCTCGTCGGCGAGAACGGCTCGGGCAAGACCACCCTGGTCAAGCTGCTCGCCGGGCTGTACACACCGGACAAGGGCCGCATCCTGTGGGACGACGTGGACACGGCGAACGCCGACCGGCAGCAGCTCGCCGAACGCATCGCGATGGTGGCGCAGGACTTCAAGAGGTGGCCCTTCACGGCCCGCGTGAACGTCGCGGTGGGCCGCCCCTCGGCGCCGCCGACCGACGAGCGCGTCTCCTCGTCGGTCGCCGAGGCGGGGGCCCAGGACGTGGTGGCGGACCTGCCGCGCGGCCTCGACACGCTCCTCGCGCGCGGGTTCAGCGGTGGACACGAGCTGTCGGGCGGGCAGTGGCAGCGGCTCGGCATCGCGCGGGCGGCGTACCGGCGTGGGCACATCCTGATCGTGGACGAGCCGACGGCGGCCCTCGACGCCCGCGCCGAGCTGGAGGTCTTCGAGAAGATCCGCGCCCTGGCGAACACCGGCCAGACCGTCATCCTCATCACGCACCGCCTGGCCTCGGTGCGCCACGCCGACCTGGTGCACGTCCTCGACCAGGGGCGCCTGGTGGAGTCCGGCACGCCGGAGGAACTCCTGGCCACGGGCGGCGTCTACGCGGAGCTGTACTCGCTGCAGGCGGAGCAGTTCACGGCGAAGGTGCCGACGAGGGAGGCGGGTTGACGGGTCTCGGGGACCCACTCACTGGTCACTCTCCGGAGTCACTCATGGGTCACTCTCCGGAGTCGGCTCCGCGCACGATCACCAGGAACGTGTCGGTGGCGAGGTCCATGACGACCTCCGCGGCCTGACCCTCCAGGCGGCGCGCCTGCGCGAACTCCTCGGCGGGCCACGAGCCGCGCGGCCCGCCTGCGGGGAAGCGCTTCAGCACTGTTCTCCCGTTCACCCTGCACCTCCCTGTAAAGCCTGTACTCGTAGAGTTAAACGCCCTCCAGGGGGTGAACGGCTCTTGACGTGACGGTAATGAGACGTAGTTGACACTTGGTCAACGCAGAACGGTGAGGAAGCTCTCAGAAAACGCCCTGCTGGGTGACTTTCCGCACCGAATTCCACACGTGACGTGTCCGACGCTCAATGTCCAACGCCCACGTGCCCGGCGACCACTTCTCCGACGATTACTCCGGCGGCTTGTCGTACTCCTGGATCCGCCTCCCGTGGGTGCGGTCCACCAGCGCGGGCAGGCGCGCGCCGAGTTCCTCCACGGTCGCGGGGAGGTCGATGGTGAGGAGTTCCCGGTCACGCATGAGGACGCGCCCGTCGACGATCGTGGTGCGGACGTCGGAGGAACGGGCGCTGTGCACGAGGGTGGCGGCGAGGTCGTGGACGGGCTGGGCGTGCGGGCCGCTGATGTCCACCAGGATGATGTCGGCGCGTCGGCCGGGTGCGAGGCTGCCGACGCGGTCCCCCAGACCGACGGCCCGGGCGCTCTGGAGCGTGGCGTGGTGCAGCGCCTGCCGTGAGGTCAGCCAGCGCGGGTCGCCCTCGGTCGACTTCTGCACGAGCGCGGTGAGGGCCATGGACTCCCACACGTCGAGCGAGTTGTTCGAGGCGGCGCCGTCCGTGGCGAGCCCGACGTCGACGCCGATACGGCGCAGGGCCCGTACCGGAGTGGCGGGCCAGGCGAACTTCAGATAGCCGCGGGGTGCCGACGCCACGGCGACCGGCCCCGTCGCCCGCTCCAGGACGGGAAGGTCGCGCTCGATGATGCCAGTGCCGTGCGCGATCAGCACACCCGCGTCCAGGCCGAGGAGTCCGGTGCGTTCCAGCACTTCGATGGGCGTGACGCCGTGCCGGGCGAGGCTGTTGTCGGTCTGGTCGCGGCTCTCGGAGGCGTGGAGGTGGACGGGCAGGCCGTGTTCGCGGGCGAGTTCGGCAGTCGCGGCGAGGTCGGTTTCGTCGACGGTGTAGGGGGCGTGCGGGGCGAGTGCGGTGGTGATGCGTCCGCCGGCGCCACCCCGGTGCCGTAGCGCGAACTCCAGTGACTTCTGGCGTCCTTCGGGCCCCTGGGAGGAGAAGTAGGCCTCCCCCAGGTGCGCGCGCAGACCGCTCTCGGCCGTCACGGCGGCGACCGTGTCCATCGCGAAGTAGTGGTCGGCGAAACAGGTCACGCCGCCGCGGATCATCTCGGCGCACGCCAGCCGCGCGCCCAGCTCCACGTCCTTCGGGGTGAGGTTCGACTCGATGGGCCAGACGACGTCGTTGAACCACTCCTCGGCCGGCAGGTCCTCGGCGACTCCGCGCAGGGCGACCATCGGGGCGTGGGTGTGGCAGTTGATGAGACCGGGCAGGGCGACCTGGCCGCGGGCGTCGATGCGCTCGGTCGCGGGCGGTTCGGCATGGGCGCCGGCCCCGGCCCCGGCAGAGCCGACGTACTCGATGGCCCCACCGCGTACGGCGATCGAGGCGTCCTCGACGAACCCGATCCCTTCCTCCTCGTCGTGCACGAGGGCGGCGCAGCCCGTGATGAGGAGATCCGCGGGGGAGTCGGCGCGAGACGGCGTCATGCGGTCACGGTACGACGGTGGCGTACTCCCGGGAGAGGTGAACGAGCCATCCTGGGAGCCGAGGGCCTGATCGAGAAATCGAGAAAGCGAAGGGTCTGCGCTAGCCCACCGTCCGCAGCCCCGGCAGGGTGCCCCGCCGGGCCGCCGGTGCCAGGCGTCCCAGCCCCGCCCGTCTGCCGCGCTCGGTGAGTTCGTCGAGGAGTTCGGTGAGCCGCTCGGTGTCCTGGGGCGTGAGGTGGCCGGTGTCGTCGAGGTGGACGGCGTACGCGGTGGTGGTGTCGACGAGGCGTTCCAGCGTGGCCGCGACCTCGGCGGTGCCCTCCGTGTGCCGGGCCAGAGCCGGGAGTTCGGCCGCGGAGAGGTCGATCGCGGCGTGGGCCTCGGCGAGCGTGCGGTAGGCCTCGCGACGCAGGGTCCACCGCCGGGCGCGGTCGTCGGACTCGCTGAGCACGTGCGCGAGGTAGGCGTACGCGGCGTCCCCGGCCTTGGCCAGTCGCGCGCGTACACCGCCGCCCCGCTGCCCCGGCATCGGCAGGTGGCCCACGATCAGCACGATCGCGCAGGCCAGCAGCGTCTCCAGGATGCGGCTCCAGGAGGCCTGCGGGTCGCCGCCCACCATGACGAGTGCGAGCACGAGCACGGTGACGACGGCGGTCTGCGCGGCGAAGTGCCGCGTGGCGACGGGAATCAGCGCACCGCAGACGGCGACGAGCGCCACGAGCCCCTCGGGCCGCGGCAGCAGGGCGGCGAACCCGGCGAAGACGACCGCACCCAGCACGGTCCCGGCCGCCCGCGACAGCACGCGCGAGGCGAGCGGCCCGAGGTCGGGCTTGACCAGGAAGACGGCCGTGGCGGGCAGCCAGTACCAGTGGACGTGGTGGAGGGCCTGCGCGACGGCCGCACTGACCCCGAAGGACAGGGCGACCCGCATCCCGTACTCGCGCCCGCCGGACCCGAGGGCGACCCGGACGAGCGACTTGCCGCTGCGACGCCGGCGGTGGAGCCTCTCCTCGTGAGCGTCGCCCTCCTGGTCGAACGCCTCGGCGGCCCCCAGCAGGGCGTCGTCCAGGGCGCGCAGGGCGGGCGCGGAACGAGCGGGCGCGGGCAGTGGCCCGGTGGACGTGTTGGCCCGTACGGCGGCGGCGAGGCGCAGTGGCCCCTCGGCGGCTCGGGCGGGCACGGCCTCTCCCGCCCAGGCGAGCGCGGTCGCCGCCTCGGCGAGGGGCAGCGCGGCGGCGTACTGGGTGTGCAGCCGCCGCTCGGTCGCCGAACTCGCGTACCGCCGCAGCCGGGGTCCGGCGAGGGCGTCCTGCGCGTGATCGAGAGCGGCGGTCAGGGCGGCCCGCCGGTCGGTGGCTTCGGGGCTGCCCGTGGCACGCAGCAGCTCCACGACGGCGTCGTACACCTTGGCGACGGCATCCCGCTCCCCGTCGAACCGGAAGTCGAGCCAGAACTCCAGCCGCGAGTCCCCCGCGACGGCTCCTGGCGTGGGCAGCACGAGCCGCAGGGTGAGCAGCCACGCGGCCCCACCGACGTAGGCGAGCGCGCGCTCCCAGCCGCTCTCGGGCAACGGCATCCCGGCCCCGATGGCCGCCGTGACGAGCAACTGCGTCCCGGCCCCCGACGCCACCGGCCCGATGGCACTGACGCTTCCTGCGAGCAGCCCGAGCAGGGTCAGGACGAGGGTGAGCACGACGGCATGCGTGTGTTCCCCGGCGTACGTCCCGACGAGCAGCCCTCCGGCCCCCGCGAGCGCCGGCACCCCGATCCGCTTGACCGAGATCCTCCGGCTCCCGGGCCGGTCGTTGATCCCGGCGAGCATGGCCCCGAGCGCGGCGACGACGCCGACGGAGACCTGGTCCATGAGTACGGCCGCGAGCAGCAACGGCCCACCCGCCAAGGCGCCCCTCACCACCGCGTTCCACGGCACGGGCCCCCTCTGCGCACGCAGAGCATGAGCAAGCCAGGGCGGCACGGCAAGCGCGAGGCGGGACAAGGGTGTGGCTCCTGTCAGGACGAGGGCGGGGGTGTGCCTTCGTTCGGGCGACGGTGGCCGGAAGGGCGGGGTTTCCTGGTCTCCACGGTACGGGGCGTGGCCGGAGGGGACGGGGGGTGTGTGTTAACGGGGTGTGACGATCGGCGGGAAAGCCGGGTTCTTTATGAACGCAATGGCGGGGATCAGTCGGCGACGCCTGCTGAAGACCTCCCGGACCAGACACCACTCATGAGCACCCTCCGCCGCTCCGGCGCGTCCAGCCGCCGGAAGCCTCCAGGGCCCTCCGGGAAGGGGCACCGTAACGCGACCCCATGAGGTGCACGTCCTCGAAGAGCGACTCGGCCACGGAACGCGTCGTCGTCGCTCATCCCCGGGGCTCACCGATGGCGGGCGAAGAAGGCGACGACGCGGTCGCGCACCTGTTCCCACCCGTCGGTCACCATCTGGGTCACGAACGGCGTGGCGCCCGCCACGGCCAGACTGGTCAACTCGGCTTCCAGACTTGTCGGCCGTCCTGCTCATCGCTGCCGGTCGAGGGCTTCCTGGCTGTCTTCCCCGCCGCCGACGAGGACGGCACCGAAGTCACCGAGCACCGCTGCTCGCCGAGCAGTAGCCCCGGGGCGGCCACAGGCCCCTCCCCGCCCGATTGTCAGTGGCGCGCGCTTCAATGGGAGATGTCGTCACAGAGCGTGACGGCCGAGCTGTTGAGCGCTGCATTGCTGCTGCGCTGCTGCGCTACGGGGGAGGTAGCCATGGGTGGTTACGAGGAGGACGGGCGACGGTATGTGTCGCTGGCCGGGCTGCGGGTGCGCGGGTGGACCGGAGGGATGGTGCACCGGCTGCTGGGGTCGCCGGACCGGCTCGCGCTGAATCCGCGGTTCAGGGCCGCGCCGCCCACGCGGCTGTATCGCGTCGAGCGGGTCGAGGCCGCCGAGCGGAGTGAGGAGTTCCGGGTGGTGGCGCAGGCAGCCGCGCGGCGGTCGGAAGTGGTGCGGGCCGCGCTGGGGCGGCGGCAGGAGGAGGTGCTGGAGCGGATCAGGACCGAGCCCCTCGACGTGCCCCGGCTGGACCCGGGCAAGCTGGCGCGGCGTGCCGTTGAGCACCGGGCACGGATCGAGGCTGAGGCAGGGCGGCAGGACGAGGGTGCGAGGGACGAGGGTGCGAGGGACGAGGGTGCGAGGGACGACCGCACCTCCCTCGCGCCCTGGAAGGTCGACTACCTGCGGCAGCGGCTGGTCGATCATTACGGCCGGCTCCTGGACGGGCCCCCCGGAGGCGGTGGGCCCACGGCCCTCGGACGTGCGGAGGCGGAGGCTTTGCTGCATTGGCGGATCTACGCGGCCATCGCCGAGGCACACCCCGATCTCGCACACGAATGCGAGAGACGAATGAGTGATCAACAGCTTGGTCCACCGCACCGGTGAAGTGTGCGGTGAACTCCCCTGCGAAACCGGGCGGTTGGAGCCGGGGCGTCTCTACGCTCCGGGCCCATGAAGGATGATCAAGCCCTGCGCGTGCACGAACGTCTGGCGTCCTCTCCCCTGCTCCGCCCTGTCGCCTTCGGTGAAGGCCGCCGGTTCGGGCTCTGGGATCTCGCCTCACTCACCGAGGGAGCCCTCGGCACATGCGTCGACCCGGGTTCGCTGACGGTGACGGCCGAGAAGCGGTTGCGGCTCCGGCTGGGCGCGGCCGGGCGCTCGTACCCGCATGACGACGAGTACCGCGGGAGGTACTGGATCCGGACGCCCGGTCGCGAGGGTGAACCGATCGGGACCATCGCCGTCGACACATGGCTCACCGGCGTGGGGTCGTTGCGCGTCTCCTCTCTCTACGTCCATCCGGTCGCCCGGCGGCAGGGACTCGGCGCGGCGGCTCTGGACGCGGTGTACGAGGCCTGCCGCGCGGAGGAGTTGCTGCACGGGTTCCGCCTGGACACGCACTGGACCTGGCAGGCGTCCGTCCGTTACTACCTCGGCCGCGGGCTCTGGGTCACCTCGTGGAAGCACACGCTGGTGCTCGCCAGGTTGTCGTATCTGCCGCGGTACGAAGTGCGGGAGGGGGAGGGGGAGTTGACGTTTCTGGTGGACGGGGCGCAGGGCCTGGTCCCGCTTCTCGTGGCCGGGAGCGACGACGGGCGGCTGCGGCTGCGGGAGACCGAGGAGTACCGGCGCATGGTGGACGATCGCGGTGCCGTACGTATGTACGCGCGTTCGACCCTGGCCCTGCATCTCGCCATGCGCGGGTGGCCGTTGGTGCGAGGGGAGAAGGAGGGAGCGGAGGCCGGTCGGTGGTGTGACATCGGTGAGCCGGAAGGGCTGGCGTACAAGCTCGGCGTGTTCGAGAGGGTGGCGCGCGAGGACGGCTGGCGGGTGGAGAGTCCCTACGCCGGCAGTGGGGTGCACGATGCGCTGACGAGGTAGGTCGCATCGCCGCGCCGGGGTGGCCGACGGGTGACCGGGGAAAATCGGGTGCGGTGACGTCACAGTGCTCGCATGATCAAAAGTTGATCGAGTTGATCCAAGAGTTGACCTTTGATCCTGGGAGCTTCCATGATCCAGCGCGTCACCGTCCCCGGCCTCTTCCCGCCGCCCGTGTACTCCCACGCGTCCGTCGTCGAGGCGGGGACGAAGCTGGCGTTCCTGGCCGGTTCCGTCCCCCTCGACGCCGACGGGAACCTCGTCGGCGCGGGCGACCCCGTACGGCAGGCCGAGCAGGTGCTCGCCAACCTCGGCGAGCAACTGCGCGCGGTCGGCAGCGACTTCGCGCACGTCGTGTCGAGCGACGTGTACGTCGTGAGCGGCGAGACCGCGGTCCTCTCCGCGGTGTGGGACGTCGTCGAGGCCTCCGGCCTCAGCACCGGCCCGCACTCCTCGACGCTGCTCGGCGTGGCCTGCCTCGGCTACACGGGCCAGCTCGTGGAGATCACGGCGACCGCGGTCGTCCCCGAGCCCGCGTAGCCCGCGCAGGTTCACTCGTCGCTCCGGCCCCAGGTCCGGCGCTTGGGGAGGGGCTTGGCGTAGCTCCCCGCACGGCTGGTCGTGAGGCCGAGTGTCACCAGCGACTCGGCGAGTTTCACGGCCGCGCCCACTCCGTCGACGACGGGCAGCCCCAGCTTCTCCCCCACGGTCCGCTGCAGCCCCGTCATCCCGGCGCACCCGAGCACCAGGACCTCGGCGCCGGCGTCCCGCGCCCGCTCGGCGGCGGCCACGAAGGCTTCCTCGGTGCGTACGGGATCGCCGAGGTCGAGGACGCCGAGCCCGGTGCCGACCACGGCGGCGCAGTTCCGCCCCACCCCGGCCGTCTCCAGGCTGTCCTCGATCTGCCCGCAGGACCGTTCCAGCGTGGTGACGACCCCGTAGCGCCGTCCCAGCAGGCACGCGAAGTGGGCGGCGGCCTCGGTGATGTCGACCACGGGCACTTCGACGAGTTCCCGCGCCCCTTCACGTCCGTGTTCGCCGAACCCGGCCATGACGACGGCGTCGTACGGCTCGTCGTACGTCCGCAGTGTGTCGAGGACGGCGGCGGCCGAGAGGTAGCTGTCGAGCCAGCCCTCCGCCGACTCGGGTCCCCACGCCGGGGTCAGTCCGATCACGGTGGTGCCCGGGCCTGCGGCGGCCCGGGCACCTCGTGCGATCTCCTCGGTCATCTCCTGCGTGGTGTTGCAGTTGGTGACGACGATGCGCACGCTCAGCCCTCCACGGCGGTGGGACCGGCGGCTGCAGGCCCTTCGGAAACGGCTGGCGCTTCGGAGACGGCGGACGCTTCGGCCGCGGCGCGCTCGGGGCGGCACAGCAGGGCGTACAGCCCGGCGGCCATGGCCGTTCCGATGAACCAGGAGTACGGGGCGACGGAGTGGAAGTCCTTCACCAGCGCGAGTACCGCCGACACCGCCGCCGCGGGCAGGAACGCCCACAGGGCCTTGGGGTTGACGCCCTTGCGGTAGTAGTAGCGGGAGCCGGGCTCGGCGTTGAAGAGCTCGTCGACGTCGATACGCCCGCGCTTGACCCAGAAGTAGTCCAGCATGATCACGCCGAACAGGGGGCCCAGGAAGGCGCCGAGGCCGCCGAGGAAGTAGTTGACGACGGTCGGGTTGGAGAAGAGGTTCCACGGGGTCACGACCAGCGCGGCGACCGTGCTGATCATGCCACCGACCTTGAACGTGATCTTCTGCGGCCAGACGTTGGCGAGGTCGTACGCCGGCGAGACGAAGTTGGCGACGATGTTGACGCCCATGGTGGCGATGGCGAAGGTCAGGGCGGCCAGGACGAGCACCCAGGTGTTGCCGACCTTGGCGACGAGCTCGGCCGGGTCGGTGATGGCCTCGCCGAACACCTCCAGCGAGCCGGCCGTGACGATGACCGACACGACGACGAAGGCCGTGGAGTTGATCGGCAGGCCCCAGAAGTTGCCCCGCCTGACAGCCTTGTAGGTGGGCGCGAAGCGCGAGAAGTCACAGAAGTTGAGCATCAGAGTGCCGTAGGTGGCGAGGATCAGCCCGATCGCGCCGAACCACTGCCGCCACTGCTCACCGGTGGAGACCGGGTGCGGGGTCGAGGTCAGCGAGATGGTCCAGCCGGCCTTGGCCAGGACCCACACGGCGAGCGCGATCATCACGACCCAGATCGCGGGACCGCAGAAGTCCTGGAACTTCCGCACCGACTCCATGCCCTGGCTGATGATCAACGCCTGGAGGATCCAGAGCGAGACGAAGGAGAGCCAGCCGAGCGCGTGCAGCCCGAGGAAGGAGTTGTGCGTCCAGGACTCCAGGCCCGGCCAGGCGGCCAGCAACATCACGTTGACGGCGACGGACGCGAGGTAGGTCTGGATGCCGTACCACATGATGGCGATGACGGCCCTGATCAGCGCCGGGATGTTGGCGCCCCAGACGCCGAAGCTGATGCGGCTGACGACGGGGAAGGGCACGCCGTGGCGCTGCCCGATCCTCCCCATCCAGTTCATCCCGACGTAGATGAGCACGAAGCCGACGAGCAGGGAGGTGAAGACCTGCCACACGTTCATGCCGAGGACCAGCAGGCCCGCGGCGAACGTGTAGTTGCCAAGGTTGTGGACGTCCGACATCCACATGGCGAAGAGGTCGAAGACCTTCCAGTTGCGCTTCTCGGCGGGCGCGAGGTCTTCGTTGGTGAGCCGGGGATCCGGGACGAACGCGGATGTTCCGGTTGCTTCGGCATGGTCGGCGAGAGACACGGGGCCTCCATGAGCGAGGGGACGGAGGAGGACTGTTGTGGGAGGACAGTGTGCGGGGCCGCCTGCGAGGGGGACTGACCGTGGGGGCCAACTGCGGGGGCCAGCTGCTGGGGCCAAATGCAAGGTGTTTGGTATACCAAACTGCGCCCATGGTCCTCCCGTCAACAGTTCCGACCGATGTCGTTGTTGTTAACGCTTCGTAAATCACCCCCGGAGTCGACGAAGATGGGGCCCATGGCGAAGATCGAACCCCTGGGCGCCGTGCGGGAACGCGTCCTCGCGAACCTGCGGCAGGAGATCATCGCGGGCCGCCTCCGGCCCGGTGACCGACTCGTCGAACGGGAGCTGGCCGACCGCTTCGGAGTCTCCCGCGTTCCTGTCCGCGAGGCGATCCGCGCGCTGGTAGGCGAGGGGTTCGTCCATTTCGAGACGCCGCGCCGCACGGTCGTACGCCGGCTCACCGCCAACGACGTCAGGGAGCTCTTCGAGCTGCGCGAGGCGCTGGAGGTCTACGCCGCCGGACTCGCCGCGGCCCGCGCGACGCCCGAGGACCTGGCCGAGGTCCGCGAACTGCTCGACCTGGCGTCCGCTGCGACGGAGGCGGGGGACGCGGAGGCGATCACCGACATCAACAGCCGCCTCCACGACCGCATCATGGCGATGGCGGGCAACGACCTGCTGACCGCCTCCCTGGAACCCGTCGCGGGCCGCCTTCGCTGGATGACCCGCCGGAACGAGGAATGGCCCCAGCTACTCGTCGAACACCGTGAGCTGTACGAGGCCATCGCCTCCGGCGACCCGGCACGGGCCCGGGCCCACGCGCTGGCCCATGTGCGGACGAACTTCCGGTCGACGGTGCGGCATCTCTTCGGTACGGAGCTCACCGGCGACGGTGGAACGACCGCGGACGGCCACGGAGAAGCGACCGGGTCCGCGACCGGGTCCGGCGACGGAGAAGCGACGAAGCTCGGCGACGGTGACCCGAGAGACGAAGGTGGCGCACGGGCGAAGCCCGGCCCGGAAGGACAGGCGTGAGCACACATACGGTGATCGGCGCCGCCCGGGCCCGCCCCTGCACGCTGGTCGTCTGCCGCGGCTGTTGCTGCGGTGATCCGCGCAAGTACCCCGGCCACGACCACGAGGGCCAGCTGGACCGGCTGCGCTCGGCAGCGGCGGCCTCCGACGGTCGCTTCGCGGTCCGTACGACGGACTGCCTCGGCCCGTGCGACCAGGCGAACATCGTGGTCGTCCAGCCCTCGGGCGAGGGTCGAAGGCGCGGAGGCCGATCCGTCTGGGTCGGCTGGTCGATGGGCGACGACTGCACGGACGAACTGGTGGAGTGGGCCGAGGCGGGCGGACCGGGTGTCGCCCCGGCCCCACCCACGCTGGCGTTGCAGTTCGTGCAGTCGGCGGGCGAACGGGCACGCGTCCGCCGCTAGCGAGCGGCACCCCTCAGGGCTCAAACCCCCGGGCCGCGTACCTGTCCGTCGCCGCCACCAGCGCGTCCACCATGCCCGGCGCGCCCGCGGTGTGCCCGACCTCGTCCACGAGGACCAACTCACTCCCGGGCCATGCCTGATGGAGGAGCCACACCGTGCCGAGGAGGTTGCCGGGGTCGAGGCTGCCCTGGACGAGGGTGCCGGGGATGTCCTTGAGGAGAGGGGCGTCCCGCAGGACCACGCCCTCGTCGTTGCCCTCGCCCAGGAAGTGGTCGTTGCCCCAGTAGTGCGTGACCATGCGGGCGAAGCCCATGCGGAACACCGGGTCCTCGTAGTGAGGGATCGAACGCGGCGGGGCGGGAGCCATGGCCGTCTCCCAGTCGGTCCAGGCTCGCGCCGCCCGCGCCCGTACCTCGGGGTCGGGCGATTCGATCAGCCGGTTGTACGCCGCCGCCAGGTTTCCGTCACGCTCGTCCTCGGGCAGCTCCGCGAGGAACCGCTCGAAGGCCTCGGGGAAGAACTGCCCGAGCCCCCTGGTCAGCAGCGCAACCTCACGATTGGCCCCGGTCCCGACGGCGGTCAGCACCAGCTCGGACACGGCACCGGGATGCGTCTGCGCGTAGCGCAGGCCGAGAACCGACCCCCACGACAGTCCCCACACCAGCCACCGTTCGATTCCGAGATGCCGTCGCAGCCGCTCCAGATCGGCGATGACGTGCGCCGTCGTGTTGGCACTCATGTCGGTGTCGTACGCGCTGGCGTGCGGCGTGGACCTCCCGCAGCCACGCTGGTCCAGCAGCACGACGCGGTACGCGGCCGGGTCGAAGTAGCCCCGGAAGCCGGAGTTGCTCCCGGAGCCGGGCCCGCCGTGCAGCACCACCGCGGGCTTGCCCCGCGGATTGCCGCAGACCTCCCAGTACACGTGGTTGCCGTCGCCCACGTCGAGCATGCCTTGGTCGTACGGTTCGATCTCCGGATACAGGCCCATTCACACGACCCTAGACGGCGCCACCCGCCGTCAGCAGCCCCATTTCTCGCTGCCCACACCCGCGACCACGGAACGTACGCCGCCGCTACCGCTCGTGCGGCACGGTGGGCAGCCCCGCGGACCGGGCCGCCGTCCGCAGAACGTCCCGCAGCATCGCGGGCGTGAGCCGGCCCGTGAAGGTGTTGCGCTGGCTGACGTGGAAGCAGCCGAAGAGATCGAGCGCGCGTGGCCGCCCCTCCAGCGTGACCCGTGCCCCGTGCGCGAACGACGGCCGTGGCCGGGGCACGTCCCATCCGGCGCCGGCGAGCGCCGGCAGCGCGGCCTGCCAGCCGAAGGCCCCGAGCACCACGACGGCCCGCAACGTCGGCCGCAGCAGCTCCAGCTCGCTGATCAGCCACGGGCGGCAGGCGTCCCGCTCCCCGGGCGTCGGGCGGTTGGCGGGCGGTGCGCAGTGCACGGGCGAGGTGATCCGCACGCCGTACAGCTCCAGGCCGTCGTCGGCGCTCACCGCGGTCCCGCGCGACGCCAGCCCCACATCGTGCAGCGCCGCGTACAGCACGTCCCCCGACCGGTCGCCGGTGAACATCCGTCCCGTCCGGTTCGCCCCGTGCGCCGCGGGCGCCAGCCCCACGATCAGCAGGGACGCGTCGCCCGGCCCGAACCCGGGCACGGGACGCCCCCAGTACGTCCACTCGGCGAAGGCGGCCCGCTTCGTACGGGCCACTTCCTCCCGCCAGTCGACCAGCCGCGGGCACGCCCTGCACCCGGTGATCCGTGCGTCCAGCTGGGCCAGGCTGCTGTCCATGCGTCCACGGTACGACCGGTGATCGGCGAACCGGGTGGCGGCGGCGTACCGGCGGAAATCCCACCGGATGACCTGCTCGCCGGCGTTAAGGTCGGACACATGGCTTCTGAGGGTGCGGACGACAACACGAGCGCCGCGGGCGAGGCGGGCGGTACGGGCCGCGAGAAGGGCGCGTCCGGCGGACGGGAGGCGCGCGACTCGGCCGATGCCGCGGCCGCCGCCGAGGCCGCTCGCCCGGCCAGTGGCGAGAGCGTGCGGATCGACAGCTGGATCTGGTCCGTCCGCCTCGTCAAGACGCGCTCGATGGGTGCCACGGCCTGCCGCGGAGGGCACGTCCGTGTGAACGGCGAACGCGTCAAGCCCGCCTACTCGGTCCGCGTCGGCGACGAGGTACGGCTGCGTCACGCGGGCCGCGAGCGGATCGTCGTCGTCAAACGCCTGATCCGCAAGCGGGTCGGCGCCCCCGTCGCGGTCGAGTGCTATGTCGACAACAGCCCGCCGCCCCCGCCCCGCGTGGCCGTGGCCCCCGTCGGCATCCGCGACCGCGGCACGGGCCGCCCCACCAAGCGCGACCGCCGCGAGATCGAACGCCTCCGCGGCGGCCTGGGCGGGCCCGGCGGACCGGGCGAATCCGGTCGACCGGGCAGCTCCCCCGACCCTCGCTGATCCGGGACCGGCGCCCCGCGAGGGAGCCGCACCTGCCGCTCGCTCCGTCCGTCACGCCCGACGCCGGACCAGCCGGGCCAGCTCGGCCGTGTGGTGGCGTCGGGCCCAGGCGATCAGGGCGAGCGGGACGATCAGGATGAGCGGGGTCGCCGCGTTCTCCCCGTCGAAGACGACGAGCTGCGTGACGAACGCGCCCACCATCAGCGCGCTCAGCGAGACCGCCGCGACCGAGGACAGCACGGGGATGAGCAGCGCGACGGCGCCGGCCAGTTCGAGCACGCCGATGGTGTACATCCCCGCGCTGCCCCAGCCCATCTTCTCGAAGCCCTCGGCGGCCGACGGGTGCGCGATCAGCTTGGGCAGAGCGCTGGCGATCCCGTAGAAGAGCGCGAGCACGATCTGCAGCGCCCGCAGCGAGATCCGGGCGCGGCGGGCACGGGCGCTGCCCCGGTCGATGGCGGGGCGGGTGACGGAGGCGGTGGTCTCGGACATGAGGTCTCCTGTGTGAAGCGGTTCCGTATCGCTGTCACAGAGGCAGACCGACGACCGGTCCGGAACTCATCGCCGCCCAGCGGGATTTCGGCTACTCCACCGGCACCACCTTCACCCAGATCCCGTCCTCCGTCACATACCGGTCCACCCTCAATCCCACTTCCCCCAGCGCCCCCTCGAACTGTTCCGTCGTCAGCGGTCGTGACCGGAACGTTTGGGTCCAGGCGGCGTCCGGGCAGTCGTACTCCACGTGCACCGAGTTCACCCCGTCCCCCACCGGCTCGGACGACACGATGCGTACGGTCATGCCGCTGGGGTTGACGTGCTCGCGGGGCACGTTCGAGTGGTAGTCCTCCCCCTCGCGCTGGATCAGCACGAAGCCGCCGTCCGCGACATGCCGCAGACAGGTCCGGAGCATGCCCCGCCGCACCTCGTTGTCCCCGCTGTGCACGAGGAACGACGCGAGCATGACCACGTCGAACTTCTCACCCAGGTCGAGCTTTTCGATGGGGCTGCATATCGTGCGGGCTCCACGCACCCGCTCCAGCATCTCGGCCGACTCGTCCACGGCCGTGACCGTGAACCCCCGCTCCAGGAGCGGGTGGGTCATCCGGCCCACCCCGCTGCCCAGTTCGAGGATTCTCGCCCCCGCGGGCGCCACGCCGGCGATGATGTCCGGCTCGCCCCGTAACGGAAGCCGCGAATAGAGCTCGACCGCACAGCCGTCCGGGGTGATCGCTCCGGGCCCGGTCCCCTGGTATCCCTCACGCATCTGAATGCTCATGTCCGTCCAACGGACAGTCCTCGCCCGGCCGTTCCCCCCACACGGTCACCCGATGGAGTGAATCCGTTCGACGTGAATGAGAACGTGAATGAGAACGTGAATCAGAACGCGCATCAGAACGCGAACCAGCCGTGACCCAGGTACCAGTGCTCCCCTGCCCTCAGGTGATCCACCACAGCCCGCTCGATACCCGTGCGGCGCGGCAGCGTCTCCACCGGCAGGTCGGGATCGCCGAAGACGAAGCGGACGGGAAGGCCGTCCTCCGGTTCGGTGTCCACGTACACGGCCTCGAACCGCTCCTGGAACCGCACGATGTTGGAATCCGGGAGCAGCCGGCGCTTCAGCTGCGGGTCCAGCAGCCACGAGTGGCAGAGGGCGGACGCGTAGTGCTCCTCCGGGTAGTGCCGTGCGAAGAACTCCCGCGCCAGCACGACCGACCGGTCACACGCGTCCGGCGACAGCGGCCCCCGGTAGTCGGGGATGTGCAGGCTCAGATACGGCTCCCCCACCCCGAGCTCCAGGCCCACGCCTGCGAACCCCTCCGCATCCCGCCGCTCGATCCGCGAGCGCTGGAACTGCAGTCGGCCCAGCTGGTACAGCTCCCCGTGGAAGTGCAGCGCCAGCCAGCCCGGCACGAGTACCCCGCCCGTGCCGTACCGCCTGCGGTGCAGGACCATGGCACGGCCTAGGTCGGCCAGTGTGCGCCGGGAGACGTCGTCCGGGATGCCGCGCTCACGGTGGTACGCGCGCACGTACGGCAGGGCGGCGACAAGGACGTACACGTAGAAGTAGCGGACGAGCGGGCCCGATTCCGGCGGGAAGGAAGGGAAGCTCGGGCCCTTGCCGGGCTCCCCCATGTCCCGTATCAGCGCGCCGACGCACCGTTCGAGAAGTCCTGTCGCCTCCGCGTCGGCGAGCAGCGTGACGCGCAGCGCGACGATCTCGTTGACGTCCTCGTACGGCACCGCCAGGTCCAGCAGGATGTCAGGGAGATCGCCGGCCGAGGGGAGCCGCACGTCCACACGTGGGACGTCGTCGGCCTTCCGCTCCCCCGGCTCCCCCAGCCATTCGGCAAGCTTCTCGTCCGCCCTCAGCGCGTCCAGCAGCGCCATCGCCTCCCTGTCCGATCGTTTCACCGTCTCCTGGAGAACGTGCCGGACGAAGAGTACGTTTCCGAAGAGGAGCAGTGATCCTTATGCGTACGGGCAGTGAACCGACGACAGCGCGCAGTGCCCTGCGGCTGCGTCTGTGGCTGAGCGTGTGGGGGCTGGTCTGGGCGATCGCGGGGACCATCGCCTTCACGCTCGTCGGACGGCCCGGCTGGGCCATCGCCTGCGGTGTGCTCTGGCTGATCGTCACCGTCGACCTGTTGATGGTCCTGCGGCACATCCGCCAGGGCCCCCACTACCAGCCCGGTCGCGACGTGCCTCCGTACCGGCCTCCGGAGGACCACCAACGGCGCTAGGTGTGCTGTCCCGGCCAAGCCGCTACCGGCCCACCCGCGTCAGGCGGGCGTCACGTCTCGAAGCGTGCCGCTTCCAGGTACTGGGGGTTCGGGTCGAGTGCCGCCGCGAGGCGGAAGTGGCGCTTTGCGGGGTCGGGTCGGCTCTGGCGCTGGTAGGTGCGGGCGAGCGCGAAGTGCGCGAACGCGTTGTCCGGCTCGCGCTCCAGGACGATCGTGAACTCCAGTTCGGCGGGCCGCAGTTGCGCGGCGGCGAAGAAGGCACGCGCGCGCAGCAGCCGGGCCGCCGTGTTCTCGGGGTGCAGGGCGATGACTTCGTCGAGGAGCTTCACCGCGCCCCGCGGGTCGCCGGCCGCGAGCAGTTGCTCGGCGGCGCGGTAGTCGATGACGTGCGTCTCCGGAGTACGTCCGCTGGAACCGCTGATCTCGGGCACGGCTGATCCCTTCCCTTGCTGCCACGGTTCAACGCGTCCCTGAAGGGGCGCTATTCCTGGGGCCGCGGCTCCCGCGCCCTACGGGCGAGCTCGGCCCATACGTCCCCCACGCGCCGGTGAAGTTCCTCCAGGGGCACGTCGTTGTCGACCACGATGTCCGCGATCTCCAGGCGTTTCTCGCGGGTCGCCTGGGCGGCCATCCGCGCGCGGGCGTCCTGCTCGGTCATGCCGCGCAGGCGCACCAGCCGGTCGAGCTGGGTCTCGGGGCTCGCGTCGACCACGACCACGAGGTCGTACAACGGGGCGAGTCCGTTCTCGGCGAGGAGAGGGACGTCATGGATCACGACCGCGTCCTCGGGGGCGGCCTCTTCGAGTTCGCGGGAGCGTGCACCCACCAGGGGGTGCACGATCGCGTTCAGCACGGCGAGCTTCTCCGCGTCCGCGAAGACGAGGGAGCCGAGCCGGGGGCGGTCCAGGCTGCCGTCCGGGGCGAGCACCTCCTCGCCGAACGCGTCGACGACCGCCGTCAGCCCGGGGGTTCCGGGCGCGACGACCTCGCGCGCGATGCGGTCCGCGTCGATCAGCACGGCACCGCGCTCGACGAGTAGCCGTGACACCTCGCTCTTGCCGGCGCCGATACCCCCGGTCAAGCCCACCTTCAGCATGACCGGAAGCTTAGGCCCTGCGGCCCGACGCCGACATGACGCCCGCCCGGGTGTCCGTCCGCGCGTCCGCCCGGGTGTCCGTTCGGCTGTCCGTTCGGGCCGGGTCAGCCCTCGCCGTCAGCCCTCCCCCTCCCGCTCCGCCAGGAACTTCTCGAACTCGCGCCCGATCTCGTCCGCGGACGGGATGTCGGCGGGCTCGGCCAGCATGTTGCCGCGCGTCTCGGCGCCCGCGGCGGCGTCGTACTGGTGCTCAAGGCCCTGGACGAGGGAGACGAGCTCCTCGTCGCCCTCGCGAATCTGCCGGTCGATCTCGGTCTGCGTGCGGTAGGCCTCGGTGCGAAGGGCGTGCGCGACGCCGGGCAGTACCAGACCGGTCGCTCCGGTGATGGCCTCCAGGACGGTCAGCGCGGCGTCCGGATACGGGGAGCGGGCGATGTAGTGCGGGACGTGCGCGGCGACGCCGAGGACGTCGTGCCCGGCCTCCATGAGTCGGTACTCGATGAGCGACTCGGCGCTGCCCGGGACCTGCGCCTCCTCGAAGGGGCTGCGGTGGGCCGGGACCAGCTCCGCGCGGTTGCCGTGCGGGGTGAGGCCCACGGGGCGGGTGTGCGGGACGCCCATGGGGATGCCGTGGAAGTTCACCGACAGGCGGACGCCGAGCCGCTCCACGATCTGCTGGACTGCAGCGGCGAAGCGCTCCCACTCCACGTCGGGCTCGGGACCCGACAGCAGCAGGAAGGGCGCCCCGGTGGCGTCCTGCACGAGCCGCACGTCCAGCGTGGGCTCCTCGTAGCCGGTCCAGCGGTCGCGCTTGAACGTCAGCAGCGGGCGGCGGGCGCGGTAGTCCACGAGCCGGTCGTGGTCGAAGCGTGCGACGACCTGGTGGGGCAGCGAGCCGAGGAGCCGGTCGACGATCTGGTCGCCGGTTTCGCCCGCGTCGATGTATCCGTCGAAGTGGTAGAGCATGACAAGACCGGCCGACTCCTGGGCGAGCGCCACGTCGACGACTGCCAGGCCCTTCGGCTCCCATGCGTACAAACCCTGCGGATCAAGCACTGTGACCGCTCCTCCTCGTGTTCGTACTGGACAACGTCGCGCGGGGCGCGGCCATTCCCGCCCCCAGCCCTCACGGCCTCATCTCACAGGCTTTTCATCCGTACGGGTGACGCCGCGCGGCAGCGGGCGGACGCTCAACAGACCTAGGGCCCGCACCTCACTGGTGCGGGCCCTGGGTCAGCGGTTACTGCCTAGCGGTGAGCGATCAGCTCTGGCCGCCGGCGAGCTTCTCGCGGAGCGCGGCAAGCGCCTCGTCCGACGCGAGGGCACCGGAGTTGTCCGGACCCTCCGAGGAGTACGAACCACCACCGGACGCGGCCGGAGCGGCGGCCTCGCCACCCTCGGCAGCGGCCTGGGCGTCCGCCTCGCGGGACTTGATGACCTGCTGCTGGTGCTGCTCGAAGCGGGTCTGCGCCTCGGCGTACTGGTGCTCCCACGCCTCGCGCTGGGTCTCGTAGCCCTCGAGCCAGTCGTTGGTCTCGGGGTCGAAGCCCTCGGGGTAGATGTAGTTGCCCTGGTCGTCGTAGGACGCGGCCATGCCGTACAGGGTCGGGTCGAACTCGACCGTGGCCGGGTCGGCACCGAAGGCCTCGTTGGCCTGCTTCAGCGAGAGGCTGATGCGACGGCGCTCGAGGTCGATGTCGATGACCTTGACGAAGATCTCGTCGTTGACCTGGACGACCTGCTCCGGGATCTCCACGTGGCGCTCGGCCAGCTCGGAGATGTGGACCAGACCCTCGATGCCCTCGTCCACGCGGACGAACGCACCGAACGGAACCAGCTTCGTGACCTTGCCGGGCACGACCTGGCCGATCTGGTGGGTGCGGGCGAACTGCTGCCACGGGTCTTCCTGGGTCGCCTTCAGCGACAGGGAGACGCGCTCGCGGTCCATGTCGACGTCGAGGACCTCGACCGTGACCTCCTGGCCGACCTCGACGACCTCGGAGGGGTGGTCGATGTGCTTCCAGGACAGCTCGGAGACGTGGACCAGACCGTCGACGCCACCCAGGTCCACGAAGGCACCGAAGTTGACGATCGAGGAGACCACGCCGGAGCGGACCTGACCCTTCTGCAGGGTCGTGAGGAACGTCTGGCGGACCTCGGACTGGGTCTGCTCCAGCCAGGCACGGCGGGACAGGACCACGTTGTTGCGGTTCTTGTCCAGCTCGATGATCTTGGCCTCGAGCTCCTTGCCCACGTAGGGCTGGAGGTCGCGAACGCGGCGCATCTCGACCAGGGAGGCCGGGAGGAAGCCACGGAGGCCGATGTCGAGGATGAGACCACCCTTGACGACCTCGATGACGGTACCGGTGACGATGCCGTCCTCTTCCTTGATCTTCTCGATGGTGCCCCAGGCACGCTCGTACTGGGCGCGCTTCTTCGAGAGGATCAGGCGGCCTTCCTTGTCCTCCTTCTGGAGGACGAGGGCCTCGATCTCGTCACCGACGGCGACGACCTCGTTCGGGTCGACGTCGTGCTTGATCGAGAGCTCGCGGCTCGGGATGACACCTTCGGTCTTGTAACCGATGTCGAGCAGGACCTCGTCCCGGTCGACCTTCACGATGACGCCGTCGACGATGTCGCCGTCGTTGAAGTACTTGATCGTCTCGTCGATCGCGGCGAGGAAGGCTTCCTCGTTACCGATGTCGTTGACCGCAACCTGCGGGGTGGTGGCGGTGGTCTCGGTGCTGCTCGTCATGTGGGAAAGGGCTCCGGTACGGACATTGAGTCGTAGGCACTGCTTACGCCGGGAGCCCGTTTCGCTCTGCAGAAGCCGGACAGCCTAGGAAGCGCCACACCGGAAATCCGGTGGCGCCTCGACAACCGAGGGGACATACAACAGATGCGAGCGCAGCCTGCTCCGTCTGAGGCGCGCAGGCCCGCAGCGCAACTTGTAGCATACGGGGGCAGCCGGGCAGGGTCAACGCACGAACTCGCACACCCAGGGCGGATCGCCCCATTCCCGGCACAAGAACACACGCGGCGGCAACCGCATGCCGTGCACCGGACGGCGTTCCGAGCCGCGCAGGCCCGGTATGCCCCTTCCGTGACACCACCGGCTACCGGTAGGTACGGAAGAGTACGACGAGGGAGCCGATCATCCAAGAGCCCGATGCGTTCGACCCCGAAGCGACCCGGCGTGCGGCCGGTGTCGCGGAGAGTTCCCGCGCCAACCGGGGCTGGTGGGACAGGAACGCGGACGAGTACCAGGTGGAGCACGGCACGTTCCTCGGGGACGACCGTTTCGTGTGGGGCCCCGAGGGCCTCGACGAGGTGGAGGCGGAGCTCCTCGGACCGCCGGAGGAGCTGAAGGGCAGGGACGTCCTGGAGATCGGCGCCGGCGCGGCCCAGTGCTCGCGCTGGCTGGCCGCGCAGGGCGCCCGCCCTGTGGCCCTGGACCTCTCCCACCGCCAGCTCCAGCACGCACTGCGCATCGGCGGAACCTTTCCCCTGGTGCAGGCCGACGCGGGCGCCCTGCCGTTCGCGGACGCGTCCTTCGACCTGGCGTGCTCGGCGTACGGCGCGCTGCCCTTCGTCGCCGACCCGGTGCTGGTGCTGAAGGAGGTCCGCCGGGTGCTGCGCCCGGGCGGCCGCTTCGTCTTCTCGGCCACCCACCCGATCCGCTGGGCCTTCCCGGACGAGCCGGGCCCCGAGGGGCTGAGCGTCTCCGCCTCGTACTTCGACCGCACGCCGTACGTCGAGCAGGACGAGCAGGGCCGCGCGGTGTACGTCGAGCACCACCGCACCCTCGGCGACCGGGTGCGCGACATCGTGGCCTCCGGTCTCCGTCTGGTCGACCTGGTCGAGCCGGAGTGGCCCGCCTGGAACACCTCCGAGTGGGGCGGCTGGTCCCCCCTGCGCGGGAACCTGATCCCCGGGACAGCCGTCTTCGTGTGCGAGCGCGACTGAACCGAACGGCACGCGCGCGTGGGAGGCCGCTTTGACAGGCGTACGGCACCGGACGGCCGTACGACACTAGGGGCGTGATCCGTTACGACGCCCTGGACGCGCTGCCCGTCCGCAGTGCCCTGCCCGCGCTGAACGACGCTCTTCAGGGGCACGGCACCGCCGTCCTGGTGGCGCCGCCCGGCACCGGGAAGACCACGCTCGTTCCCCTGGTGCTGGCCGGGCTGGTGGGTGACGGGCCCGCGCGGCGCGTGGTCGTGGCCGAGCCGCGCCGGATCGCCGCCCGGGCGGCGGCCCGGCGGATGGCGTGGCTGCTCGGGGAGAAGGTCGGCGAGAGCGTCGGATACAGCGTGCGGGGCGAGCGGGTGGTCGGGCGTCATGCGCGCGTGGAGGTCGTCACGACGGGCCTGCTGCTGCAGCGGTTGCAGCGGGACCAGGAACTGGCGGGCGTGGACGTCGTGGTCCTCGACGAGTGCCACGAACGACACCTGGACGCCGACACGGTGGCTGCCTTCCTGCTCGACGTACGGGCCGCGCTCCGCCCCGAGCTGCGTCTGGTGGCCGCGTCCGCGACGACCGACGCGCAGGGGTGGGCCCGGCTGCTTGACGACGCGCCGGTGGTCGAGGCGGAGGGCGTCTCTCATCCGGTGGAGGTGGTGTGGGCGCCGCCCGTGCGTCCC
The DNA here is from genome assembly GCF_040704615.1 of Streptomyces sp. NPDC046862. Lineage (NCBI taxonomy): Bacteria > Bacillati > Actinomycetota > Actinomycetes > Kitasatosporales > Streptomycetaceae > Streptomyces > Streptomyces sp. NPDC046862. The sequence continues at coordinate 75,888 of NZ_JBEYXP010000002.1, read as the reverse complement.
TCCCCCAGGCCCCCGCACGGCATGCGTGTGGACCCGGAGCTGCTGGCGCACGTGGCGTCGGTGGTGCGGCGGGCGCTGGCCGAGCGGGAGGGCGATGTCCTGTGCTTCCTGCCCGGGGTCGGTGAGATCGCGCGCGTGGCCGGGCGGTTGGGCGACCTGGACGGCGTCGAGATGCTCCAGGTGCACGGGCGTGCGCCCGCGGCCGTGCAGGACGCGGTGCTGTCCCCCGGGGAGCGCCGCCGGGTGGTGCTGGCCACGGCCGTCGCGGAGTCGTCGCTGACGGTTCCGGGCGTGCGGGTCGTGGTGGACGCCGGGCTGGCGCGGGAGCCGCGGGTGGACCACGCGCGCGGGCTCAGCGCCCTGACGACCGTACGGGCCTCGCAGGCGGCCGGGCGCCAGCGGGCGGGGCGTGCCGGGCGTGAGGCTCCGGGCGCCGCGTACCGCTGCTGGGCGGAGGCCGAGAACGCCCGTCTGCCGCGGTTCCCGGCACCCGAGATGAAACTGGCCGACCTCACCGCGTTCGCCCTCCAGGCGGCCTGCTGGGGTGACCCGGAGGCGTCGGGGCTGGCGCTGCTCGACCCGCCGCCGGGCGGGGCGATGGCGGCGGCGCGGGACGTCCTGTCGGCGATCGGTGCCGTGGATCCGAGCGGGCGGGTCACGGAGCGTGGCGTGCGGATGTCCCGGCTCGGGCTGCATCCGCGGCTGGCGCGGGCGCTGCTCGACGCGGCGCCCGAGGTCGGCGCGGAACGGGCGGCCGAGGTCGTCGCCCTGCTCAGCGAGGAGGCGCCCCGCGAGTACGGGGACGACCTGGCCTCGGCTCTGCGGGCGGCCCGGCGCGGCGGTGACGCGTACGCGGGGCGCTGGCGGGCCGAGGCACGGCGGCTGAGGTCCTCGGCCGCGGACGTGGCCCCGAGGGCGAAGGACGTGACCCCGGGTCCCGCGCCCGGTTCCCCGGCGCCCACGGACGACGCCGCCGTCGGGCTCGTGGCCGCGTTCGCCTTTCCCGAGCGGGTGGCCAGGGCGCGGGGCGGGTCGTACGTCATGGTGTCCGGGACGCGGGCGGATGTGGGGGACGGCTCGTCCCTGCGGGGTGTCCCGTGGCTCGCTGTCGCCGTCGCGGACCGGCCCGTCGGCGCGGGGCACGCGCGCGTGCGGCTCGCCGCCGCGGTGGACGAGGACGTGGCCCGGCGTGCGGCGGCGCCCCTGCGTGCGGTGGGTGAGGAGGTCCACTGGGCCGACGGGGACGTCGTCGCGCGGCGGGTCGAGCGGCTCGGGGCCGTGGAGCTGGCGGTGCGCCCCCTCAAGGACGTCGACTCCGGGCTCGTACGGCAGGCGCTCCTGGACGGGCTGCGGGAGGAAGGGCTCGGGCTGCTGCGGTGGTCGCCGGAGGCCGAGCTGTTGCGGCGGCGGCTCGCCTTCCTGCGACTGCACCTGGGCGAGCCGTGGCCCGAGGTCTCCGACGACGCCCTCCACGCGCGCGTGGACGAGTGGCTGGAGCCGGAGCTGAGCCGGGCCCGGCGCAGGAGCGATCTGGCACGGATCGATGCCGGGGCGGCGCTGGGCCGGTTGCTGCCCTGGGCCACCGGGGAGGCCGCGCGGCTCGACGAGCTCGCGCCCGAGCGGATCGAGGTGCCGAGCGGATCGAGGATCCGGGTCGACTACGGCGATCCAGAACGGCCCGTGCTGGCCGTGAAGTTGCAGGAGATGTTCGGGCTCCACGAGTCGCCCGTGCTGGCCGGCGTGCCCGTGCTCGTGCATCTGTTGTCCCCCGCCGGACGGCCCGCCGCCGTCACCGCCGATCTCGCGTCCTTCTGGAAGGACGGCTACCGGGCCGTGCGGGCGGAGCTGCGGGGCCGGTACCCGAAGCATCCGTGGCCCGAGGACCCGGCGACCGCCGAGCCGACCCGGCACACGAACGCCCGGCTCAGGCGCTGACCGACAGCGCGCCGCTCAGGCGCTGACCGGCTCCGGGTCCAACGACTCCTCCGGCTCCGGCTCACCGGGCCTGCGGCCGCGGGCCTCCAGGTAGAGGGAGAGCGACAGCAGCAGGACGCCGAGGGCGAGGAAGCCCCACGGCAGGTACGAGGTCATCAGAAGCACCAGCGTGCGGTTGGACTCGACGAGGTCCACGGTGGACCGGATGTAGTCCTCGCGCATCTTCACGTGCCCGGCGAACGCCGTCACCTTCTCGCGGCCCCCGAGGAGCGTGCCGCCGCGGAGTTCCTCCTTGTGGAGCTCCTCGCCGTACACAGGGGCTCCGGTGAGGGGCTCGACCCAGAACTTGCGGACGGTGGTGTACCAGCGGGTCGTGCCCGTCCTGGCGACCGACTCCGGGGTGATGCCCTGGACGGGCATGGTCTTGGGGAAGGGCACCTTGGTCCAGGGGATCGTCTGCTCGAAGTAGTAGACCTCGATGCCGCGGAAGTCCTGGGTGCCCTTGTAGTGGATGGGCGCGGTGACGCGGGCCTGGGCGTCGAAGTACTCGTAGTCCCGCTTCTCCGTGAGGAACGGCCACTTGAACTCCAGGCCCTCCCGCTTCACCGGGTCGCCGTCGACCATCTCGCCCCTGGCGTGCACCGGTTCCTGGGTGTGGGCGTCGAAGATGTAGCGTTCGGGGATCTTGGAGACCATCTTGCGGTCGGGGCCCTGGACGTAGGAGAGCCCGTCCCAGACGACGACGTCCCGGCCGGCCGTCTCCTCGATCTTCTCCGCGGCCTCCACGTTGCCCTTGAGCGTCTGCACGATGGTGACCTTCGGGACCTTCTTCGCGCGCATGGTGCCGTAGTCGAGGAGGGTGGCGTCCTTCGCTTCCAGGACCATGTCCTGGTACTGGTTGGCCGGGATCTTGGCCAGGCGCGGGAAGGCGTACCAGCGCACCAGCGGGGACAGGGCCGTGAAGAACACGGCGAGGGCGAGCAGGACCAGGCCGGCCTTGCGGCGCATCTCGGCCTCCCTCCCGGGGAGTTACGGGTGTGCGGGCACCGTCGTCAGCAGCGGCTTCGGTGACGTCTCGCCCGTCGGGGAGCCCATCGCCGTGATCGTGAACACCAGGGCGAGCGCGAGGGCGAGACCGGTCGCGGCGGCGACGAGAGCACGCATACGGGCCTCCCGGCGAACAGGAACTGATAGACCGTCAGTTCCGGCACGGTAGCAACGGCCGGGCGAGATGAGAACACGTCGCACACACAACGACGGCGCCCCTCCGAGTGGAGGAGCGCCGTCGTCGAGGTGAGCTGTCGTGGGCTGTCGTGCCGTGGGTTACGCGCTGGGGCTGGGCGACGCCGATTCGGCCGCGGCCACCTTCAGCTCGACCGTCAGCACCGCTCCGCCGGTGGTGGTGACACGGAGCTGGAACGTGCCGGTCGTGTCGTCCGCGTACAGCTTCGGCAGCTTCAGCAGGCCGTCCTTGTCGGTGGTGAGGCCGGTGAGGGTGCGGACGGTCTTGCCGTCGGCGTCCTTGAAGTACGGGCCCTTGTCGTTCGCGGTCGGGTCGTCCGCCGACTTGACGAGCGTGGCGGTGGCCGCGACGCCGTCGGCGACCGCGCCCTTGTACGTGGCCTTCACCTCGACCTGCTCGGCGAACTCGCCGCCCGGGACACAGGTCAGCTCGGTGTTGGTGGTGCGGGCCAACGTGTCGGCCTGGCGGGCCGTGACGGTCGCCTTGTAGTCCAGGCCGGGTACCGAGCGGCCCACGACCGTGGCGCGGACCGTGAAGTCGCCGGCCTTCTCGCCGGCCTGCAGCGCGGGCGCGGTGGCCGTGCCGGCGCTGTTGGTGACGACCGTGGCGACGGTCTCGCCACCGGTGAACGTGGTGTCCGTGTCGCCGACGACGGTGAAGCGGACGCGGACCTTCTCCACGGCCTTGCCGGCCTTGGTCTCGGTGCGCGCGGCGATCTTCTCGGTGAACGCGTCGCCCGCCATGGCCGTGAGCGTCCCGGTGCCCGCGTTCTCCAGGTGGTCCACCGTGTCGGTGGGGGTGGGCGGCGTGCTGGGAGGCGTACTCGGGGGTGTGCTGGGCGGCTTGGGGCTCGGGCTCGTGGTGCCGCCGTCCGTCCCCGGGGTGCCGGGCCTGGTGGGGGTCTTCGGGGGCTTCGGCTTCTGCGTGTCCCTCGGCTTCGGGCTGGGGCTCGTGCCCGACCCGGAGTTGTTTCCGTCGCTCGGGGTGCGAGGCAGCGTGCCCGTGCCGTCCGGGACCTCGTGGACGCCCTTGCGGTAGTACTCCAGCCACGTCAGCACCGTGTTCAGGTAGTGCGTCGAGTTGTTGTAGCTGAGGATCGCGCGCCTGAGGTCCTTCTGGTCGGACAGGTCCCAGTTGAACCGGCACAGGTAGTTGCCGGCCGCGAGGGCGGCGTCGTAGATGTTGTTGGGGTCCTTGCGGCCGTCGTCGTTGCCGTCGCGGCCCGCCCACTCCCAGGTGGAGGGGATGAACTGCATGGGGCCGACCGCGCGGTCGTACGTGCTGTCGCCGTCGTACGCGCCGTTGTCGGTGTCCTTGATGTTCGCGAACAGGCCGCCGCTGAGGACCGGACCGAGGATCTTTCCGAACGTCGTGCCGTCGGCGCCGACGCGGCCGCCGCGGGCCTGGCCCGACTCGACGTTGCCGATGGCGGCGAGGAGCTGCCAGGGCAGGTTGCAGCCCGGCTTGGAATCGCGCAGGGAGGCCTCGGCCCGCTTGTAGGCGTCGAGGACGGTCGCGGGGATGCCGCGCTCGGTGCCGCCCGTGCCTCCCGACGTGTCACCGCCCGTGCCGGGGGTCGCCGTGGGGCTGTCGAGGGGCGGGAGGTCGGTGTAGTAGCGCGAGTTGCCGGTCGCGGTGTCGGCGGCGCCGGACGTGGCGTCGGACGTGGCGTCGGGGGAGGGCGAGCCCGTGGTCTGTCTGCCGGCACTGTCGGTGGTGACTCCCGGAGCCTGGGAGGCGGCCAGTGCCGCGACCGCGATCGCGGCCACCGTCGTGGTCGCCGCCCCCTTGCGCAGCCTCTTGCCGAATTGCGCCGACATCGAGTGAACCCCTCCCGCGGACGATGGTCTTCGCGTTCCCTGTGGTGCCGTCTGTCAGGACAGTCGACGACGCTCATCGGTTGCCCCGTCATCGGCGTTTGATCGCGCTCCCCGCACCGTGACCCAGGTGACCCTACGACAACTTCCATCGCGTCAACACCCGTTCGTGCCCGTTATTCACCGGTTGGCCATATCCGTTCCGCCGGGATCCGGTGCCCTCCATTCCGGTGCCCTTGAGGCGGACGGCGCCGCGTCGCGCATACTGGCGGGCAGTGATCACCGGGCGGGGGCGCCCGGCCAACACCCGTCGCAGGGGGACGACTTGCCCTTCACGCTCAGCCACGCGGCCGCCGTCCTGCCCGCCGTGCGCCTCGACGGGACCGGCCGTGGGCCGCTGGTGCCCTCGCTGCTCGTCGCCGGTTCGTTCGCGCCCGACATGACCTACTACGCGGCGAGTGTGCTGCCCGGAGCGATGGAGTTCGGGGATTTCACCCACTCTTTCACCGGGGTTCTCACGTTCGACGTCCTCGTCTCCTGGGCTCTGGTGGGGATGTGGCTGGTCCTGCGCGAACCGTTGGTCGCCCTGCTGCCCCGGCATCGCCAGGGCCGGGTGGCGGCACTGGTGCGGTGCGGGGCGGGACATGAGCGCCTGCGCGGGCGTTCACGCCCGTCCGAGGTGGTGTGGTGGTACGTCTCGGCGGCGCTCGGTGCGTTGACGCACGTCGTCTGGGACGCGTTCACGCACCTCGACCGGTGGGGGATGCGCCTGTTCCCCGTCCTGGGGCGGGAGATCGCGGGTTCACCGCTCTACTGGTACCTGCAGTACGGCGGTTCGGCCGTGGCCGCCGTCGTGCTTGTCGTCTTCGTGGTGCTGGCCCTGCGCCGGCAGCCGTCCCGGAAGCCCGACGGCGTGCCCGCGCTGTCCATGGCGGACCGCCTGGTGGCCGGCCTCGTGATCGGCGGATGCGCGCTGGCGGCCGCGGTGCAGCGGGTGACCCGGTGGTGGGAGTACTGGGGCACCACCGCGAAGCCGTACGAGGTGATTCCCACGCTGTGCTTCGGCGCCGGAGCGGGGCTCGTGCTCGGGCTCATGCTGTACGGGGTCGGGGTCAGGGTGTGGCGCCCGGTGCCCGCGCCCCCGGGTGATGCCGTGGTGGAGCGCGTGTCCCGCTGACCGCGTGCTGTGTTCGTTGACGCCCCCGTCGCTCAGGGCCGTGCGGCCGTGCGTGAGAGCGCCGTGGAGGCCTGTTCCGCCGCGCGGGCGAGGTCGCGCTGGGTGCGGAAGAGGGCGACGTCTTCGGGGATACGGGGTGTGCTGGCGTCGAGCGCGTAGACGGGTGCCCGTCCGAGCAACGCCGAGACGAGGACGCCGGCGGTCGTTGCGGTACGGCGGCGGAGCGTGCGTATGCCCATGCCCGCATCCTTGCGCCGCGCGCCCGCCGGGGGCGCCCTCTTGAGGGCCAGGTGGGTGACGTTTTCCAGGGGTCTCGATGACTCCGAACGGGTGACGTGGGGGCGGCATGAGGGCCCGGCACCCACGGGGTGCCGGGCCCTCGTCGCGGTGCCCGTATGCCGTCCGCTGCCCGCCGGAGGCGCTAGTGGGCCGCCGACTCCCAGTCAGGGCCCGAGCCGACGGAGACGTCCAAGGGCGCCCTCAGCTGCACGGCGCTCGCCATCTCGCGGCGGACGAGTTCCTCGGCCCGGTCGCGCTCGCCGGGGGCGATCTCCAGGACGATTTCGTCGTGGACCTGCAGGAGCATGCGGGAGGTGAGACCCGCCTCGCGCAGCGCCCGGTCGACGTTCAGCATGGCGATCTTGACGATGTCGGCGGCCGTGCCCTGGATCGGGGCGTTCAGGGCCATGCGCTCGGCGGCCTCGCGGCGCTGGCGATTGTCGCTGTTGAGGTCGGGCAGGTAGCGGCGGCGCCCGAAGAGCGTCGCCGTGTAGCCGGTCGCCCGGGCCTCGTCGACCGCCCTGCGCAGGTAGTCCCGTACGCCGCCGAAGCGCTCGAAGTAGGCGTCCATCAGAGCGCGGGCCTCGGCCGCCTCGATGTTCAGCTGCTGGGAGAGACCGAACGCCGACAGCCCGTACGCCAGGCCGTACGACATCGCCTTGATCTTGCGGCGCATCTCCGCGTCCACCACGGACTGCTCGACGCCGAACACCTGCGAGGCCGCCGTGGTGTGCAGGTCCTCACCGGACGTGAACGCCTCGATCAGGCCCGCGTCCTCCGAGAGGTGGGCCATCACGCGCAGCTCGATCTGGCTGTAGTCCGCCGTCATCAGCGACTCGAAGCCCTCGCCGACCACGAAACCCCGGCGGATGGCCCTGCCCTCGTCCGTGCGGACCGGGATGTTCTGCAGGTTCGGGTCCACGGACGACAGGCGGCCCGTGGCGGCGACCGTCTGGTTGAACGTGGTGTGGATGCGGCCGTCCGCGGCGATGGTCTTGATGAGGCCCTCGACCGTGACGCGCAGCTTCGCCTGCTCGCGGTGGCGGAGCATGATGACCGGCAGTTCGTTGTCCGTCTGGGTGGCCAGCCAGGCGAGCGCGTCGGCGTCGGTCGTGTAGCCGGTCTTCGTGCGCTTGGTCTTGGGCAGGGCCAGCTCACCGAAGAGGACTTCCTGGAGCTGCTTGGGAGAGCCCAGGTTGAACTCGTGCCCGGCCGCCGCGTGCGCCTCCTTCACGGCCTGCTGCACGGCGCCCGCGAACATCTGCTCCATGGCCTCCAGATGCGCCCTGTCCGCCGCGATGCCGTGCCGCTCCATGCGGGCGAGCAGCGCGGAGGTGGGCAGTTCGACGTCCCTCAGGAGGTCCGCCGCGCCGACCTCGTCCAGCCGCGTCCCGAACGCCTCGCCCAGGTCGAGGATCGTGCGGGCCTGCACCATCAGCACCTCGGCCTCGGCACCGTCGTCCGCGCCGAAGGCCAGCTGCCCGTCGGCCTCGGCCGCGGGGGCCAGCTCCCGGTGGAGGAACTCCAGGGACAGCGCGTCCAGGTCGAAGGAGCGACGGCCCGGCTTGACCAGGTAGGCGGCGAGGGCGGTGTCCATCGTGACGCCCTCGATCGTCCAGCCGTGCTCGGCGAAGACGCGCATGGCGCCCCTGGCGTTGTGGAGGACCTTGGGCTTGGACCCGTCCGCCAGCCAGGCCGCCCACGCGTTCTCGTCGGGCTCGTCCAGCTGGGTCGGGTCGAACCAGGCGGCCGCTCCCCCGGCGGCGGCCAGCGCGACCTCGGCCACCGCGCCCGTGCCGAGCGTCCACGAGTCGACCGTGGCCACACCGAGGACCGCCTTGCCGTGCTCGGCGAGCCAGGGGGCGAGCTCTCCCGCGCCGAGCACCGTGCCGTCCAGCTCGACGCCGCTGTCGGCGGCCGGGGTGGGGTCGGCCTCCTCGGCCCCCGGGTCGACGGCCAGCAGCCGCTCGCGCAGGGACGGGTTGCGGATCTCCAGGGTGTCCAGGACCATCGCGACGGTCTTGCGGTCGTACGGCGCGCGCTCCAGCTCACCGACCGCCTTGGACAGTTCGACCGTGCGGACCATCTCCGTGAGGCGGCGGTTGAGCTTGACGGCCTCCAGGTGGTCGCGGAGGTTCTGCCCGGCCTTGCCCTTGACCTCCTCGACGCGCTCGACCAGCTCCGCGAACGAACCGAACTGGTTGATCCACTTCGCGGCGGTCTTCTCGCCGACACCGGGGATGCCCGGCAGGTTGTCCGACGGGTCGCCGCGCAGCGCCGCGAAGTCGGGGTACTGCGCCGGCGTCAGCCCGTACTTCTCGAAGACCTTCTCCGGCGTGAACCGGGTGAGTTCGGAGACGCCCTTCGTCGGATACAGCACCGTCGTGTGCTCGGTGACCAGTTGGAAGGAGTCCCGGTCGCCGGTGACGATGAGGACCTCGAAGCCCTCGGCCTCGGCCTGGGTGGCGAGCGTGGCGATGACGTCGTCCGCCTCGAAGCCGTCGACCGCGAAGCGCTGGGCGTGCATCGCGTCGAGCAGCTCGCCGATCAGCTCGACCTGGCCCTTGAACTCGTCGGGGGTCTTCGAGCGGTTCGCCTTGTACTCGGTGAACTCCTCGGAGCGCCAGGTCTTCCTGGAGACGTCGAACGCCACGGCGAAGTGCGTGGGCGCCTCGTCGCGCAGGGTGTTGGCCAGCATCGACGCGAACCCGTAGATCGCGTTCGTCGGCTGGCCCGTCGCGGTCGTGAAGTTCTCCGCGGGCAGCGCGAAGAACGCGCGGTACGCCAGCGAGTGCCCGTCCATGAGCATGAGCCGGGGGCGGCCGCCGCCAGGGGTCTTCTCGGTCTTCTTCGATGCTGTCTCTGCCACGCCCCCGATCCTGCCACGAGCCACTGACAGTCGGGCCCGGCCGTCGTGGACGGGCACCCGGTCCCCACAGTCACAGCCGGCGGAGGCCGTCGGGCAGCACGCCTGTCACGGTGGGGAGTTTCCCCGGCACGGAGAGTCGCCGGTCCGGCCTGCCGTCGGGCCCGCGGGGCCGCGTTCCGCCTTTCGCCCTGCGGCGATCGCTGTCACTGACACGTGCGAGGATCGGAAACGTACTTCACCTCGCAGTCGGTGTGGTCGGAATCCTGCTTCACCTCGCAGTCGAAGGAGAGCGTGCGATGGCATCCAAGCCGCCGAAGGGCGATCCGGTTCAGGACGCACCGCAGGTCGCCGGGCCGAAGCACGCGGCCGCGGGGCTGCCGGCCGTCGGACACTCGCTGCGGATCTCCCAGCAGCAGATGGGCCTCAAGCGCACCGCGCTCACCCTGCTGCGCGTCAACCAGAAGGACGGGTTCGACTGCCCGGGCTGCGCCTGGCCGGAGCCGGAGCACCGGCACGCGGCGGAGTTCTGTGAGAACGGCGCGAAGGCGGTCGCCGAGGAGGCCACCCTGCGCCGGGTCACCCCGGAGTTCTTCGCCGCCCACTCGGTGGCCGACCTCGCCACCCGCAGCGGCTACTGGCTGGGCCAGCAGGGCCGGCTCACCCACCCCATGTACCTCCCCGAAGGGGGCGAGCACTACGAGCCGGTGACCTGGGACCGGGCCTTCGACATCATCGCCGAGGAGCTCACCGCCCTGGACTCCCCCGACGAGGCCCTCTTCTACACCTCGGGACGGACGAGCAACGAGGCCGCGTTCCTCTACCAGCTGTTCGCGCGCGAGTTCGGCACGAACAACCTGCCCGACTGCTCGAACATGTGCCACGAGTCGTCCGGCTCGGCACTCACCGAGACCCTCGGCGTCGGCAAGGGCAGCGTTCTGCTCGACGACCTCTACAAAGCGGACCTGATCATCGTGGCCGGGCAGAACCCGGGCACGAACCACCCGCGCATGCTCTCCGCCCTGGAGAAGGCGAAGGCGAACGGCGCGCGGATCATCACGGTGAACCCGCTGCCCGAGGCGGGCATGGAGCGCTTCAAGAACCCGCAGACCCCGCAGGGCATGGTCAAGGGCGCCGCGCTCACGGACCTGTTCCTGCAGATCCGTATCGGCGGCGACCAGGCCCTGTTCCGCCTCCTCAACAAGCTGATCCTCGAGTCGGACGGCGCGGTCGACGAGGAGTTCGTCCGCGAACACACGCACGGGTACGAGGAGTTCGCCGAGGCCGCGCGGGCCGCCGACTGGGACGAGACGCTCACGGCGACCGGCCTCACGCGCGGGCAGATCGACGAGGCCCTGCGCATGGTCCTCGCCTCGCGGCGCACCATCGTCTGCTGGGCCATGGGTCTGACCCAGCACAAGCACTCCGTGCCGACCATCCGTGAGGTGGTCAACTTCCTGCTGCTGCGCGGCAACGTCGGCCGTCCTGGCGCGGGTGTGTGCCCCGTGCGCGGTCACTCGAACGTGCAGGGCGACCGCACGATGGGCATCTTCGAGCGGCCCGCGCCCGCCTTCCTGGACGCCCTGGAGAGGGAGTTCGGCTTCGCGCCGCCCCGGGAGCACGGCTACGACGTCGTGCGGGCGATCCGCGCCATGCGCGACGACCGGGCGAAGGTGTTCTTCGCGATGGGCGGCAACTTCGTGTCGGCGTCGCCCGACACCGAGGTGACGGAGGCGGCCATGCGCCGCGCCCGTCTGACGGTGCACGTGTCGACGAAGCTGAACCGGTCGCACGCCGTCACGGGCGCGCGTGCGCTGATCCTGCCCACGCTCGGCCGTACCGAGCGGGACCTCCAGGGCAGTGGCGAGCAGTTCGTGACCGTGGAGGACTCCATGGGCATGGTGCATGCCTCGCGGGGCCGTCTGCAGCCCGCGAGCGCGCAGCTGCTGTCCGAACCGGCCATCGTGTGCCGGCTGGCCCGCCGTGTGCTGGGCGAGGACAGCCGCACACCGTGGGAGGAGTTCGAGAAGGACTACGCGACGGTCCGTGACCGCATCGCGCGCGTGGTCCCCGGTTTCGACGACTTCAACGCGCGCGTGGCCCGTCCCGAGGGCTTCGCGCTCCCCCACGCCCCGCGGGACGAGCGCCGCTTCCCCACCGCGACCGGCAAGGCGAACTTCACGGCGGCGCCGGTGGAGTACCCGGAGCTTCCCGAGGGCCGCCTCCTGCTCCAGACGCTGCGCTCGCACGACCAGTACAACACCACGATCTACGGCCTGGACGACCGCTACCGGGGCATCAGGAACGGCCGCCGGGTCGTGCTGGTCAACCCGGAGGACGCCGCCGAGCTGAAGGTCGCCGACGGCAGTTACGTCGACCTGGTCGGCGAGTGGAAGGACGGCGTGGAGCGCCGGGCGCCCGGCTTCCGCGTCGTGCACTACCCGACGGCCCGGGGCTGCGCGGCCGCCTACTACCCGGAGACCAACGTCCTCGTGCCTCTGGACGCCACCGCGGACACCAGCAACACACCGGCGAGCAAGTCCGTCGTGATCCGTCTGGAACAATCGGGAACCGACTGAGCGTTTGCTCAGCCGGGTGGCCGGCGGGCGAAAGCCGGTCCGCCACGACGAGATCCATGACGAAACGGAGCCGGGCCCCATGGGTGAGCAGCACCACGTGACGTTCCCGCAAGAGGTCATCGACGAGTACGCGGCGCTCGGCGTCGACCTCGTCGCCATGTTCTCGGCGGGGCACCTGGGCAACCGCATAGGGGTGCAGATCGTGGAGGCCTCGGCCGACCGCGTCGTCGGCACGATGCCTGTGGAGGGCAACACCCAGCCGTACGGGCTGCTGCACGGCGGCGCGTCCGCCGTACTCGCCGAGACCCTGGGCTCGGTCGGCTCCATGCTGCACGCGGGCAGCTCGAAGATAGCCGTGGGCGTCGACCTGAACTGCACACACCACCGGGGCGTCCGGTCAGGGCTCGTGACCGGCGTGGCCACACCGGTGCACCGGGGGCGTTCCACAGCGACGTACGAGGTCGTCATCAGCGACGAGCAGGGCAGGCGGGTGTGCAGCGCCCGGCTGACGTGCATGCTGCGGGACGTCAATCCGGGCGACGCGCAGTACGTGCAGCCGAAGGACTGACTCGCGGTACGTCCAGCCGAAGGGCTGACCCACCGGTGTGCGTCCGCCGTTGATCCCTGGCACCGGGCCCCTTAGCGTCATGGCATGGCAACGGGAGGGGCCCTCGGACCGGGGGCGGCGCTCGGACGGGGGCTCGGGCTGGTGCTGCTGAGCGGCGGCCTGGCCGTCGGCTGCGGGGGATCCGGAGCGGGCGAGGGGACGCCGGCCGGTGCGCGGGCCACCGCGCGAAGCGCCTCGGGCTCGCCGCCGTCACCCCGGGCCACACCTCCCGAGGAGCTGTGCGCGCGGGTCGTCGCCTACTGGTCTCGGGAAGTGCTGGACGGCGACACCTACGGCGACTACCAGTCGATGGGGCTGTCCAACGGGCAGTACGAGATCCTGCGCGACGTCGTGGACGCCGCCCGGGCCGCGAAGAAGCGGGAGAGCCGGGAGGCGGCCGAGGAGTTGATCGACCGCGGGGCACGCGAGGGCTGCGCGGACTGGTACCGCGACGGCGGTCCGGCCAAGGGCCCCTGGCAGTGAGCGGCGTCGGTCCGGTCGAGCCGGGTGAGGGCACGCGCGCGTGGGACGACGCCCCGGACGCGGGCCCGTCGCCGATCGCCGCCCCTCCCCCGCGCGGACGGCTGGCGCGGCTGTACGCCCGGCGTCGCCGTGCCGTGCTCACGTCAGCGACGGCCGTCACGCTTCTCGCGGGCGGCGGCTATGTGTACGCCACGCGTCCCCAGGCGCCGCCCCCTCCCCCTCCGCCGTACCCGTCGCAGGTGATCGGATTCACCTACCTGGGCGCGCAGCGCACCCCCGCGACCGCTCCGACCAGGAGTTTCAGCTTCGGGGTGGAGGTCACCACCCAGTCCGGACCGCCCATCACCGTGACGCGCGTGTCCCAGCCGTACGCCGCCCTTTCCCTCGTCTCGGCGCCCCGGCCGCCCTTCCGGACCAAGGCCGGCTCTCCCCGCAAGATTGTCATCACCATGCATGTAGTGCACTGCGCCAATGCACCCAGGAACGCCGGGCTGCCTTTCCTGGACGTAACTCTGCGTAATACGCGCGCAATAGAAGACCACAGTTTCATCCTGGGCGAGCGCTATGCGCACGACCTCTCAGAGGCCCTACGAGTCGCTTGCGGCAGCACACCCTCGTCATCACCAAAGCCATAGAACACTACTGAAATCACCGCTCGACACCCTGCAGGTTCTCACTATGCGGACGGGGCGAATCGGCCCGAATTCCACTCTTCCACCCACCGAGTACCGCTCTGCATTACGTCGTGTCATAACAAGAGCGTCACAGCATCGGTCAGACCCTCCTCCACGTTCCCCACACACGCTTAGAGTCACCGCCAGTCACCGCGCCATCGGATTCGAAGAAATTTCGGCCCCAGCGCTCGACTCGGCCGCTGCAACACGTAGGGCCGTGCCACCGAAAGGACTGACTGATCGTGCGTCAACGTTCGCTCATCGCCATCACCGCCGCGCTGGCGGCGGGTGCACTCACACTCACCGCCTGCGGTTCGCGCGACGAGGGCGGTTCGGACTCCTCCGGCGGCGGTGGCACCAAGGTCGTCATCGGCGTCGACGCGCCGCTGACCGGCGACCTGTCCGCGCTGGGCCTCGGCATCAAGAACTCCGTGGACCTCGCCGCCAAGACGGCCAACAAGGAGAAGACCGTCGACGGCGTCACCTTCGAGGTCAAGGCGCTCGACGACCAGGCGCAGCCCTCCTCGGGCCAGCAGAACGCCACCCAGCTGGTCGCCGACAAGGACGTCCTCGGTGTCGTCGGCCCGCTGAACTCCTCCGTGGCCGAGTCCATGCAGAAGGTGTTCGACGACGCCAAGCTGGTCGAGGTCTCCCCCGCCAACACCGGTCCCACGCTGACCCAGGGCCCGGACTGGCAGACCAAGAAGGTCCGCACGTACAAGTCGTACTTCCGCACCGCGACCACGGACGCCATCCAGGGCCCGTTCGCCGCGCAGTACGTCGTCAACGACGCCAAGAAGAAGAAGGTCTTCGTCATCGACGACAAGAAGACCTACGGCGCCGGTCTGGCGGCCACCTTCAGCGACGAGTTCAAGAAGCTCGGCGGCAAGATCGTCGGCACCGAGCACATCGACCCCGACACCAAGGACTTCTCCGCGGTCGCCACCAAGGTGAAGAACTCCGGTGCGGACGTCGTCTACTACGGCGGTGAGTACCCGCAGGCCGGTCCGCTGAGCAAGCAGATCAAGGCCACCGGCGCCAAGGTCCCCGTGGTCGGCGGTGACGGCATCTACGACCCGACCTTCATCAAGCTGGCCGGCTCCAGCGCCACCGGTGACCTCGCCACCTCCGTCGGCGCCCCGGTCGAGGACCTGGCCTCCGCCAAGGAGTTCGTCGCCGCCTACAAGGCCGGGGGCTACAAGGAGCCCTACGCCGCGTACGGCGGTTACTCCTACGACTCCGCCTGGGCGATCATCGAGGCCGTGAAGAAGGTCGTCGAGGACAACGACGGCAAGCTTCCGGACGACGCCCGCGCGAAGATCACCGAAGCCATGCAGAACGTCTCGTTCGACGGTGTGACCGGCAAGGTCTCCTTCGACGAGTTCGGCGACACCACCAACAAGCAGCTCACCGTCTACTCCGTCGAGGGCGGCGAGTGGAAGCCGGTGAAGTCCGGTACCTACACCGGCTGATCCACACCCGCACCACTCATCGAGCCGCGCGGGGCGCCGCATCACAGGCGCCCCGCGCGGACTCGCATCCGGTCACATTCCTCGACTATCCGAACGTCTCGGAGGACATGCGGTGAACGAACTGCCGCAGCAGCTGGTCAACGGCCTGCTACTGGGATCCATGTACGGGCTGGTCGCCATCGGCTACACGATGGTCTATGGCATCGTCCAGCTCATCAACTTCGCCCACGGCGAGATCTTCATGGTGGGAGGCTTCGGCGCCCTCACGGTCTACCTCTACGTGCTGCCCGACGGCACGTCCATGTGGGTGGCGCTGCCCCTGATGCTCATCGGCGGCATCCTCGTCGCCGTGCTGGTCGCCATCGGGGCGGAACGGTTCGCCTACCGCCCCCTGCGCACCGCACCACGCCTGGCCCCCCTCATCACGGCCATCGGTCTCTCCCTCGCCCTGCAGCAGGCCGTGTGGGCCTGGTACCCGGGCGCCAAGGAGTCCATCAACTTCCCCGAGATCGACGGCGGCCCCTTCCAGATCGGCAACGTCACGATCCAGACCGGTGACGTCTTCCTGGTGATCGCCGCGCCGATCAGCATGGCGGTCCTCGCGTACTTCGTGATGAAGACCCGCACCGGACGCGGTATGCAGGCCACCGCCCAGGACCCCGACACCGCCAAGCTCATGGGCGTCAACACCGACCGCATCATCGTGGTCGCCTTCGCCCTCGGCGCCACGTTCGCCGCCATCGGCGCCGTCGCCTACGGCCTGAAATACGGCCAGGTCCAGTTCCGCATGGGCTTCATCCTCGGTCTGAAGGCCTTCACCGCAGCCGTCCTCGGCGGCATCGGCAACATCTACGGCGCCATGCTCGGCGGCGTCGTCCTCGGCGTCGCCGAAGCCCTGTCCACGGCCTACATCGCCGACATCCCCGGCATGGAGCAGTTCGGCAGCCAGTCCTGGGCCAACGTCTGGGCCTTCGTACTCCTCATCCTCGTGCTCCTGTTCAGGCCGCAGGGCCTGCTCGGTGAGCGCGTGGCGGACAGGGCGTGACAACGATGACCACACAGACCACAGCACCCGAGACCCCGAGCACCCCCGTCGCCGGCGCCCCCAAGGGCCTCGTCGGCCTCCCGGAGAGCGTCGGCCGCGCGCTCGCCACCGGCGGCGGCATCCTCGCCGTGATCTCCACGTTCCTCTCCTGGACCTGGACCGCCGCGTTCCCCGGCAACCTCACCGTCTACGGCTACCCCGGCGGCCTGCAGGTCCTGGTCCTCATCGGCGGCGCCCTCACCGCGCTGTTCGGCCTCGCGTCGTACGGCGTCAAGGGCCTCGGCTGGCTGGCCCCGGCAGGTGCCGACAGCGCCCTCAAGCTGTCCGCCCTCGGCACCTTCGCCACCGCCTGGTTCACCATCATCGCCATCAGCGCCCAGCTGGGCGGCCTGGTCAACCTCGAACCCGGTGGCTGGGTCGTGGCCGTCGCCACCCTCGCCGCACTGCTCGGCGCGCTCGCGCTGCCCTTCGAGCGGCCGGAGCCCGAGCCGGCCGACCCCGAGGACACCGGCTGGGACCAGTTCCGCCACAACGCGCGCACCAACCTCGCCGTCTTCAAGGCGGCCTTCGCCTCCGGCACCGCCGCCCCGGCCCGCAAGATCCCCGCCTACGCCGAGATCCTGATCATCGTCGCGGCGCTGGCCCTCGGTCTGACCGTGTTCACGTACGGCATCGGCACCGAGTACGACGAGCTGTTCGTCGGCTTCCTCATCACCGCCGGCTTCGGCTTCGCCGCCGCGTCCAAGGCCGGGCTCGTGGCCCGGGTCTCGGCGCTCACCGGCAAGCACCGCAACGTGACGATGATCGGCGCGTTCGTCGCGGCGGCGGCCTTCCCCTTCACCCAGTCCGACGACCAGTACGCGACGATCGGCGTCTACATCCTGATCTTCGCGACCGTCGCCCTGGGCCTGAACATCGTCGTCGGCCTCGCCGGCCTCCTCGACCTCGGTTACGTCGCCTTCCTCGGCGTCGGCGCCTACACCGCGGCCATGGTCTCCGGCTCCCCCTCCTCGCCGTTCGACATCCACCTGCCGTTCTGGGCCTCCGCCATCCTCGGCGCCGTCGTCGCCATGATCTTCGGCGTTCTCATCGGCGCCCCGACCCTGCGGCTGCGCGGCGACTACCTCGCCATCGTGACCCTCGGCTTCGGTGAGATCTTCCGGATCACCGTCCTCAACATGGACGGCACCTCCGGCCCGGACATCACCAACGGCTCCAACGGCATCTCGTCGATCCCGAACCTCAACATCTTCGGCTTCGACTTCGGCGCGGAGCACACCATCGCCGGGTTCACCATCGCGCGCTTCGCCAACTACTTCCTGCTGATGCTGCTGATCACCCTGATCGTCGTGGTCGTCTTCCGGCGCAGCGGCGACTCCCGCATCGGCCGCGCCTGGATCGCCATCCGCGAGGACGAGACGGCCGCCCTGGCCATGGGCATCAACGGCTTCCGGGTCAAGCTCATCGCGTTCGCCCTGGGTGCCGCGCTCGCCGGCCTCGCCGGTACCGTCCAGGCGCACGTGACGTACACCGTGACCCCGGAGCAGTACCAGTTCGCGCACGTGGTCCCGCCGAACTCGGCGTTCCTCCTGGCGGCGGTCGTCCTCGGCGGCATGGGCACCATCAGCGGTCCGCTCGTCGGCGCCGCGCTGCTCTACCTGATCCCGGCCAAGCTCCAGTTCCTCGGCGACTACCAGCTCTTCGCCTTCGGTCTCGCGCTCGTCCTGCTGATGCGCTTCCGTCCGGAAGGCCTCATCCCGAACCGGCGCCGCCAGCTCGAATTCCACGAAGAGGCACAAGCGCCCGCAGTCCTCAGCAAGGCAGGGGCCTGACCACGATGACTACCGACACCACCACCAAGGGCGCCGCCCCCGGCGCCTCCGTCCCCGGCGAGACCGTGCTCGACGCGCGCGGGGTCACCATGCGGTTCGGCGGTCTCACCGCCGTCCGCAACGTCGACCTCACCGTCAACAGCGGCGAGATCGTCGGGCTGATCGGCCCCAACGGCGCCGGCAAGACGACCTTCTTCAACTGCCTGACCGGCCTCTACATCCCCACCGAGGGCGAGGTCCGCTTCAAGGGCAACGTCCTGCCGCCCAAGTCCTTCAAGGTCACCGCGGCCGGCATCGCCCGCACCTTCCAGAACATCCGTCTGTTCGCCAACATGACGGTCCTGGAGAACGTGCTGGTGGGCCGCCACACCCGGACCAAGGAGGGCCTGTGGTCGGCGCTGCTGCGCGGCCCCGGCTTCCACAAGGCCGAGGCCGCCTCCCGCGCACGCGCCATGGAACTGCTGGAGTTCGTGGGCCTCGCCGCCAAGGCCGAGCACCTGGCCCGCAACCTCCCCTACGGCGAGCAGCGCAAGCTGGAGATCGCGCGGGCACTGGCCAGCGAGCCGGGCCTGCTGCTCCTCGACGAGCCCACCGCCGGTATGAACCCGCAGGAGACACGGGCCACCGAGGAACTCGTCTTCGCGATCCGCGACCAGGGCATCGCGGTGCTCGTCATCGAGCACGACATGCGGTTCATCTTCAACCTCTGCGACCGGGTCGCCGTCCTGGTGCAGGGCGAGAAGCTCGTCGAGGGCGACAGCGCGACGGTGCAGGGCGACGAGCGCGTCATCGCCGCGTACCTGGGCGAGCCCTTCGAAGACGCACCCGGCAAGGAGGAGGTCGCGGAGGTCGAGGCCGCCGAGGCTGCCGCCGGGCCCACGACGGACGCCGCGCCCGGCAAGGAGAACGACCGATGACCGCACTGCTCGAAGTCGAGGACCTCCGGGTCGCCTACGGCAAGATCGAAGCCGTCAAGGGCATCTCGTTCAAGGTCGACGCCGGCGAGGTGGTCACGCTCATCGGCACCAACGGCGCCGGCAAGACCACCACGCTGCGCACACTGTCGGGCCTGCTCAAGCCGGTCGGCGGGCAGATCAAGTTCGACGGCAAGTCGCTGAAGAAGATCCCCGCGCACAACATCGTGTCGCTGGGGCTCGCCCACTCCCCCGAGGGGCGGCACATCTTCCCCCGCATGACGATCGAGGACAACCTGCGCCTCGGTGCGTTCCTGCGCAACGACAAGCCGGGCATCGAGAAGGACATCCAGCGCGCCTACGACCTGTTCCCCATCCTCGGGGAGCGCCGCAAGCAGGCGGCGGGCACGCTGTCCGGCGGTGAGCAGCAGATGCTCGCCATGGGCCGCGCACTGATGTCCCAGCCCAAGCTGCTGATGCTCGACGAGCCCTCCATGGGGCTGTCGCCGATCATGATGCAGAAGATCATGTCCACGATCGCCGAGCTCAAGTCGCAGGGCACGACGATCCTCCTGGTCGAGCAGAACGCCCAGGCCGCGCTCTCGCTCGCCGACCACGGCCACGTCATGGAGATCGGCAAGATCGTGCTCTCCGGTACGGGCCAGCACCTGCTGCACGACGAGTCGGTGCGCAAGGCGTACCTCGGCGAGGACTGACGGCTCCGGCTCCCGGCGAGGACCGACCACCCACACGACGAGGCCCGCGCCCCTCCTTCTCCGGGGGGCGCGGGCCTCGTCGTACGTGCGGTGCGGGTGGGTCAGCCCTTGGCGGCCTTCTTCTCCTCCGCGTCCTGGATGACGGCCTCCGCGACCTGCTGCATGGACATACGACGGTCCATCGACGTCTTCTGGATCCAGCGGAACGCGGCCGGCTCGGTCAGCCCGTACTCGGTCTGCAGCACCGACTTGGCCCGGTCGACGAGCTTACGGGTCTCCAGACGCTGGGTGAGGTCGGCGACCTCCTCCTCCAGCTGCCGCAGCTCGTTGAAACGGGACACCGCCATCTCAATGGCCGGAACGACGTCACTCTTGCTGAACGGCTTGACGAGGTACGCCATGGCCCCGGCGTCCCGGGCACGCTCCACGAGGTCACGCTGGGAGAACGCGGTCAGCATGAGAACGGGCGCGATGGACTCCTCGGCGATCTTCTCGGCGGCCGAGATACCGTCGAGCTTCGGCATCTTCACATCGAGGATGACGAGGTCGGGCCGGTGCTCCCGGGCGAGCTCGACAGCCTGCTCACCGTCACCCGCCTCGCCGACGACGGAGTAGCCCTCTTCTTCGAGCATCTCCCTGAGGTCGAGGCGGATCAGCGCCTCGTCCTCGGCAATGACGACACGGGTCGTCAGCGGAGGCACGTGCGACTTGTCGTCGTCTTCGACGGGCTGGGGCGACTCGGGCGCGGTCACGTGAGCTCCTTGTTGCAGGGCAGGCAGGTACTGCTCCCAAGAGCGTACCTAGCTACGGTATGGTGGACGCGCGGAGGGTCAAGGGAAACCTTGGATTCTGCGAGCCCCGGTAGCCCAATTGGCAGCAGGCAACGGATTCAAAACCCGTACAGTGTCGGTTCGAGTCCGACCCGGGGCACTTTTCCTTCGATTCCAAGGTCACATAAAGCAAGCGGAGGCTCACCTTCTCGTGAACCTCCGCCTTTCGCTGCGCAGAGTCACGAGTGGTCGCACAAGGTGTTCACATGTACGACGTGAGCACACGCAAGCGAGCTCTGGCCCTGGTCGCCCAAGGGCGCAGCCTGAACTCGGTGAGCATGGAGACAGGCATCTCGCGGGCCGCCATCCGCTCCTGGCAAGTTCGCATCGAGCCGCTCATGCGCTCCGGCATCCCGTGCCCCCGATGCCGGGACATCCCCGGACCGCCCGAGGACCCGGCCGCGTACGCTTACTTGCTGGGCCTATATCTCGGCGACGGCTGCATCAACGCTCACCGGCGAGGCGTGTACTTCATGCGCATCGCCCTCGACAATGCGTGGCCCGGCATTATCAATGCGTGTGAGACCGCGATGCGCTCCGTGCGCCCAGACAACAGCGTCTACCGCGTCAAGAAACAGGGCTGCGTCGCGGTCACCGGCTCGAGCAAGCACTGGCCCTGCCTCTTCCCTCAGCACGGGCCCGGTACGAAGCACAACCGCCAGATCGCCCTGGAACCCTGGCAGCAGGAAATCGTCGATGCCCACCCATGGGAGTTCATCCGAGGGCTCATCCACTCCGACGGATGCCGCATCACTAACTGGACGACCCGGCTCGTACGCGGAGCACAAAAACGCTACGAGTACCCCCGGTACTTCTTCACCAACAAGTCCGCCGACATCATCCGTCTCTTCACGGCAACGCTCGACAAGGCCGGGGTCGACTGGAAACAAGCGAACACAAACAACATCTCCATCGCCCGCAAAGCCTCCGTAGCCCTCATGGACACCCACGTAGGCCCCAAGTACTAGCCGGTACCCGCTACTTGGGACTGTCGTCCTCCCCGACGTGGTGCACCCGCACCATGTTCGTCGTCCCGGAGACCCCCGGCGGCGAGCCCGCCGTGATCACCACCATGTCGCCCTTCTTGCAGCTGCCGGACTCCAGCAGCAGTTCGTCGACCTGGTCCACTATCGCGTCCGTCGAGCTCGCGTACGGCCCCATGAACGCCTCCACGCCCCAGGTGAGGGTGAGTTGGGAGCGGGTGGCCGGGTCCGGGGTGAAGGCGAGCAGCGGAATCGGGGACCTGTAGCGCGAGAGCCTGCGGACCGTGTCGCCGCTCTGCGTGAACGCCACCAGGAACTTCGCGCCCAGGAAGTCGCCCATCTCGGCGGCCGCGCGGGCCACCGCCCCGCCGTGGGTGCGGGGCTTGTTGTGGTCCGTCAGGGGCGGCAGGCCCTTGGCGAGGATGTCCTCCTCCGCCGCCGCGACGATGCGGGACATGGTCCTGACCGTCTCGACGGCGTACTTGCCGACGCTCGTCTCGCCGGAGAGCATGACCGCGTCCGTGCCGTCGATGATCGCGTTGGCCACGTCCGAGGCCTCCGCGCGCGTCGGACGCGAGTGGTCGATCATCGAGTCCAGCATCTGCGTGGCCACTATGACCGGCTTGGCGTTGCGTTTGGCGAGCTTGACGGCGCGCTTCTGGACGACCGGGACCTTCTCCAGCGGCATCTCGACGCCGAGGTCTCCTCGGGCGACCATGAGGCCGTCGAAGGCGAGGACGATGTCCTCGATGTTCTCCACGGCCTGCGGCTTCTCGATCTTGGCGATGACCGGGAGGCGGTGGCCCTCCTCGTCCATGATGCGGTGGACGTCGTCGATGTCGCGTCCGCTGCGGACGAAGGAGAGGGCGATGACGTCGAAGCCGGTGCGCAGCGCCCAGCGCAGGTCCGCCTCGTCCTTCTCGGAGAGGGCGGGGACGGAGACGGCGACGCCGGGCAGGTTCAGGCCCTTGTGGTCGGAGATCATGCCGCCCTCGACGACCGTGGTGCGCACCCGGGGGCCGTCGACCTCGGTGACTTCCAGGCAGACCTTGCCGTCGTCGACGAGGATGCGCTCGCCGGCGGTGACGTCGTCGGCCAGTCCGCCGTACGTCGTCCCGCAGGTGGTGTGGTCGCCCTCGACGCCCTCCTCGACGGAGATGGTGAAGGTGTCGCCGCGTTCAAGGAGTACGGGGCCTTCGGTGAAGCGGCCGAGCCGGATCTTCGGGCCCTGAAGGTCGGCGAGGAGGCCGACGCTCCGGCCGATCTCGTCGGAGGCCTTTCGCACGCGCTGGTAACGCTCCTCGTGCTCGGCGTAGCCGCCGTGGCTGAGGTTGAAGCGGGCGACGTCCATTCCGGCCTCGACCAGGTCCTTGATCTGGTCGTACGAGTCGGTGGCGGGCCCCAGAGTACAGACGATCTTTGCTCGGCGCATGAGTCGAGCCTAGACCTTACCGGCAGGTAGGGAATTGGCCCGTCATGACGACTCAACAACCTTTGTATGAAGGGTGGTTGACAAGGGTTGAAGTGTGCGCCGGGGTGCTCTGATGAGCACCCCGGGCCCCCGGGGACATGCCCCGGCGCTCCTCACAGCCGGGGTGGCGCCATCGTGAAGCGGGCGTTGACCTGGGCGTGGACGCGCTGCCGCTGCGGTTCGAGGTCGAGAGGGGCGGCCTCGTCACCGGCGTCCGCGGCGTACGCCATGGACCGCATGCGCCCTGGAGGAGACGCGTACGGCTGGGCGTCCTCCGCGCCGATGTCGGCGAGCTCGACGAGGGCCGCGAGGGTCGTGCCGAGTGCCTCCGCGTACTCGCGGGCCCGCAGGACGGCCTCACGGACCGCCTGCTGGCGGGCCCGGCGATGGGCGGGCGAGGCGGGGCGCAGCGCCCACCAGGGGCCGTCGACGCTGGTGAGCTCCAGGTCGGCGAGGCGGGTGGTGAGTTCGCCGAGCGCGGTGAAGTCGGTGAGCTCGGCGGTGATGCGGACGCGGCCGTGGTAGGCGTGGACGCGTTCGCCGCGGCCGTGCTTGGTCAGCTCGGGCGTGATGGAGAAGGCGCCGGTCTCCACCCGCTCCACCGCGTCCCCGTACCCCTTGACGAGGTCGAGCACAGAGGCGTTGCGGCGGGTGAGGTCGTCGAGGGCCGAGCGCCGGTCCTTGCCGCGGGCGCCGACCGTGACGCCGATGCGGGCGATCTCGGGGTCGACTTCGAGCTGGGCCTCCCCGCGGACGGCGATGCGAGGCGCGTCGGGAGTGCCGTAGGGGACGTGGGGTTCGGCGGGAGGTTCAGCGGGCGAGGTCATACGCCCCACTCTGTCAGGTCTTTCCTGGTTGAGGGCTTGAGGTTCACGGAATGGGTCACCAGATCGAAACCTGCGGACCCTGTTGCCACCGGTCATGACCGGGTCAGAATCTACGCGCGTTATCTACGCGCGTTGTTGACCATTCGCCCGAGGGGTACCAGACATGCCGTTGAACCGCCGGAAGTTCCTGAGGAAGTCCGCCGTGACCGGCGCGGGTGTCGCGCTGACCGGCGCGGTCGCGACGCCGAGCGCGCAGGCGGCGGAGGAGAGAGGCGCGGGAAGGCGGCCGAAGCGGTACGCGTTCACCGTGCTGGGCACGACCGACCTGCACGGCAACGTCTTCAACTGGGACTACTTCACGGACAAGGAGTTCGACGACAAGGCCCACAACGACGTCGGCCTCGCGAAGATCTCCACCCTGGTGAACCAGGTGCGCGCCGAGAAGGGCCGCCGCAACACCCTCCTCATCGACGCCGGCGACACCATCCAGGGCACCCAGCTGTCGTACTACTACGCCAAGGTCGACCCGATCACCGCCAAGGGCGGTCCGGTGCACCCCATGGCGCAGGCCATGAACGCCATCGGGTACGACGCGGCGGCGCTCGGCAACCACGAGTTCAACTACGGCATCCCGGTACTGCGGAAGTTCGAGGAGCAGTGCCGCTTCCCGTTGCTCGGCGCCAACGCGCTGGACGCGAAGACGCTGCGGCCCGCCTTCGCGCCGTACAGCATGCACCGGCTGCGCACTCCGCACGGCCGTGACGTGAAGGTGGCCGTGCTGGGCCTCACCAACCCGGGCATCGCGATCTGGGACAAGGCGAACGTGCAGGGGAAGATGACGTTCCCCGGCCTGGAGGAGCAGGCCGCGAAGTGGGTGCCGAGGCTGCGCTCGATGGGCGCGGACGTCGTCATCGTCTCCGCGCACAGCGGTTCGTCGGGGACTTCGTCGTACGGTGACCAGCTGCCGTACATCGAGAACGCGGCCGGCCTGGTGGCCGAGCAGGTGCCGGGCATCGACGCGATCCTGGTCGGCCACGCGCACACGGAGATCCCCGAGTACCTCGTCACCAACAAGGAGACCGGCAAGCAGGTCGTGCTCTCCGAGCCGCTGAAGTGGGGCCAGCGGCTGACGCTGTTCGACTTCGAGCTGGTCTGGGAGAAGGGCTGCTGGAAGGTCGAGAAGGTGGGCGCGAAGGTCCTCGACTCCAACACCGTGGAGGAGGACCCGAAGATCACGAAGCTGCTCTCCGACGAGCACGAGAAGGTCGTCGCGTACGTCAACCAGGTCATCGGCACCAACACCGCCGAGATGACCTCGACCGAGGCGCCCTACAAGGACGTGCCGATCATCGATCTGATCAACCACATCCAGGCCGACACGGTGAAGCAGGCGCTGGCGGGCACCGAGTACGCGGCGCTGCCGGTGCTGTCGCAGGCCGCGTGCTTCTCGCGCAGCGCCGTGATCCCGGGCGGCGAGGTGACGATCCGGGACGTGGCGGGGCTGTACGTCTTCGAGAACACCCTGGAGGCGCGTCTGATGACGGGCGCCCAGATGAAGGCGTACCTGGAGTACTCGGCGAACTACTACGTCCAGACGCCCGCGGGCGCCGAGGTGGACCCGGAGAAGCTGACGAACGCGAACGGCACTCCGGACTACAACTACGACGTGGTCAGCGGACTGACGTACGAGATCGACATCGCGAAGGCGGCCGGGTCACGGGTCACGAACGTGCGGTTCGAGGGCGCTCCGCTCGCGGACGACGCGAAGTTCGTGTTCGCGGTGAACAACTACCGGGCCAACGGCGGCGGCAACTTCCCGCACGTCGCCTCGGCCCAGCTGCTGTGGTCGAACTCGGACGAGATCCGCAACACCATGATCGCCTGGGTGAAGGCGAAGAGGTCCATCGACCCGGCCGAGTTCGCGGCGGTGGACTGGAAGCTGACGCGCGAGGGCACGCCGGTCTTCCAGGCCCGCTAAAGCTTCAGCAGAGTGAGGTCGACGGCGTCGGCGAGGGCCTTCGCGCCGGCGTCGTTGACGTGGAGGCCGTCGCCGCTGTTGAACTCCTCACGGATCCGGGCCGGCTGGTCCGGGTCGGCGACGGCGGCGGCCAGGTCGACGACCGCGTCGAAGGGGTGGTCGTCGCCCGCGAGCCATTCGTTGACGCGCTGCCGTACCGCCTGGCCCTCCTCGGTGTCGTAACCGGGGTAGACCGTGCCGGCGTACGGGCCGACGGTCGAGCCGATGACGGTGAGGCCGGCGGAGTGGAGGCGGTCGGCGAGCGCGGTGAGGCCGGCGATCAGGTCCTCGGCGGTGGGCGGCTTGCCGGGCTCGGGGAAGGCGATGGCGCCGGGCAGGCCGAGGTCGTTGAGGCCGATGTGGATCAGCACGTGGCTGACGCCGGGCACGCCGAGGACGTCGCGTTCGACGCGGGCGAGCAGGTGGTCGCCGATCTCGTCGGTGAGCAGGCGGTTGGCGGAGATGCCCTGGTTGACGATCCAGCCGCGGGTGAGGCGGCCGTTCAGCTGGGCGGGGAAGCTGCTGCCGGTGCCGGGGGTGGTGTTCATGCCCTCGATCCAGGAGTCACCGAACGCGACGGCGATGCGGGTGCCCTCCGGGGCCCGTACGTCGATTCCGGTGACGAAGTGACCGGTCGGCAGCTCCTGGGCGTCGTGGAGGGCCTCGGCGCCGAGCTGGTCGCCGGGGACCGCGTACCCGATGTCGTACGGGATGGCGGAGTACGTGCTCAGGCCCGTGTCGCCGGGCAGGTAGAGGCTGAGGACGAGTTCCTCGCCCGCGGTCACGGTCCGGACGACGGGGTCGCTCACGATCTCCTCGCCGGGCGGGACGGTGACGCGGGCGTCGCCGCCGAAGAGCAGGACGGTGTCCGTCGCCGGGTCGATGCCGCTGCCCCCGGTACGCCTGGCGAGGTGGGCCCCGCCGATCTCCAGGGGCGCGGTGCCGTAGCGGTTGCTCAGGTGTATCCGGAGGGCGTCGCCGCCGCCGGCCGGGCGTATGGCCTGGCGTACGGTCTGGTCGGCGAAGCCCCGGACCTCGAAGAGCTTGAAACCCTCGTGCGGGTTGACGACAGCGGCGCGGTGGGCGGCGATCCATGTGGTGGTCATGGGCGAAAGGTAGGCACTTTCCTTACTGCCGTCACCTGTTCCGCCTCACTTCTTTGCCGTTCGGTTACCTGCGGTCGACGAGCGGGGTGAGTGTCCGGTCCCGTTGCGCGGGCGGGACCCCTGGCCGCCGCGGTCCGAGACCGAAGGTGGTGAAGGCCGTGCGGTCCGGCAGCGGGTACGGCTCCTTGCCGGTGATGGCGTTCAGGATGGTGGCGCTGCGCCAGGCGGCGAGCCCGAGGTCGGGGGTGCCGACGCCGTGGGCGTGGAGTGCCGCGTTCTGTACGTAGACGTGGCCGCCCGAGGCGGTGACCGAGGGGTCGAGGACGAGGCGGAACCGGTCGTCGACGCGGGGCCGCTCGGAGCTGTCGCGGCGCAGGTACGGGTCGAGACCGGCGAGGAGGCTGTCGAGGGGGCGTTCGCGGTAGCCGGTGGCGAGGACGACGGCGTCGGTGGCGAGGCGGGAGCGGGTGCCCTGCTGGAGGTGCTCCAGGTGGAGCTCGACCTTGCCGGCGGAGAGTCGGCCGGCCGTGCGGACCAGGACGCCGGGGGTGAGGACCGCGTCGGGCCAGCCGCCCCGCAGGGTGCGGCGGTAGAGCTCCTCGTGGATGGCGGCCAGGGTGGGGGCGGCGATGCCACGGTGGAGCTGCCACTGGGCGGCGACGAGCCGGTCGCGGGTCGGTTCGGTGAGGGCGTGGAAGTAGCGGGCGTAGTCGGGCGTGAAGTGCTCCAGACCGAGCTTGGAGTACTCCATGGGCGCGAACGCGTCGGTGCGCGCCAGCCAGTGGATCCGCTCGCGCCCCGCCGGCCGGGCCCGGAGCAGGTCGAGGAAGATCTCGGCACCGGACTGGCCCGCGCCGATGACCGTGACGTGACCGGCGGCGAGGAGGCGGTCGCGCTCGTCGAGGTAGTCCGCGGCGTGGATGACGGGCACGCCCGGGGCGTCGACGAGCGGCCTGAGGGGCTCGGGCACGTGCGGGGCGGTGCCGATGCCGAGGACGACGTTCCGGGTGTACGTGCGGCCCTGGGACTCGGCCTCCCCGTCGCCGTCGAGCCGGGTGAAGTCGACCTCGAACAGGCCGCGTTCGGGGTTCCAGCGGACCGCGTCGACCTGGTGACCGAAGTGCAGTCCGGGGAGGTTCTCGCTGACCCAGCGGCAGTAGGCGTCGTACTCGGCGCGCCGGATGTGGAAGCGCTCGGCGAAGTAGAAGGGGAACAGCCGGTCGCGGGACTTGAGGAAGTTGGGGAACGACCAGCGGCTGGTGGGGTCGGCGAGGGTCACCAGGTCGGCCAGGAACGGGACTTGGAGGGTGGTGCCCTCGATGAGCAGGCCCGGGTGCCAGTGGAAGGCGGGGTGCTGGTCGTAGAAGACCGCGTCGAGTTCCGCGAGCGGGTGGGCGAGGGCCGCGAGGGAGAGGTTGAACGGGCCGATGCCGATGCCCACCAGGCCGCGGGGGGCTTCGGGCTCGTGGGGTGGGGGTGTGCTCATGCGGGGGTGTTTCCTTCCACGGGGTCCACGGGTGCCACGGGTTCCACGAGTTGCACGAGTCCCAGGAGGGCGGCCAGGTCGCCCGGCCTGGTGTGCGGGTTGAGCAGGGTGGCCTTGAGCCAGAGGCGTCCGTCGGGTGCGGCTCTCCCGAGGACGGCCCGGCCCTCGTGGAGGAGCCGCCGTCGGACCTCCACGACGGCCGCGTCTGTCGCTTGGGCGGGCCGGAACAGGACGGTGCTGATCGTGGGAGGTGCGTACAGCTCGAAGCCGGGGTGCGCGTCCACGAGAGCGGCGAACTCCCCGGCGAGGGCACAGACCCGGTCGACGAGCGCGCCGAGCCCCTCGCGTCCGAGGCTCCTGAGAGTGACGGCGATCTTGAGGACATCGGGGCGCCGGGTGGTCCGCAGGGACCGGCCGAGCAGGTCGGGCAGTCCGGCCGCGGTGTCGTCGTCGGCGTTGAGGTAGTCGGCGCGGTGGGTCAGTACGGCGAGGTCGGCGGCGTCGCGTACGGCGAGGAGCCCGGCGGCGACGGGCTGCCAGCCGAGTTTGTGCAGGTCGAGGGTGACGGTGTGGGCGCGGTCGAGGCCGTGCAGCCGGGCGCGGTGCCGGTCGCTGAAGAGGAGCCCCCCGCCGTAGGCGGCGTCCACGTGCAGCCGGGCGCCGCGGGCCGCGCACAGGTCGGCGAGGTCGGCCAGCGGGTCGATGAGCCCGGCGTCGGTGGTGCCGGCGGTGGCGGTGACCAGGACCGGACGGTTCAGCCGGGTGAGGGCCTCGTCGAGGGCGGCCGGAGCGAGGACGCCGGCCGGGGTCGGGATGACGACGGGTTCGGGGAGGCCGAGCAGCCAGGCGGCGCGGTGCAGGGAGTGGTGGGCGTTGGCGCCGCAGACGAGTTGGAGGGGGCGGAGGGCTTCTGCGGTTTCGCGGGCCAGGAGGAGGGCGAGCTGGTTGGACTCGGTGCCCCCGGTGGTGACCAGGGCGTCGCCCCCCGGGCCGCCCGCGTGCACCTCGTCGGCGAGCGCCCTGGTGACGAGCGCCTCCAGCGCCGAGGCCGCCGGCGCCTGGTCCCACGAGTCCAGGGAGGGGTTGAGGACGGAGGCGGCCAGGTCGGCGGCGGCCGCGACAGCCAGGGGCGGGCAGTGGAGGTGGGCCGCGCACAGCGGGTCGGCGGGATCGGCGGCTCCGGCCGCGAAGGCGCGGACGAGGGCGTGCAGGGCGTCCGGGTCGCCCCGGCGAGGGAGGACCTCGCCGACGGCGGCCCGGACGCGTGCGGTGACGGCCTGGGGCCCGCCCTTTGGAAGGGGGCCGCCTCGTGCTTGGGCGCCCTCTCGGAGGGCGTTGAGCACCGTGTGGAGCAACGGTCGGAGTAGGCCTCCGGCTCCCGAGGCGAGGGGTGGCGTGCTCATGTTGTCCACAACGACCAGAGCGCCGTTGAGGTATGTGCTGGTGGGAGACTGCGGGTTGTGTGTGGCTGGTCGCGCAGTTCCCCGCGCCCCTTATGGAGCGCCCCCTACGCGCCCCACCTCCCGCTACTCCCCCTCGCTGTACGCCTCCCGCGCCCTCAACGCCCGCCCCAAGTCGTCCAGTTGGTCCACCAGCTTGCGGCGCAGGGACGGGATCGGGTCGGACTTCTTGAGGCACTTCCTGCCGAGGCGGAGGGTCTCGGCGTCGACGGCGTACGCGGGGAAGGCCCAGCGGCCGGCGGCGTCGGCGATGGCGGGGCCGCGGCGGGCGGCGAGGGCGACCGCGTCGGTGAAGTACCGCTCCACGTACTCGTTCAGCAGCTCGGCCTGTTCGGGCTGCCAGAAGCCCTGGGCGGTTGCTGTGAACAGGTAATTGGACAGATCAGTGAGGTCGTCGGTGGCGAACATGGCCTCCCAGGCCGTGCGCTTGGACTCCGGGTCGGGCAGCGCGGCCCGGCAGCGGGCGGCGCCCTCCTGGCCGGTGGCGCTCCGGTCGCGCTGCGCCTCGGCGGCGATCGCGGCCTCGTCGGTCGCGCCGAGGACCGCTAGGCGGCCCAGGATGCGCCAGCGCAGCTCGGGATCGAGCTCGGGACCGCCGGGCACGGTGCCGTCGGCGAGCCATTCGGCGATCGTGTCGGGGTGGGCCGCGACGTCGATGAAGTGCCGTACGGCCGTGAGGCGCAGGCCGGGGTTCGAGCCGTCCTCCGTGCGGCGGATCAGGTCGTGACACAGGGAGGTGAGGCTCGACAGGGCGGCGGGCCGGTCTTCGTCCGCGAGGTAGCGGCCCGCGATCTGGGCCGACGCGAACGACAGGACGCCCTGGACCAGCGCCAGGTCGGTCTCGCGCGGCAGATGGGCGCGTGCGGCCTCCAGGTAGGCGGTGGGGGGCAGTTCGCCGTCGCGAACCGCGTCCCGCAGGGCGTTCCAGACGACGGCGCGGGTCAGCGGGTCGGGCAGCGCGGACAGGTTGTCGCGGACCGCGGCGAAGGAGTCGGAGTCGAAGCGGACCTTGGCGTAGGTGAGGTCGCCGTCGTTGAGCAGGAGCAGCGCGGGCCGCTTGCCGATGGGCCTGGCCGCTTCCTGGGGTACGTCGAGTTCGGGGCGGGCGCGCAGGACCAGGCGGCCGTTGTCACCGGGGTCCGGGTCGTAGAGGCCGACGGCGATGCGGTGCGGGCGGCTGCCGTCGTGCTGAACGGTCAGCGTGTACGTGCCGTCGTCGGTGCGGGCGACCTTCGGCGTGAGGGTGTCGACGCCCGTGGTGCGCAGCCAGGAGTCGGCCCAGGCGTGTACGTCGCGCTCGGTGGCGTCGGTGAGGGAGTCGATGAAGTCGGCGAGCGTGGCGTTGCCGAAGCGGTGGCGGGCGAAGTGGGTGTTGATGCCGGCGAGGAAGTCCTTCTCGCCGAGCCAGGCCACGAGTTGCCGTAGCGCGGAGGCGCCCTTGGCGTAGGAGATGCCGTCGAAGTTGAGCAGCGCGGAGGCGGTGTCGTCGACGGCCTCGGGGGCGACCGGGTGGGTGGAGGGGCGCTGGTCGGCGTCGTACCCCCAGGCCTTGCGGGCGACGCCGAAGTCGACCCAGGTGTCGGTGAAGCCGGTGGCCTCGGTGAGGGTCTGGTAGCCCATGTACTCGGCGAAGGACTCGTTCAGCCAGATGTCGTCCCACCACTTGAGGGTGACGAGGTCGCCGAACCACATGTGGGCCATCTCGTGGGCGATGACCATGGCGCGGGTCTGCCGCTCGGTGTCGGTGACGGCGGAGCGGTAGACGAACTCGTCGCGGAAGGTGACGAGGCCGGGGTTCTCCATCGCCCCGAAGTTGAACTCGGGGACGAACGCCTGGTCGTAGGAGTCGAAGGGGTACGGCTCCTCGAACTTCTCGTGGTAGCGGTCGAAGCACGCGCGCGTGATGTCGAGGATCTCGTCGGCGTCGACGTCCAGGTGGGGTGCGAGGGAGCGGCGGCAGTGGAGGCCGAAGGGCAGCCCACGGTGCTCGGTGCGCACGGAGTGCCAGGGTCCGGCGGCGACGGCGACCAGGTAGGTGGAGATCAACGGCGTGGGGGCGGCCCGCCACGTGCCGTCCTCCTGCTGCTCGGTGATGCCGTTGGTGATGACCGTCCAGTCCTCGGGGGCCTTCACCGTCAGCTCGAAGACGGCCTTGAGGTCGGGCTGGTCGAAGGCGGGGAAGACGCGCTTGCAGTCGTCCAGGGCGAGCTGCGTGTAGACGTAGGTCTCGCCGTCGGTGGGGTCGGTGAAGCGGTGCATGCCCTCGCCGGTGCGCGAGTAGCGCATGACGGCGTCGATGCGCAGCTCGTGCTCACCGGCGGCGAGGCCCTTGAGGGGCAGCCGGTTCTCGTCGAACGTGTCCAGGTCGAGGGCGTGTCCGTCGAGGACGGCCTTGCGCAGCTCTTCGGGCTTGAGCTCGACGAAGGTGTCCGTGGCTTGTCGGTCCCCGCGTACCGTGAAGTGGATGACGGTGCGGGAGTCGAACAGCTCGTCGCCACGCGTCAGATCGAGGTCGATCTCGTAGCGGAGGACGTCGAGGAGCCTGGAACGTGTCTGCGCTTCGTCGCGCGTCAGTACGGACATGCAGGACATGCTGCCTGATGCCACTGACATGGCACAGGGGCGGGCCGGTACACGGCATTTGTCCGCCGGCCTCCCCCGTGCGCCCCCGCGAGCCGTGTCCGACCGTCTCAGGCCTGCGTGCGGCCCTCCGCGGGCTTCTCCTCGCCCCTCTCGTTCCGGGCGCCGCCCGCCTCGCCCCGGGCGCCGTTCTCGGCGTCGCGGGCGCCGCTCGCCGTATCCCGGGCGCCGCTTGCCGTGTCCCGGGCGCCGTCCTCCGCGTCGCGGGCGGCGCTCGACGCGTCGCGGGCGCCGCGCCCCTCGCGCTGCCCGGGTACCCGCCCGTCCGGGTGCGGCAGCGCGGGGCCCTGCTGCGAGGTGAGGTCCTCCAGACGGGTGCGCAGCTCCCGCACCTCGCGCTGCAGGGCGTGGCTGCGCTGGTGGGCGTCGTACAGGAAGCGGACCTTGGTGCGCAGCGCCCAGGGGTCGACGGGCTTCATGACGAGGTCGGCGACCCCCAGCGCGTAGGCGGTGGAGGCCAGTTCGGCGTCGGGGCCGAAGCCGGTGAGCAGGATGACGGGGATGTTCTGGGTCTGCTCCAGGCGCCGCAGGTAGCGCACGACGTCGAGGCCGCTGACGCCGGGCATGCGGACGTCGAGGAGCAGCAGTCCGACCTGGCCGCGCAGGACCTCCTTGAGTGCCGCGTCGCCGCTGGTGGCACGCGTCAGCCGGCAGCCCAACGGGGCCAGGGCGCTCTCCAGGGCGTACAGCGTGTCCTCATGGTCGTCGACGATAAGGATCCTGGCATCCGACGGCATGGCCCGACGTCCCCTCGCTCGGACACATCAGATGGAGGACCGGGTACCTCACCGCATGTACCCGAGATCTCCACAAGGAGTGCTCACGCAGGATGCCTTGTGGCGGGCGCGGTGTCACTCCCCCGTGCCGGACGCGCCGTTCACCGCGTCGTCCGCGATGCGCTCGTGATGGCGGATGACCTCGGCGATGATGAAGTTCAGGAGCTTCTCGGCGAACGCCGGGTCCAGGTTGGCGTTCTCGGCGAGGTGGCGCAGCCGGGCGATCTGCTGGGCCTCACGCGCCGGGTCGGCGGGCGGCAGCCGGTGCTCGGCCTTGAGGTGGCCTACCTGCTGGGTGCACTTGAACCGCTCGGCGAGCATGTGGACGACGGCGGCGTCGATGTTGTCGATACTCTCGCGCAGCCGGACGAGCTCGGCTCGGACGGCGGGGTCGACTTCCCCGGTGCCGGTGTTGCTGGAGGTCATGGGCGTCACCCTACGGGGCGTGCGGTTGTTCGATCATCGGGCGGCTCTCCTGGGTGCGGAAGCGGACGGGGGCCACGCCGACGCGGCGGGTGAACAGACGCGAGAAGTACGCCGGGTCGTCGTACCCGACACGCCGCGCCACGGCGGCGACGGGCAGGTCGGTCGAGGCGAGCAGTTCCTTGGCGCGGTCCAGGCGGACACGCAGGAGGTAGTCCTTGGGGCTGCATCCGGCACCGCGCCGGACGGCGGTGCGCAGTTCGGCGGTGGTCATGCCGAGCCGGGCGGCGTGCTCGGCGACCGACAGGGGCCGGCAGGCGTCGCGGGCGAGGGCCTGCAGGATCCGGTCACCGTCCGGCGCGAGGTCGGCGCGGGCGCCGCGCAGGGTCACGAGGAGCTCGTGCAGGGCGGCGCCCGCCCTCACCTCGGGCAGGGACGTGTCGCGCTGGACGGTGCGGGCGATGCGGCCGATGACCGCGCGGGCGCCGGACGCGTCGGAGAGGGGCACCACGGGCCGGTCCGGTTCGATGCAGCCGAGTTCGGTGTACGCCTCCGTCGCGGACCCGGTGAAGGCGACCCAGCTCTCGTCCCAGTGCGGGTCGGGCCCGTAGTGGTGCGTGACGCCCGGCGTGAGCCAGAGCAGGACGGGCGCCGTGACCTCGACGCGGGGCCCGTCGCCGGCCCGGAACCAGCCGCCGCCCGCACCGATCACGACGGCCACGTGGTGGTCGAGAGTGCGTGGCCCGACCGTGGGCAGCTCGCCGTGCTGCAGTCCGACGCCCAGGCAGGCGAGGCCGAGCCGGTGGAGGGCCGGGCCGGGCGTGAAGTACCGCATCCAGGTGTGGCAGGCGCGCTTCCTTCCGTCCACGGTGCCCTCACTTTCGTCCAAGCGTCGTCGATCTTTGTCCATGGACTCCGGTCACCGCCAGGGGCGAGGGTTGAGGTCATGAGCGAATCCAGGGTCGGGAACGGCGAATTCAGTGTCGGAGACAGCGACTTCCTGCTGGACGGGCGCCCGGTGCGGCTGCTGTCGGGCGCGCTGCACTACTTCCGGGTGCACGAGTCGCACTGGGGCCACCGCCTGGCGATGCTGCGCGCGATGGGCCTCAACTGCGTGGAGACGTACGTCCCGTGGAACTTCCACGAGCCGC
Organism: Streptomyces sp. NPDC046862; assembly: GCF_040704615.1. Lineage (NCBI taxonomy): Bacteria > Bacillati > Actinomycetota > Actinomycetes > Kitasatosporales > Streptomycetaceae > Streptomyces > Streptomyces sp. NPDC046862. The sequence continues at coordinate 41,079 of NZ_JBEYXP010000002.1, read as the reverse complement.
GCCCCGGCGAGTTCCACGAGGTGGGACAGCTCGGCCGGTTCCTGGACGCGGCCCGGGAGGCGGGACTGTGGGCGATCGTGCGCCCGGGGCCGTACATCTGCGCGGAGTGGGAGAACGGCGGGCTGCCGCACTGGGTGACGGGACAGCTGCGCACGCGGGACGAGCTCTTCCTTCAGCCGGTGGAGCGCTGGTTCCGGCATCTGCTGGGCGAGGTCGTGCCCCGGCAGATCGACCGGGGCGGGCCGGTGATCATGGTGCAGGTCGAGAACGAGTACGGCAGCTACGGCACCGACCAGGTGTACCTGCGCCGGCTGACCGACCTGTTGCGCGCCGAGGGCGTCACCGTGCCGCTGTGCACCACGGACGGTCCGGAGGACCACATGCTCACCGGCGGCTCGATCCCGGGGCTGCTCGCGACGGTCACCTTCGGCTCCCGCGCGCGGGAGGCGTTCGACGTGCTGCGCAGGCACCGTCCCACGGGCCCGCTGATGTGCATGGAGTGGTGGTGCGGCTGGTTCACCTACTGGGGCGGCGAGCCGGCGGCACGTGACGCCGAGGACGCCGCGCGGTCGCTGCGCGAGATCCTGGAGCACGGCGCCTCGGTGAACCTCTACATGGCGCACGGCGGTACGAACTTCGCGGGCTGGGCGGGCGCGAACCGGGGCGGCGGCACCCTGCACGCCGGGACGCTGCACCCGGACGTCACGTCGTACGACTACGACGCGCCGATCGACGAGTACGGGCGCCCCACCGAGAAGTTCTGGCGCTTCAGGGAGATCCTCGCGGAGTACGCCGACGGCCCTCTGCCGGACGTCCCGCCCGCGCCCGCGTCCCTGAGCGAGGCCACCACGGCACGCATCACCGCCTGGGCGCCTCTGGAGGACGTTCTTCGGGCGCGCGGCGGCCCGGCGGTCGAGGCACCGATGCCGCCCACCTTCGAGGAACTGGACGTCGACCGCGGCCTGGTGCGCTACTCCGTGGAGATCCCCGGCCCCAGGGAGCCGTATCCGCTTCTCGCCCGCGGGCTTCGGGATCTCGCCGTGGTGTACGTCGGCGGGGAGCGTGCCGGGGTGCTCACCGAGGACGAGCCCCAGCTGAAGGAGCCCGTCGCGGGGCACGCGCGCGTGGAGCTGTGGGTGGAGTCCCTGGGGAGGGCCAATTACGGGCCCCGGCTCGGCGAGCCGAAGGGCATCACCGGGGGTGTCCTGCACGAGCGGGCGTTCGTGCACGGCGTACGCGCGCGTGGACTGCGCCTCGACGCGCTGGACGACGTCGAGGGCGTGCCGTTCGAGGAGCTGCCCGAGGAGGGCGCCCCGGGGTTGTACCGCGGCACGTTCGAGGTGCGCGGGGCCGGGGACGCGCTGCTGAGGCTCCCGGGCTGGACGCGGGGCTTCGTCTGGGTCAACGGCTTCAACCTGGGCCGTTACTGGTCCGTGGGGCCGCAGGACGAGCTGTACGTGCCCGGTCCGGTGCTGCGCGAGGGCGTGAACGACCTGTGGGTGCTGGAGCTTCAGGAGGCCACCAGTGACTTGTGGAAGTACACGTCTTCGTGCCCTCCGGGGACGCCCGTGATGCGGCCGGTCTCGCGGTAGCCCTGTCTGCGGTAGAAGCCCGGCGCCTGGAAGGTGTACGAGGAGACCATCGCGTCGGTGCAGCCGCGCCGCGCGCCCTCCTCCTCCGCCGCCTTCAAGAGCTCGGCGCCCCAGCCCCTGTGCCGCTGGTCCTCGCGCACCCACAGCATCTCGACGGCGCACAGGGTGCCCCAGATCCAGCCGGTGAGCCCGCCGGCCAGTTCTCCGTCCGCGTCGGTCAGCCGGACGGAGAACTCGTCCGGCCGGGCGGTTGCGGTCGCGTCGGTGTTGAAGGCGGTGAGCTCGTGGTCGAGCCGCTGCTCCAGCTCGTCGTCCTGGCCGCCGACCTGCAGGGACGCGGTGGGAGCGGGGTGCTGTTCGGTGGTCATGGGGTGAGTGTCGCAACGGGTGCCGACTCTTGCCGACGCATTTTCTCGCTCGTACGACGGAAGCCGGCCACCGGCTCCCTCCGGGGGGGGCGGGTGGCCGGTCCTTGGAGGGCGTCCGCCACAGCGGTGGCGGACGCCGCGCGTCACAGCGTGGACGCCGCCTGGGCTATCGCCGACGCGAAGGTGGACACCTCGGTGTAGACACCGGGGGCGTTGGCCCGGGCGCAGCCGTCGCCCCAGCTGACGATGCCGACCTGGATCCAGGCACCGGCGTTGTCCTTGCGGAACATGGGACCGCCGGAGTCGCCCTGGCAGGTGTCGACACCGCCCCGCTGGAAGCCGGCGCAGATCTCCTCGCCGGCGACGAGGCCGTTGTAGAGGCCGCCGTAGGCCTTGCAGGTGGCGTCGCTGATGAACGGCACGGTGGCCTTGAGCATGTAGCGCTGCTGGGCGCCGCCCTCGCGCGCCGCGCCCCATCCGGCGACGGTGAAGTCACCGGTGTTGTACTGCGAGGTCGTGGCGATCTTCAGGGTCGGCAGGTTGATCGGCTGGGCGAGCTTGATGAGCGCCCAGTCCTTGCCGGTGCCGTTGTAGCCGGGCGCCTGGAGGACCTTGGTGGACTTGACCTGGACTCGGCCGCTGGTGGACTGCAGGTCCACGACACCGGCGGTCGCGGTGATGCTGGTGTTGTTGCCGGAACCGCTCACACAGTGCGCGGCGGTCAGCACGATCTGCTGGGTGTAGAGGGCGCCTCCACAGCCCATGGAGAGCCGGACCATGAACGGGAACTCGCCCTGTGCGGCGCGGGTTCCGCCCACGACCGGGTTGGGCGCGGCGCTCGCACTGACCGGCTGGAGGCTGACGACGGCGAGGGCGGCGGCTCCGGCCACCGCGGTTCTCTTGAGGAAGGTGAACAGCTTCTTCAACGGACTGTCCTTTCGTGGGGGGTGGATCACGCATGGCAGGTCCATGACATGCCGTTCCACAGGGGCGGGCAGTCAGGTACCTGTCAGAACGTTGTGTGAAGTATGAAGATCCGCTCCACCGGCCACAAGGGGCGGAATCGCGCCACCGCACGCGCTGCCACGGGGCGCGCGCCAACCCTCCGGCGCCCACGGGCGTCGACTTAGAGTGGAGGCGTATCGAGGCGTCGTGGGGGTACTGACGTGGCGAACGGCGGACCTGTCGAGCACGGCTACCCGCACCTGGACACCGTGCGGGAGTCCATCACGGCGCTGTACAAGCGCCTCTCGTACGACACGATCCACAGCTTCGCCACCAGTGTGGCCCCCGTCGACGTGGCCTTCTGCGACACCGACGACCTCCACCTGGGCGCCCAGCGCGTCGCCCGCGAGATCGTCCGGCACTACGGGCTGCCCGACACCCGGATCATCATCAGCTTCCGCGAGATGACCCACGCGGCGAACGTCGAGCTGACCGCGGGCCCCGAGTACTTCATCGAGCTCAACGACCGCTTCCGCACCCACCGCAGGGACATCGGCGCCGCCCTCGCCCACGAGGTGATGCACGTCTACCTGCACCGTCTGGGCCTGTCGTTCCCCGGCACCCGCGACAACGAGATCCTCACGGACACGGCGACGACCTATCTGGGCGCGGGCTGGCTCCTGCTGGACGCCTTCCGGGAGGACCGGGACTCCTCGCAGAAGCTGGGCTACCTCACCCCGGAGGAGTTCGGTTACGTGCTCGCCAAGCGGGCGGCGCTGTTCGGCGAGGACCCCTCGATCTGGTTCACCAGCCCGCAGGCGTACACCGCGTACACCAGGGGCGCGGCCCAGGCCCGCCGCGACGAGCAGCAGCCGCCGCTGACCGCCGCCGGGTGGGCGGGCCGCCGCCGGTACGCCAAGGACCGGCGCTCCGCACAGGCCCTCGGGTCCGCCCAGGACCACGGGGTCGCGCAGGACCACCGGGCCTCCCAGGACGCCCGGAACGCCCGGACCGCCCAGGACGACCGCGCGCCGGGCGCGCAGCCGGGCGTCCCGTACGCGTTCACACCCGACGGCCGGGGCCCGCTGCGTGTCTCCTTTCCCTGCCCCACTTGCCACCAGCGCATCAGGGTTCCCGTCCGGGGCAGGGTCCGCGCCCGCTGTGGGTTGTGTCGGACGGTGCTGGAGTGCGACACGTGAGACCCGCGCCGCCGGTTGAGATCCGCGCCGCCGGTGAACGACGTCATACCGTGAGCCTTTGGCGAAAGCATGCCGGGCGCGCGAGGCTCTGAAGGTATGAACGAGCACGAGCCGCCAACGGGACCAGGTCTCTTCACGGCGGTGTACGAGAGTGACGAGGACGCGGTCGTACGACTGCTGCGTGCCGGCGTGAGCCCGGAGGCGACGGACGAGGACGGCCAGTCGGTCCTGTACCTGACGGCGGTCAGCGACGTGCCCGGCATCGCGCGCCTGCTGCTGGCGGCGGGTGCCGACCCGGACCGACTCAGCGCGGGCACGGACTCCCCGCTGTGCGGCGCGGCCTGCGGCGGCCACACGGCGGTCGTCCGCGCTCTCCTGGCCGCGGGGGCGAGCCCCGACCTGGAGGAGGAGCTGGGCTTCACCGCGCTGGCCTGGGCAGTGCAGCGGGGCAACGCCGACATCGTGGCGGCGCTCCTGGAGCACGGCGCGGACCCGAACCGCCCCACCCCGACGGGCGAACCCCCGCTCGTGGCGGCGGCCCGCCGGGGCTCCCCGTCCTGCGTGCGCGCGCTCCTGGAACACGGCGCCCACGCGCGCGCGGAGGCCATGGCGGAGGCTCGCCGCTGGCTGACGGTCGACGTGGCGTCGGAGCTGCGCGCCGGCCTGGAGCGGACGTACGGACCGGGCCACGAGGTGACGACCCACCGCGTCCCGGAGGACGGCGGCATCACCGTCGTGGTCGAACTCCGCACCGGTGACCGGACGGTGGCGGGCAACGACCAGCAGACCGGGCACGCGGAGATCGTGCGGCTGCTGGAGTGGGCCCGGGTCGACGAGGCCTGCGACCGTCCTCTGGCCGCCCCGGACGAAGGGCCTTCAGCGGCGACCGGTCCGGCTGCTGATGGTGGTGGGCAGTGGTGGTCCGGTCCTCCGCTTCCCGAGAGCACTGGCGATCTTCCGGACACACCGCCCGAATGGTGAACGCCCCACCGAGAGCCGCACGACGGCCACGTCACCCGGCCCCGTACACCGGCCTCGGAAGCTCCGCCTCCGCCAGGAGCTCGAGGGCCGCGTCGCCCGCCTCGGCCGGGGTCCAGCGGGCCCCCTTGTCGGCGGTCGGTCCCGGTCGCCAGCCCTCCATGACCGTGATGCGGCCGCCCTCGGCCTCGAAGACCCGCCCGGTGACGCCCGCGCTCGCCGCCGAGCCCAGCCACACGACCAGGGGCGAGACGTTCTCCGGGGCCATGGCGTCGAAGCCGCGGTCGGGTGCCGTCATCGTCTCGGCGAAGGCGTGTTCCGTCATACGCGTGCGTGCCGCGGGAGCGATGGCGTTCACCTGGACCCCGTAGCGACCGAGTTCGGACGCCGCGACCAGGGTCAGCCCGACGATCCCGGCCTTCGCCGCGCTGTAGTTGCCCTGACCGATTGAGCCCAGCAGGCCCGCCCCGCTGCTGGTGTTGACGACGCGGGCCACGGGTGGCCGCCCCGCCTTGGCCTCGGCCCGCCAGTGCGCGGCCGCGTGCTTCAGCGGCAGGAAGTGGCCCTTCAGATGGACGCGCAGCACGGCGTCCCAGTCGTCCTCGTCGAGGTTGACGAGCATGCGATCGCGCAGGAACCCGGCGTTGTTGACGAGGGTGTCGAGCCGGCCGTACGCCTCCAGGGCGGTGCGTACGAGGGACGCGGCACCCTCGGTCGTGGCGATGTCGCCGCCGTGGGCGACCGCCTCGCCGCCGGCCGCGCGGATGTCGTCGGCGACCCGGGATGCCGGGCCGTCCGGCCCCGGCGTGCCGTCGAGGCCGACCCCCAGGTCGTTGACGACGACACGGGCGCCCTCGGCGGCGTACGCGAGGGCGTGGGCGCGCCCCAGACCGCGCCCCGCGCCGGTGATGACGACAACGCGCCCCTCACAGATCCGGCGTGCGCTCATCCCGGTTCTCCTTTTCCGGTCCTGTGGTTGGCGGTCGCGGCGTCGAGGAAGGCCGGTCGTTCGCCGCCGCCGTGGACGAGGAGCGAGGCCCCGGTGATGTACGCGGCGGCGTCCGAGGCGAGGAAGACGGCGGCCTCGCCGACGTCGGAGGGCTCGGCCAGCCTGCCGAGCGGGACCGTGCGGGCGACCGCCGCGACACCCTCCTCGTCGCCGTAGTGCAGGTGGGACAGCTCGGTGCGGACCATGCCGAGGACGAGCGTGTTGACGCGGATGTCCGGGGCCCATTCCACGGCCATGGAGCGGGCCAGGTGGTCCAGTCCCGCCTTGGCCGCGCCGTAGGCCGCCGTCCCGGGCGAGGGGCGGGCCCCGCTCACGCTGCCGATCATCACGATGGCGCCTCTGGCCCTTCTGAGGTGCTCGTACGCGGCGAGCGAGACGGTCAGCGGTGCGGTGAGGTTGAGCTCGATCACGCGGGCGTGGCGTCGGGCGTCGGTGGCGCCGGGGCCGTCGGCCAGGGGGCGGTAGGGGGAGCCGCCCACGTTGTTGACGAGGACGTCGACGCGGGGCAGGCCGTCGAACAGGCGGTGTACGGCATCGGGGTCCCGGACGTCCACCGGGACGAACTCCGTCCCCCTCACCGGCTCTTCGGGCGGTCTGCGCGCACAGATCACTGTGTCGGCGCCCGCCTCGGCGAAGGCCCGCGCGATTCCGGCGCCGACGCCACGGGTGCCGCCGGTGACGACGACGAGTTTCCCCTTCGCCCCCGTGCCGGACGGCGGCTCGGGTCGCTGTGCGGAGTTTTCCACAGGCTCTCCCGCGGGCTCGTGTTCGCTGCTACCTTCGACATCGAACCTAACAAACGTTTGGTGGAAAGGTAGCTGATGAGCTGATGGGTGTCTCCACCTCGTCCCCGGAAAAGGGGATTTCCGTCGTCACGGTCGACTTCCCGCCCGTGAACGCACTGCCGGTGCGCGGCTGGTTCGAGCTGGCCGGGGCCGTGCGCGCGGCCGGCCGCGATGCCGACGTCCGCTGTGTGGTGCTGGCGGCCGAGGGACGCGGGTTCAACGCGGGGGTGGACATCAAGGAGATACAGGCGCAGGGCGGCCCGGCCCTGGCGGGCGCCAACCAGGGCTGTGCGGAGGCCTTCGCCGCGGTGTACGAGTGCGAGGTGCCCGTGGTCGCTCAGGTGCACGGCTTCTGTCTGGGCGGCGGGATAGGCCTCGTGGGGAACGCGGACGCGATCGTGGCGAGCGACGACGCCACGTTCGGCCTGCCCGAGCTGGACCGCGGCGCGCTCGGCGCGGCCACGCACCTGGCGCGGCTGGTCCCGCAGCACCTGATGCGCGCCCTGTACTACACGTCGCGCACGGCGACGGCGGCCGAGCTGCACACCCACGGGTCGGTGTGGCGGGTCGTGCCGCGCGCCGAACTGCGTTCTGCCGCAATGGATTTGGCCCGCGAGATAGCCGCCAAGGACGGCCGGCTGATCCGGCTCGCCAAGGCCGCCATCAACGGCATCGACCCCGTCGACGTCCGCCGCAGCTACCGCTTCGAGCAGGGCTTCACCTTCGAGGCGAGCCTCAGCGGGGTGGGCGACCGGGTCCGGGACACCTTCGGGACACAGGGGGAACAGGGGGCGCAGGTGCGGGGGACGCAGGTGCAGGGGGCACAGGTGGGTGACCATGGCTGACAAGACGATGACCGCCGACGAGGTCGTCTCCCGACTGGAGAGCGGCATGACCCTCGGCATCGGCGGCTGGGGGTCGCGCCGTAAACCGATGGCTCTGGTGCGTGCACTGCTGCGCTCGGACGTCACGGATCTCACCGTCGTCTCGTACGGCGGCCCCGACGTGGGCATGCTCGCGGCCGCCGGGCGCATACGGAAGCTGGTCGCCGCGTTCACGACCCTCGACTCGATCCCGCTCGAACCGCACTACCGCGCGGCCCGCGAGCGCGGGGCCTTCGAGCTGACGGAGGTCGACGAGGCGATGTTCATGTGGGGCCTGCACGCGGCCGCGAACCGGCTTCCGTTCATACCGGTGCGCGCGGGCGTCGGCTCGGACGTGATGCGGGTCAATCCGGGGTTACGGACGGTCCGGTCGCCCTACGAGGACGGGGAGACGCTCGTCGCCATGCCTGCCCTGCGGATGGACGCGGCGTTCGTCCACCTGAACCGCGCCGACCGGCTCGGCAACGGGCAGTACCTGGGCCCGGATCCGTACTTCGACGACCTCTTCTGCGAGGCCGCCGACCGCGCGTACGTCTCCTGCGAGCGCATCGTGGACACGGCGGAGCTGACGAAGGAGGCGGCACCCCAGACGCTGCTGGTGGGGCGGCATACGGTGGCGGGAGTCGTCGAAGCGCCGAACGGCGCCCACTTCACGTCGTGCGCGCCCGACCACGGCCGGGACGAGGCCTTCCAGAAGCACTACGCGAGCACGCCCTGGCCGGAGTTCGCCGAGCGGTTCCTCGCCGGGGGCGAGCAGGACTACCAGCGCGCCGTTCTGACCTGGCGCAAGGAGCACGAGGACAAGCGCGAGGACGAGCGTGAGGGGAAGGAGGGGGCATGACGGCCGTGACCCGCGCCGAGTACTGCGTGATCGCCTGTGCCGAGGCATGGCGGGGCGCCGGGGAGATCCTCGCGAGCCCCATGGGCCTGGTCCCGTCCGTGGGGGCCCGGCTGGCCCGGCTGACCTTCGCCCCGGATCTGCTGCTGACCGACGGTGAGGCGATGCTCGTCCGGCCGGACGGGACACCTGAGGGCTGGCTGCCGTACCGCAGGCACCTGACCCTCGTCACCGGCGGCAGACGGCACGTGATGATGGGCGCGAGCCAGATCGACCGGTACGGCAACCAGAACATCTCCTGCATAGGCGACTGGGCCAGGCCCCGCCGCCAGTTGCTCGGGGTGAGGGGTGCGCCGGTCAACACGCTGAACAATCCGACCAGTTACTGGATACCGAGGCACTCCCGGCGGGTCTTCGTCGAGAAGGTCGACATGGTGTGCGGGGTGGGGTACGACCGTGCGGCCGAGCACCCGGTCACCGGCCGCTTCCACCGCATCCCCCGTGTGGTGTCCGATCTCGGGGTCTTCGACTTCGCCACTCCGGACCGTTCGATGCGCCTGGCCTCGCTGCACCCGGGGGTGACCGTGGAGCAGGTGGAGGAGGCGACGGGATTCGAGCTGACCGTTGCCGAGGACCTTCCACGGACTCGTGAACCGGCGCCGGAGGAGCTGCGGTTGATCCGCGAGGTGCTGGATCCGAAGGGCACCCGGGAGCGGGAGGTTCCGGACCCCGCGACGGCCGGAGGGGCGGGCCGCTGATGGACACCGCGCTCACCCGGCTCGTCGGCGTCCGTCATCCCGTCGTGCAGACCGGTATGGGCTGGGTGGCGGGCCCCCGCCTGGTCGCCGCCACGGCGAACGCGGGGGCGCTCGGCATCCTGGCGTCCGCGACCATGACCCTCGACCAGCTCCGGGACGCCACGAGGGAGGTGAGGTCCCGCACGGACGCGCCGTTCGGGGTGAACCTGCGGGCCGACGCGGGGGACGCCCCCGACCGGGTGCGGATCATCATCGAGGAGGGTGTGCGCGTGGCGTCGTTCGCGCTGGCGCCGTCCAGGGAGCTGATCGCCGAGCTCAAGGACGCTGGTGTGGTCGTCATCCCCTCCATAGGCGCCCGCCGGCACGCGGAGAAGGTGGCCGCGTGGGGCGCTGACGCGGTGATCGTGCAGGGCGGCGAGGGCGGCGGGCACACCGGGGAGGTGGCGACGACGGTGCTGCTTCCCCAGGTGGTCGACGCCGTGGACATACCGGTCGTGGCGGCGGGCGGGTTCCATGACGGACGGGGACTGGTGGCGGCGCTGGCCTTCGGCGCGACGGGGATCGCCATGGGCACGCGGTTCCTGCTGACCTCGGACTCGACGGTTCCCGACGCGGTGAAGGCGAAGTACCTCGCGGCGACCGTCCGGGACGTCACGGTCACCACGGCCGTGGACGGGCTGCCGCATCGCATGCTGCGGACGGAGTTCGTGGACTCGCTGGAGCGGGCGGGGCGTGCGCGGGCGCTGGTGCGGGCCGTCCGGCGGGCGGCCGGCTTCCGCCGGCTGTCGGGGCTGACCTGGCGGGGCATGATCCGCGACGGACGAGCCATGCGACACGGCAAGGACCTCTCCTGGAGCCAGGTCCTCCTCGCCGCGAACACGCCGATGCTGCTCAAGGCGTCGATGGTGGAGGGCCGTGCGGATCTCGGGGTGATGGCGTCGGGGCAGGTCGCCGGGGTGATCGACGACCTGCCGTCGTGCGCGGAGCTGGTGGAGCGGGTCATGGCGGAGGCGGAGGAGGCGCTGAAGTCCCTGGAGGCGCTCGGCGCCACCAGCTGAGCTGCCGTGCGCGGCTTCAGCCGCGTCACAGCGGAAGCCGTGTCACAGCCGTAGCCGCGTCACAGCGGAAGCCGCGTCACAGCGGAAGCCGCGTCACAGCCGCTCGATGATCGTCACGTTCGCCTGGCCTCCGCCCTCGCACATCGTCTGGAGCCCGTAGCGGGCGCCGGTGCGCTCGAGCTCGTGGAGGAGGGTCGTCATCAGCTTGGCGCCGGTGGCGCCCAGCGGGTGGCCGAGGGCGATCGCGCCGCCGTTGACGTTGACCTTGTCGGGGTCGGCGCCGGTCTCCTTCAGCCAGGCCAGGACGACGGGCGCGAAGGCCTCGTTGATCTCGACGAGGTCGATGGCGTCGAGGGAGAGTCCGGTCTTCTTCAGGGCGTGCGCGGTCGCCGGTATGGGGGCGGTGAGCATGCGGATGGGGTCCTCGCCGCGTACGGAGAGGTGGTGGACGCGGGCGCGCGGGGTCAGCGCGTGTTCCCGCACGGCCCGTTCGGAGGCGAGGAGCAGCGCGGCGGCGCCGTCGGAGACCTGGGAGGAGCATGCGGCGGTGATCGTGCCGCCGTCGATCACCGGCTTCAGGGCGGCCATCTTCTCCAGTGAGGTGTCGCGGCGCGGACCCTCGTCGGTCGTGACGTCTCCGTACGGGACGGTCTCGCGCTCGAAGCGGCCTTCGTCGATGGCCCGGGCCGCCCGCTGGTGGGAGCGCAGGGCGAAATCCTCCTGGTCGCGGCGGCTGATGCCCCACTTGGCGGCGATCATCTCGGCGCCGGCGAACTGGTTCACGGGCTTCTCCCCGTAGCGGGCGCGCCAGCCCTCACTGCCCGCGAAGGGTCCCTCGGTGAGGCCGAGCGGTACGGCGGCCTGGCGGGAGGCGAAGGCGATGGGGACCATCGACATGTTCTGGACGCCGCCCGCGACGACCAGGTCCTGGGTGCCGGACAGGACGGCCTGCGCGGCGAAGTGCACGGCCTGCTGGGAGGAGCCGCACTGACGGTCGACGGTCACGCCCGGTACCTCCTCGGGCAGTCCGGCGGCGAGCCAGCAGGTGCGGGCGATGTCGCCGGCCTGGGGCCCGACCGTGTCCAGGCAGCCGAAGACCACGTCCTCGACGGCGGACGGGTCGATCCCGGAGCGGGTGACCAGTTCCTTGAGGACGTGCGCCCCGAGGTCGGCCGGGTGGACCCCGGCCAGGCCTCCCCCGCGCCGCCCGACGGGCGTGCGGACCGCTTCGACGATGTAGGCCTCGGCCATGTCGGCTCCCTGGTTTCAGCAGCGGAAACAACTATTCGCGTACGGCGATTCCGTCCAGCACCATCGACAGGTACTGGCGGGCGATCTCCTCCGGGCTGTGCTGTCCGCCGGGCCGGTACCAGGAGGCGGCGACCCACACCGTGTCGCGCACGAACCGGTAGGTGAGCCGGATGTCGAGATCGGCCCGGAACACCTTGGCGGCGACCCCGCGCTCCAGCGTGGACAGCCATGCCTTCTCGAACTTGCGCTGTGACTCGGCGAGGAACGCGAAGCGCTCCTGCGGGGCGAGCTGTTTGGACTCCTTCTGGTAGATGGCGACGGCGGCGCGGTGCCGGTCGATCTCCCGGAAGGACTCGGTGACCAGGGCCTGAAGGGTCTCCCGGGGGCCGAGTCCGGCGTCCAGGACCGCGTCGTAGCCGTCCCAGAGCTCGTCGAGGAAGGTCCGCAGGATCTCCTCCAGCATCGACTCCTTGGAGTCGAAGTGGTAGTAGAGGCTGCCTGCGAGCATCCCCGCGTGATCGGCGATCTTGCGGACGGTGGTGGCGTTGTAGCCCTGCTCGGCGAAGACCTCGGCGGCGGTGTCGAGGAGTTCGCGCCGCCGTTCCGGTACGGCGGTCACCTGGGGCTTCTTCTTCGTAGGCACGGACACATTGTGGTCCTAGGGGTGTTGACTGCTCACGGCGACGACCTCGCCGGTCATGTAGGACGAGTAGCCGGAGGCCAGGAAGACGATCACGTTGGCCACCTCCCAGGGTTCGGCGTACCGGCCGAAGGCCTCCCGCGCCGTCAGCTCGGCGAGCAGGTCGGGTGTCGTCACCTTCACGAGGTGCGGGTGCATGGCGAGGCTCGGCGAGACCGCGTTGACCCGCACCCCGTACTCGGCGGCCTCCAGGGCCGCGCACCGGGTCAGCGCCATGACGCCCGCCTTCGCGGCCGCGTAGTGGGCCTGCCCGGTCTGGGCGCGCCAGCCGATCACCGAGGCGTTGTTCACGATCACGCCGCCGCGGCCGCTCACGCCGGACTCACGGAAGGCCCGCAGGGCGGCCCGGACGCAGCGGAACGTGCCGTTCAGCGTCACGTCCAGCACCCGCGACCACTGCTCGTCGGTCATGTCGACGAGCGGAGCGGTACCGCCGAGTCCCGCGTTGTTGACCACGATGTCGAGGCCGCCGTGCCGGCTCCGGGCCGCGTCGAAGAGCGCCTGGACCTGGGGCTCGTCGGTGACGTCGCACGGCTGGGCGCCGACGGCGTGCTCACCGAACTCCCCGGCCAGCTCCTCCTCGTACTCCTTGAGCCGCCGGGTGTGCGCGTCGCTGATCAGGACGCGCGCGCCCTCCTGAAGGAACCGGCGCGCGGTGGCCCCGCCGATCCCGGCGCCCGCGGCCGCGGTCACGACCGCCGTGCGCCCTCGCAACAGTCCGTGACCGGGCACGTACGCCGGACTCTCGACGTCTGTCATAGGGCCACGCTAACCTACCAAACACTTGTTAGGGAAGAACGGCGGCCCAGAACGGCGGCCGACGCATGCCGACGAAGAACGACGCATACCGGCGAAGGACGGAAGGACGGTGACCGGTGGACCTCACGCTCTCCCCTGCCGACGAGGCGTTCCGCGCCGAGGCCCGCGCCTGGCTCGGCTCCCACGTGCCGACCGAGCCGCTGCCCTCCCTGGAGACCGAGGAGGGCTTCGCGGCCCACCGCGCCTGGGAGGCCGAGCTCGCGGCGGACCGCTGGTCGGTGGTGTCCTGGCCCGAGGAGTACGGGGGCCGGGGGGCCGGCATCGTCCGCTGGCTGGTTTTCGAGGAGGAGTACCACGCGGCGGGCGCCCCTGGCCGGGTCGGGCAGAACGGCATCAGCCTCCTCGCCCCCACGCTCTTCGACCACGGCACCGAGGAGCAACGCGCGCGGGTGCTCCCGCCGATGGCGACCGGCGAGATGGTCTGGGCACAGGCGTGGTCGGAGCCGGAGGCCGGTTCCGACCTGGCCTCGCTCACCTCGCGCGCGGCGCGCACCGACGGCGGCTGGCTCCTGAGCGGGCAGAAGACGTGGTCGTCGCGGGCGGCGTTCGCGGACCGGGCGTTCGGCCTGTTCCGCAGCGAACCGGGTCTGCCGAAGCCCCACCAGGGGCTGACGTACGTGATGTTCGACCTGCGTGCGCCGGGCGTCACGGTCCGCCCCATCGGCCGCCTCGACGGCAAGCCCGCCTTCGCCGAGCTGTTCCTGGACGAGGTCTTCGTTCCCGACGAGGACGTGATCGGCGAGCCGGGCGAAGGCTGGCGCATCGCCATGTCGACGACCACCGAGGAGCGCGGGCTCACTCTCCGCTCCCCCGGCCGCTTCCTCGCCGCCGCCGACCGCCTGGCCGCGCTCTGGCGGGAGCGCGGCCAGGACCCCCTTGTCCGTGACCGCGTGGCCGACGCCCTGATCGGGGCCCGCGCCTACCAGCTCTTCACGTACGCCGCCGCCTCCCGCGCCGCGGTGGGTGAGCGGCTCGGCCCGGAGTCCAGCCTGAACAAGGTCTTCTGGTCCGAGTACGACATCGCCCTGCGCGAGACCGCCCTCGATCTCCTGGGCGAGGAGGGCGAGCGGGCGGACACGGACTGGTCGGAGAGCTACGTGTTCTCCCTGGCGGGCCCCATCTACGCCGGCACGAACGAGATCCAGCGCGACATCATCGCCGAGCGCCTGCTCGGCCTCCCGAAGGGCCGCCGCTGATGGACTTCCTCCTCGACACCGAACAGCGGGCCTTCGCTCACTCGCTGGACGCGATGCTGACGGCCGCGGACATCCCGTCGGCCGTGAGGGACTGGAGCCGCGGTGATCACGCGGCGGGGCGCACGCTGTGGCGCCGTGTCGCGGACGCGGGGGTCTTCGCGCTGGCCGCGCCGGAGGCGTACGACGGAGTGGGCCCACTTCCGATCGAACTCGCGGTCGCCTTCGTGGAGTTGGGGCGTCAGGCGGTGCCGGGCCCGCTGGTGGAGACGGTGTCGGCGACCGTTCTGCTCGCCGGGCTGGACGACCCGGGTCCCGCCAAGCGCCTGCTCCCGGCGCTGGTGACGGGCGAGTCGACGGCGACCGTCGCGCGTGCCGGGTCGTACGCGCTGGACGGGGACGTGGCCACGACCCGTCTGTCCCTGACCGCCGACGGCGAACTGCGTCTCGCCCCCGGGCACGGACCCGTCCGCCCCTCCCTGGATCCGGCCCGGCGCCTCACACTCCTGCACCCCGGCGGCGAACTCCTCGCCACCGCACCGCCCTTCGCCCAGGCCCTCCTCTGGGCCCGGCTCGCCACCGCCGCACAGGCGCTCGGGGTCGGGCTCGCACTGCTCGACAGGACGGTGGCGTATGTGCGGCAGCGGACCCAGTTCGGCGCGCCCATAGGCTCGTTCCAGGTCGTGAAGCACCGGCTCGCCGACGCGAAGGTGGCCCTGGAGTTCGCGCGCCCGCTGGTGCTCGGTGCGGCGGTCACGCTGGACCCGGCCGACGTGGCCGCCGCCAAGGTCACCGCCTGCGAGGCCGCGTACGCCACCGCCCGCACGGCCCTGCAACTGCACGGCGCGATCGGCTACACGGCCGAGTACGACCTCTCGCTCTGGCTCACCAAGGCCCGTGCCCTGCGCACGGCGTGGGGCACGCCGGGCGAGTGCCGGGAGGTGGTGGTCAGTGCTGTCAGTGGTGGTGCTCGCCGCTCGTGAGCTCGCGGTACTCCTCGGCCGTCGGCTTCGGGATGTGGCTGTCGGGCCCGTACATGGCACGGGCGAGCCGTGCGCGCAGTCGCTGGGAGCCCTTGACCCGGCGGGTGACGCCGTTCGCGTCGACGCGCGGTCCGGTCTCGTACGGCGGTGCCTGCTCATGCTGCGTGAGTGTGTGCAGTTGTTCCTGCGAGAGCGGCGCGTGGACCTCGACGTACTCGCCGTGCGGGAGCCGTTTGATCACGCCGGTCTCCCGCCCGTGCAACACCTTGTCCCGGTCCCGGCGCTGCAGGCCCAGGCAGATCCGCTTGGTGACGACGAAGGCGAGCACCGGCACCACGAAGAAACCGATGCGCACGAACCAGGTGATGGAGTTGATCGACAGGTGCAGATGGGTGGCCACGATGTCGTTGCCGCCGCCGATCAGCAGCACCCCGTAGAGACTGAGCCAGGCCACGCCCAGCGCGGTGCGCACGGGGACGTTGCGCGGCCGGTCCAGGATGTGGTGCTCGCGTTTGTCGCCGGTGATCCACGCCTCGACGAAGGGGTACACGGCGATGGCCAGCATGATCAGCGGGAAGAGCGAGAAGGGGATCAAGACGCCCAGGACCAGCGTGTGGCCGAAGGCGTTGATCTCCCATCCCGGCATCACCCGGATCAGCCCCTCGGAGAAGCCGAGGTACCAGTCGGGCTGGGCGCCGGTCGTCACCAGGTCCGGCCGGTACGGTCCGAAGGCCCACACGGGGTTGATGGTCGCGATCGCCCCCATCAGCGACAGCACGCCGAAGACGAGGAAGAAGAAGCCGCCGGCCTTGGCCATGTAGACCGGCATGAACGGCATGCCGACCACGGACTTCTGGTCCCGTCCGGGCCCGGGGTACTGGGTGTGCTTGTGGTAGAAGACCAGGATCAGGTGGGCCACGACCAGGCCCAGCATGATCCCGGGCAGCAGCAGCACGTGGATCGGGAAGAACCGCGAGATGATGTCGTGCCCGGGGAACTCCCCTCCGAAGAGGAAGAAGGAGATGTACGTCCCCACGACCGGGATGGACAGGATGGCGCCCTGCGCGAACCGGACGCCGGTGCCGGAGAGCAGGTCGTCGGGGAGCGAGTAGCCGGTCAGGCCGGTGATGAGGCCGAGCATCAACAGGGTCCAGCCGAACAGCCAGTTGACCTCGCGAGGCTTCCGGTACGCGCCGGTGAAGAACACCCGCATCATGTGCACCAGCATCCCGGCGACGAACACGAGCGCGGCCCAGTGGTGGATCTGCCGGATCAGCAGGCCACCGCGCACATCGAAGCTGATCTCCAGCGCGGACTCGTACGCCCTGGTCATGAGGACGCCGTTCAGCGGCTCGTACGAGCCGTTGTAGACGACCTCGACGCCGCTCGGCTCGAAGAAGAGTGTGAGGTAGACGCCTGTGAGGATCAGGACGAGGAAGCTGTAGAGGCAGACCTCGCCGAGCATGAAGGACCAGTGGTCCGGGAACACCTTGCGCAGGTTGGCCTTGGCCAGCGTATAGATGCCCAGACGCCCGTCGGCCCAGTCCGCGAGCCGTTCCCCGCCGCCACTGTCTCTCCGGGTGCCCTCGCGCCCCTTGTCGACCGATCGCGCGCCGTCCATGCGTCGCCCGCCCCTCCCGTCGGCTGCCCTCAGGGTGGCACGCGAGCCGCACCATGTAAACGGGGTATGCTCCCCGTTTCAGCCAATGATTCCCTGTGCCCGCGCCGCCACCAGCCACTTCGGGAACTCGCCGAGCAACCGGTCGTAGAGCTCCCCGTCGGAGACCCGCCCGGGGTCCGAACCCGCGTGGAAGAACCCGGCGTTGTCGACGACGCGGCGGCCCGGCACCGCCAGCTCGTCGAGCTTGCGCAGGAAGTCGAACTGCTTGCTGCCCGCGTCTCCGAAGCCGATGAACTGCCAGAACAGCGGCAGCCGGGCCGCCTTGCACAGATACCGTTCCGCGGCGAGCTTGTTGATCGGCCCACCGTCGGTCTGGAAGACGACGAGAGCGGGGTCCCGCGAGCCGCTGTCGAGGTAGTGGTCGATGACGGCGTCCATGGCCAGGTGGTAGCTGGTCTTCCCCATGTGGCCGAGCCCGGCCACGATGCGCTCGATGCGGCCCCGGTGGTCGGCGAGGGCGATGTCGGTGACGGCGTCGACGTCCGTGGAGAAGAACACCACGGGTACGGTCCCGTCGTCGTCGAAGTGCGCGGACAGCCCGAGCACACGGTCGGCGAGCGCCTGCACGCTGCCGTCCTTGTAGTACGGCTTCATGGAACCGCTGTAGTCGACCACGAGATACACCGCGGCTCGTTGCCCGTCTAGCCCGTGCTTGGTGAGGGAGACCCCCGCGGTCTTGTAGAGGCTGACGAGCGCGGGCGCGGTCTCCTCCACCTTGCTGAGGCTGATCGCGGCCATGCGTGCTCCTCCGGGTCCGGGGCGGGGCGGGACGGGACGGGACGCCGAGGCTACCGTCACGCCCCCCTTCCTCCCCTCCCGTCACCGGTGTTCGCTATTTTGTTCGCCGCCGTATCTTGTTCGCCGCCGTCCCCACCGGCTCACCATCAGACCGCACCCCACAAGGAGCCGGCAGTGGAACCCGACTCGCCGTCCGAGTCCGCCGTCACCAGCTGTTACCGCCACCCCAAGGTGGAGTCCCACGTCCGCTGCACCCGGTGCGACCGGTACATCTGCCCGGACTGCATGCGGGAGGCCGCCGTAGGGCACCAGTGCGTGGAGTGCGTACGGGAGGGCGCCCGGTCGGTCCGGGAGGCGCGCACGACGTTCGGCGGGCGCATCACCACGACGCCGCTCGTGACGTACACCCTCATCGCCCTGAACGTCCTCGCCTATCTGGCCGAGGTCCTCCGCCCGGAGACCCTGGAACGGTTCTCGATGCTGGGCGCGGGACTGACGGGCCCGGACGGCGGTCACTACGTCTGGCAGGACGCCTACCCCGCCGGCTACGCGCCCGAAGGCATCGTGGACGGCGAGTGGTACCGCCTGCTCACCGGCGCGTTCCTGCACCTCCCGCCCACGCAGGGGACGTTCGGGATCCTGCACATCGTGATGAACATGGTCACCTTGTGGAACGTCGGCCGGGTGGTGGAGGCGCAGCTCGGCCGCACCCGCTACCTCGCCCTGTACCTGCTGTCCGCGCTGGGCGGCTCCGTCGTGGTGCTCCTGCTGGCACCGACCACGATCACGGTGGGGGCGTCGGGGGCGCTCTTCGGCGTGAGCGCCGCGTACTACGTCCTGGCCCGCCGTCTCGGCGCCGACCCGGGGAGCGTCAACCGTTTCATGGCGGGTCTGCTCCTGTGGCTGGTCGTCTCCGCGGCGATCACCTCCTGGCAGGGCCACCTGGGCGGCCTGCTGACGGGCGCGGCGGTGGCCCTGGCCTTCGCGTACGCGCCCCGCGACGGCCGCCGCGCGCTGGTGCAGGCGGGGGCGTGCGTGGTGGTGCTGGCCGTGCTGGTGCTGCTGGCGGTGGGGATGGCGTCGGCGCTGCGGAACGGGACGGCGGCCTGAAGTGAAACGCGCCGGTTGCCTCCTGTTCGCCGCCGCCCCGCTCGTCATCACGGCGGCGGTCTACCTCTTCACACCCGAGTCCTCGGCCCCGGACACCCCCGGGAGCCGGGTCTCCGCGTCCCAGCAGGCCCGCCAGGACGCCAAGGCACGGGCCGAGGCCGAGCGTGCCGCGGACGAGAAGGTGATCGCCGAGGCACCGCCGGGCCTGGCCGCTCCCGACAAGAAGGAACTGGCCCAGAAGCTGGTGGCCAGCGCCGAGAACTCGACCCTCGACTGGCGCACCGCGTACGGCTACATCGAGGACATCGGCGACGGCCAGGGCTACACGGCGGGCATCATCGGCTTCTGCACCGGCACCCACGACCTGCTCACCCTGGTCGAGCACTACACCAAGGCCCACCCCGGCAACGGCCTGGCCGACTATCTCCCCGCCTTGCGCGAGGTCGACGGCACGGACTCCCACGAGGGCCTCGATCCCGGCTTCACCAAGGCCTGGCGGGCCGAGGCGAAGGTCCCGGCCTTCCGTGAGGCCCAGGACACCGAACGCGACCGCGTCTACTTCGACCCCGCGGTCCGCCTCGCCAAGCTCGACGGCCTCGGCCCACTCGGCCAGTTCGTCTACTACGACGCGATGGTCTTCCACGGCCCCGGCACCGGAGCGAACAGCTTCTACGGCCTGCGCGAAAGGGCCATGCAGGAGGCGAGCCTCCCGTCGGAGGGCGGCTCCGAGAAGTCGTACCTGGACATCTTCCTGGACATCCGCCGCAAGGCGATGAAGTCCAGGAAGGCCGGCATCGACACCACCCGCATCGACACGGCCCAGCGGCGCTTCCTGTACGACGGGAACCTGGATCTGAGGACGCCGCTGGTGTGGCGGGTGTACGGAGAGACCTTCCGGGTGCCGTGACCCTGGCGAGTCGACATCCGTGAGACGCTCTCACTCCTCCTCGTCTGAAACACCCTCACCCCTCCTCCTCCACCTGCCACTTCTGCGATCCTGTTGTGGCTGTGCGGGTATGGCCGAAGGGGGACGGTGTGCGACGTGCGCTGCTGATCGGGGTGAGCACCACCTCGCTCCTGGACGACGATCCCGATCTCGCCGCCGAGTTCACCCCCCTGACGTCCGCGCCCAAGGACGTCTCCCTGGTCGCCACGGCCCTGAGGGCATCCGGCTACGACACGATCGAGCGCCACGCGGAGTGCTGTGAGGCGCTTCGCCTGGGCCAGGCGGCTCTCCAGGGCGAGCTGCGCCGGTTCTTCGCGGCCTGCCGCCCGGGGGACACCGCGTTGGTGTACGTCTCCTGCCACGGTGCGACGCTGGCCGATCGGGACTACCTCCTGCCCGCGGACGCCCAGTACATGGAGGATCCGGCGGACGGCAGCCGCGTCCTCGACGTCGGCTCACTGATCGGCGCCGACCCGGACGGGATGCAGTTGCACCAGCTGCAACGCGGTGTGAACGTCGTGATCTTCCTGGACATCTGCCGCGTCGAGGCCCCCAGGCCACGCGAGATGACGACGAGCGGCGTGTGGAGCCCGCCCCGGGACGTCGTCTGGGTCTACAGCTGCGGCCGGGGCCAGCGCTCCTACGCCGACGCCGCGGAGGGCAGCTGGTTCGGCAGATCCCTCGCGGACGCCCTCGACCCACAGCAGCCACCGACCACGCTCGGCACGGTCGTCAAGCACGCGGAACGCGGGACGCAGGACCTCGCGGACGGTCACGACGTGGACACACCGAGCGTCGAGACGTACGTGATGCACGGCCAGGTCCCCGGCTCGCTGGAACTGTGCCAGGGGCTACAGGAGCAGTTGCCCCGGGCAACGCTCGTGACGGAGTCGGCCCTGTGGGAGCACACCGGCGGAAGCGAGACGGCGCGCTCCCGGGTGAAGGACGCACTGGCCACGCTCGCCGACCATGTGACGCGGATCCACGCGGGCGCGGGCGCCCATCACGACGACCCGTGGCACGACGACAACTACCCGAGCCGCTTCGAGCGCAGGATAGCCGCCCTGGTGGAACGTGCCCGCCCCGACGACCGCGAGGAGCGGCTGTCCCCGGCCGAGACGGCGGTCCTGCTCGCGGCGCCGCTGGTGCACGAGGCAGTGACCGCCATCGCCCTGGAGGATCTGCGCCAGGTCACCGCCCGAGCGGCGGCGGACGAGCTCGACGACCACGACACCGAGGTCGCCGCCGCCATGGACGACGTGCGCCGCGCCCACGCCCACGTACAGAGCACCCTCAAGACCCTGGAGGACCGGGGCCTCGGCGAAGAGGCGACGGCCGCAGAGCACTGGCTTCGGCATACGTTCGTCGCGGACTGGGACAGGCTGTGGGAGGGGCCCGGGGCGTATCAGCCGGTCGATACGCTGATATCGATGGTCGTCGCGGCCGTCGTCGCCTCCGCGGAGGGCAGAAGCCCGTCCCGGCCGACCGACCTGACACTGCGCCGCATCGACGGTCAGGTGCGCCAGGTTCTCGGCCATCTGACCGTCGAGCCCGGTGACCGGCCGCGGATCAACGTCCTCGGCTGGGACGAGCAGTGGGACCACGACTACCCACCGGTCGCGGGCAGCCGCTGGCGCGGCCGGCAACTCGCCCAGCTGATCTGGACGGCGGGCCTCCTGGCCGCCGATCCGCGCCGGATGCCGAGCGTGCTCGTCGACCACCTCGGTGCGCACGAGAGGCTCTCGCCCCACACGGTCGTGACGGCCCTCTCCGGGGAGTACGACCTCTCCGCGGTCGACGACGACCGCGCCACGGGCGCCTACCACCTGGACATCCGTTTCGTCTGCCCGCACCCCGCCCTGCACGTGGCCATGGAGGAGCTGGCCGCCCGAGCCGATGGGGCGATCGCCGCGATCCGCGCCAGAGGAACCGGCGAACTGACCCGGGGCCTGCCCCGCCGCGTCACAACCGGTCAACTGCGCCCGGAGCCCGGCCGGTACACCCTCCCGATCGAGCGCTTCCGGCTGGCGGAGGACGAGATCCGCCCCCTCCTGATGGGCACCCAGTTGTACGGGGACCGCATGCTGGCCATCCGCGAGCTGTACCAGAACGCGCTCGACGCCTGCCGCCTCCGTGACATCCGCAACCGGTACGGTCAGGCCCGGGGCGAGCGGAGCGATGACGACTGGCAGGGTGTGATCACCTTCGTCCAGGGATGGGACGAGCAGGGCCGCCTCTACATCGAGTGCCAGGACAACGGCACGGGGATGAGCCGTGCCAAGCTCACCTCGATGTTCGCGCGCGCCGGCAAGCGCTACGAGCAGGATCCGGACTTCGTGCAGGAACGCCGCGACTGGCGGCGCGCGGGCCTCACCCCTCCCGATCTCAACTCGCGTTTCGGCATCGGCGTGTTCAGCTACTTCATGCTGGCGGACGAGGTCGTGGTCAAGACCGCCCCGGTGGACCGGTACGGCAATCCGCTGGCCCGGGACCAGTTCTCCGAGGCCGACATCCAGTCGGGCTCAGGTCTGCTGCGCATCACCCCGGCCAAGGACGCCCCGGCGGGCGGCGGCACCCGCGTCCGGCTGTACGTCGCCGCCGCGGAGAGGGAACAGCCGCCGTCCCTCGTGGAGACGCTCACCTCGCTGTTGTGGGTGAGCGACTACAGGGTGGAGGCGGTCGAGCTGGGCCGGGAGGACCCGCCGCGGAAGCGGCCGCCCACCGTATGGCTCCCGGGTGAGCTGCGCGGGGAGGAAGACTGGCACGGGGACGCGGCGCACATCGACGGAACCGACGTGTGGCTGGTGCAGGGCGAGGGACGACTACTGCTCGACGGGGTGGTGATCAAGAGTGCCCAGGCGGTGCACGGCTACGTCGCCAATCTGCGGGAGCGGCACCGGCCCGAACCGAGCGTGGACCGCAACAAGCTGCTGTCGTACAAAGAGGGACTCGTCCTGGAGGAGGTTCTGAAGTCGGCCGGGCAGTGTGCGGTGCAGTGGCAGGAGGTGTCGCTGCGACGACTGTGGCGCCTGGCGATGGCTGCGCCCAGGCTGGCCGTGGCGGTGCTCGACGCCCTGCCGAAGGACGCCATGGCGGTGCTGGAGCCGGCGACGGACGACGGGAGGCTGCTGCGGGGGCGGATGCCGCTGGCCGAGGTGGGCTGCCTCCCCATGGACGAGGTACGGGTCAACCCGCATTCCACGACGCGCCTTTTCGGCGCGGGGACACGCACACACGAGGAGAGACTGTTCACCGACTGGCGGCTGAGCCGACTGCGGATCACCAGGTCACGCGGCCGGGAGTTCCTGCCCACCGGCTACCCCGACCCGACCGGCCTGGACGCGCTGCTGTTCCTGTTCGACCCCGATACCGAGTTGGAGTGGGGCCCTGCCCTTCGCACGGCCGAGGCTGCCGGAGTTCCCCTTCGCGACACCGTGCGGGCGCTGCGCCGCTACGCCATCGCGGGAGCCCGCGTACCGGCTGTCAGCGACGTGCGAGCACTCGCTGACGTCCGCCCCACCGCCGCGGCGGCCGATCTGTACGTCCTCTACCGTGACGCCCAGAAGGGCGAGAGCGCACGGCACGCTCCGATGGTCTGGGTGTCCGCCTGCCGTGAGATCCCGCTCCGGGAGTGCGTCGACCTTCTGGACACGTTGCGCACCCTGGACGACGCACTGCCCCTGCCACCGCGTCTCGACGAGGAACTGAGCGGCACGGTCGTCGGCTTCGAGGAAGCGGGTGTCCTGACGACCGACCTCTCCATCGAGTGGTTCCCCACCGGGCGGCTGCTCCAGGGGACGCTCACACGCATCCAGCTCCTGTGGCGCCTCGGTTCCCGCCTTTCCGGTGCGTCACCGCCGTTCGAGGAGGTGGTCCGTCGGGTCCTGCGGATGAGCCCCCTCGGCTTCGAGTTCCGGGCGCCGTGGCAGGACGAGGACAGTGGATGGCGTGAGCTCACCGAAGGGGAGCTGCTGCTCCTGAGGCCGACGTACGGCGGATCGAGTCCGTGGCGGACGGGAACCATGTCCATGCGGCAGCTGGTGTCAGCCGCTCACCAGCTCGGGACACCCCTGGGCATGATGGCGGAGCTGGTGCACGAGGCCGCGCCGCTCACCGGAGTGACAGCCCCCCAGGTACCCGAGGCTGCCGCGGGCTGGACGCCTCCCCGGTGGACCGCCACCGACCCGGACGACCACAGCGATCTCGCGGCTCCCTACGGCCCTTGGGAACTGGTCACTCTGTTCGCGGCATACAGCGGTGACGCCGAGGATTTCAAGGAGGCGTGGGGCCCGCTCGAGGCCTGCGGTCTGCTGGCCGACGATCCCGCGTGCGCGGCGGAGCCCATGTTGCGTCAGGCGATGGACGAGGACCTCTACGCCCTGTTGGGTTTCAGCGATTACCGACCGCTCTTCGACAAGGAAGGCGCCACGCTCTCCTTCACACTGTCCCTCACCGTGAACGGGGAGACGCTGGAGCAGGTGCAGCGGCGGCTGCGCGCGGCAACCCGGCACCTCCCTCTCGGCATCGTGCCGCCACCACCCGGAGCAGGGCACCTGCGCGCGACGGAGACGGACCTGGCCGCTCTGTACAACGGCGACCGGGAGGACGACCCCGGCGTGTTCCGGTCCGAACTGACCATCCAGCACCTTCTCACCCACTCCCGCGACAGCGGTCTGCCCCTGGGCGACTCCCTCGTCCGTCTCGCCGCCTTCAGCGTGCTCGGCGCCCCGGCTCCTCCCGGCGACCTCACCGGCCCTGACGCGGAGGCACTCCGGCAGTTCGTCCCCAACCACTTCGACCTCGCCGCCTTCGACGCCGGCCTCCTGGGCCCCGGCACTCTCGGCCCCCTCGAACTCGTCCTCGTTGCAGGCAGGTTCGGCTGGACGCTCGCGAAGGTGTACGACCGCTACGCGCCCTTCCGCTGTCTCGGACTCCGCGTCACGGTTCGCCGACCGGACGAGCGCGAAGGCGCGGTGAGGCCGGACTGGCGTGATGTCGTCGTCCTCACCGAGCAGCTCACGGGTCGCGCGCCCGCCCTGTGCGGAGAGGTGCCGGCGGACCACATCGCGCTGTGCGCCGAGGAGACGGATCTGACCGAACGGGCGGTCCGGATACGCCTCGCCGGATACGCGGACCTCTTCGGTTTCCGCGTGACGGCCTCCGACCCGGACGAATACCCACAGGACGCGTCCCCACAGAGCGGGGAACTGGAAGAACCCGAGGAGCAACCTCAGTGAGCCCGGCCCCCATCGAGTACGACGAAACGCCCCACGCCACCAACCCCGTTCCCTTCCAGTGGGCGGTGGAGAACGCGGCGGGCGGCCAAGTGCGCCGCACGGGTACGGGTGCGTGCCCGGTGTGCGGCTGCACGATGACCGTGCAGATCAAGGACACCCAGCCGCCACAGGCCAAGGGCGGTTTCTTCGAACGGCGCCGCAAGGAGTCCGGCTCGCGCCCGGTGAGCGTGAAGTGCAAGTGCACGACCCAGCACACCGGCCGCCCGACCGGCGTGACCGTGGGCTGCGGGGCACGCATCACGGTCACACGATGGTCGACCGGCGGCACACCGTGACGGGGTATCCGCGCGAGGAACTGGACGACGCCGACCGGCGCCTCGCGGAGATGTCGTCGTCCGGCGCACAGCTGCAAACAGCTCTGCGGCAGGCGGAGGGCTACCGGAACTTCCTCTCCACCCTGACCGGTCTGCTCACGGCCGTGTTCGTCCTCAAGGGCCAGGAAGACCTGAGCAAACTGACGGGGTGTCCGCGCACAGCGGTCATCGCCCTGCTCTGCACAGGATTCCTGGCGCTCGTGGTGGCCTCGTGGCTGGGGGTGCTCGCGGCGAACGGCCGCCCGGGAGAACGCATACCGAACGACGCGATCAGTCTGCTCGACTACGAGGCGGAGCGGATCCCGCGTATCTGGGCCCAGGTGGAATGGGCCCGCTGGCTCGCCCTCCTTGGTGTCCTCGCCGTGGCCGCCGCCGTCATCGTCACGTGGATCGCTCCCAGCAAGTAGCGCTGTGGGCCGCGCACATGCGACGGCGCCTGCCCAGTCGTCCGGTCGGGGACTGGCGGGCAGGCGCCATCTGTGTTCCGTACGCCGTTGTACGGGACGTTCATGGGGTGACCGTCAGGTCACCGTTCTCGTGCGGATCTGCGGACCCTCAGACCACCAGCGACCGGTCCGTGGGCCGGATCGGGGCCGGAAGGTCGCTCGCGCCCGTGAGGAAGCGGTCCACCCCGCGGGCGGCCGAACGGCCCTCCGCGATCGCCCAGACGATGAGCGACTGGCCGCGGCCGGCGTCACCCGCCACGAAGACACCCGGCACGTTGGTCTGGAAGTCGGCGTCGCGGGCGACGTTGCCGCGCTCGTCGAGGTCCAGGCCGAACTGGTCGACGAGACCGTTCTCGCGGTCCGTGCCCGTGAAGCCCATCGCCAGCGTCACCAGCTGGGCGGGGATCTTCCGCTCCGTGCCCGGCTTCTGGGTCAGCTTGCCGTCGACGAACTCGACCTCGATGAGGTGCAGCCACTGGACGTTGCCGTCCTCGTCGCCCTCGAAGTGGGTGGTCGAGACGGAGTAGACGCGCTCGCCGCCCTCCTCGTGGGCCGAGGTGACCTTGTAGAGCATCGGGAAGGTCGGCCACGGCTGGCCGGCGACACGCTCCTCGCCCGGCTTCGGCATGATCTCCAGCTGGGTCACCGAGGCCGCGCCCTGGCGGTGGGCCGTGCCCACGCAGTCCGCGCCCGTGTCACCGCCGCCGATGACCACCACGTGCTTGCCCTCGGCCGAGATCGGCGGGGCCACGTAGTCGCCCTCCTGCACCTTGTTCGCCAGGGGCAGGTACTCCATCGCCTGGTAGACGCCCTTGAGCTCGCGGCCGGGGACCGGGAGGTCACGGGCCGTCGTGGCGCCGGCGGCGATCACGACCGCGTCGTACCGCTTGCGCAGGTCCGTCGCCTTGAGGTCGTGGCCGATCTCGATGCCCGTACGGAAGCGGGTGCCCTCCGCGCGCATCTGCTCGATACGGCGGTTGATGTGCCGCTTCTCCATCTTGAACTCGGGGATGCCGTAGCGGAGCAGGCCGCCGATGCGGTCCGCGCGCTCGTACACCGCGACCGTGTGGCCGGCCCGGGTCAGCTGCTGGGCCGCGGCGAGACCGGCGGGACCGGACCCCACGACCGCGACCGTCTTGCCGGACAGGCGCTCGGGCGCCTGCGGCTTGACGTCACCGCTGTCCCACGCCTTGTCGATGATCGAGACCTCGACGTTCTTGATGGTGACCGGCGGCTGGTTGATGCCGAGCACGCACGCCGCCTCACACGGAGCGGGGCACAGACGGCCCGTGAACTCCGGGAAGTTGTTCGTGGCGTGCAGGCGCTCGGACGCCTCGGTCCAGTCCTCGCGGTAGGCGTAGTCGTTCCACTCGGGGATCAGGTTCCCCAGCGGGCAGCCGTTGTGGCAGAACGGGATGCCGCAGTCCATGCAACGGCTGGCCTGCTTGCTGATGATCGGCAGCAGGGAGCCGGGGACGTAGACCTCGTTCCAGTCCTTGACGCGCTCCGGGACGGGGCGGGACTCGGCGACCTCGCGGCCGTGGTTCAGAAAGCCCTTCGGGTCAGCCATTGATCGCCGCCTCCATCATCTTCTCGTGCGTCTCGGACTCGGAGAGACCGTCTCGCTCGGCGGCGTCCTTGGCGGCGAGCACTGCCTTGTACGTGCTGGGGATGATCTTGCTGAAGCGGTCCACGGCCACGGACCACTCCGCGAGGAGCTTCTCGGCCACCGTCGAGCCGGTCTCCTCGGCGTGGCGGCGCACCACGTCGTGCAGCCACTGCTTGTCGGTGTCGTCGAGATCCTCGACGGCACTCACGTTGCCGGCGTTGACGTTGTCGCGGTTCAGGTCGATGACGTACGCGATGCCACCGGACATGCCGGCCGCGAAGTTGCGGCCCGTCTCGCCCAGGACCACCGCGTGGCCGCCGGTCATGTACTCGCAGCCGTGGTCGCCCACGCCCTCGGACACCACCGTCGCGCCGGAGTTGCGGACGCAGAACCGCTCACCCGTGCGGCCGCGCAGGAACAGCTCGCCGCCGGTCGCGCCGTAGGCGATGGTGTTGCCCGCGATCGTCGAGAACTCGGCGAGGTGGTCGGCGCCCCGGTCGGGACGGACGATCACCCGGCCGCCGGAGAGTCCCTTGCCGACGTAGTCGTTGGCGTCGCCCTCCAGACGCAGCGTCACACCGCGCGGCAGGAACGCCCCGAAGGACTGGCCCGCCGAACCCGTGAAGGTGATGTCGATGGTGTCGTCGGGCAGACCGGCCCCGCCGAACTTCTTCGTCACCTCGTGGCCGAGCATCGTGCCGACCGTGCGGTTGATGTTGCGAACCTTGACCTGGGCGCGCACCGGCTGGGCGTCCGTCGCGTCGGAAGCGGCCAGCGCGTCGGCGGCGAGCTTGATCAGCTCGTTGTCGAGCGCCTTCTCCAGGCCGTGGTCCTGCGCGATCAGCTGGTGGCGCACCGCGCCCTCGGGCAGCCCGGGCACGTGGAACAGCGGCTCCAGGTCCAGGCCCTGCGCCTTCCAGTGGTTGACCGCGCGGGTCACGTCGAGCGTCTCGGCGTGGCCGACGGCCTCCTCGATGGAGCGGAAGCCCAGCTCGGCGAGGATCTCGCGGACCTCTTCGGCGATGAACTGGAAGAAGTTCACGACGTACTCGGCCTTGCCCGTGAACCGGTCCCTGAGGACCGGGTTCTGGGTGGCGATGCCGACCGGGCAGGTGTCCAGGTGGCAGACGCGCATCATGACGCAGCCGGAGACGACGAGCGGCGCGGTCGCGAAACCGAACTCCTCGGCGCCGAGCAGCGCGGCGATGACGACGTCACGGCCGGTCTTCAGCTGACCGTCGGTCTGCACGACGATGCGGTCCCGCAGACCATTCAGAAGCAAGGTCTGCTGGGTCTCCGCCAGGCCCAGCTCCCAAGGACCGCCCGCGTGCTTCAGCGAGGTCAGCGGGGAGGCACCCGTACCGCCGTCGTGGCCGGAGATGAGCACCACGTCCGCGTGCGCCTTCGACACACCCGCGGCGACCGTGCCGACGCCGACCTCGGAGACCAGCTTCACGTGGATGCGGGCCTGCGGGTTGGCGTTCTTGAGGTCGTGGATCAGCTGGGCCAGGTCCTCGATGGAGTAGATGTCGTGGTGCGGCGGCGGGGAGATGAGCCCCACACCCGGCGTCGAGTGCCGGGTCTTCGCCACCCACGGGTACACCTTGTGGCCGGGCAGCTGGCCGCCCTCGCCGGGCTTGGCGCCCTGGGCCATCTTGATCTGGATGTCGTCCGCGTTGACGAGGTATTCACTCGTCACGCCGAAGCGGCCGGACGCCACCTGCTTGATGCTCGACCGGCGCGCCGGGTCGTACAGGCGCTCGGCGTCCTCGCCGCCCTCACCGGTGTTGGACTTGCCGCCCAGCTGGTTCATGGCGATGGCGAGCGTCTCGTGCGCCTCGCGGGAGATCGAGCCGTACGACATGGCGCCGGTCGAGAACCGCTTGACGATCTCGGAGGCCGGCTCGACCTCGTCGATGGAGATCGGCCGGCGGCCCTCGGTACCGCTCTTGAACCCGAACAGGCCGCGGAGGGTCATCAGGCGCTCGGACTGCTCGTTCACGCGCTCGGTGTACTTCTTGAAGATGTCGTAGCGGCCCGAGCGCGTGGAGTGCTGGAGGCGGAAGACCGTCTCCGGGTCGAACAGGTGCGGCTCGCCCTCGCGGCGCCACTGGTACTCGCCGCCTATCTCCAGCGCGCGGTGCGCCGGGGCGATGCCGGAGGCGGGGTAGGCCTTGGCGTGGCGGGCGGCGACCTCCTTGGCGACGACGTCGATGCCGACACCGCCGATCTTGGTGGTCGTGCCGTTGAAGTACTTCTCGACGAAGGCGTCGTCGAGACCGACGGCCTCGAAGACCTGGGCACCGCGGTAGGAGGCCACGGTGGAGATGCCCATCTTGGACATGACCTTCAGGACGCCCTTGCCGAGGGCGTAGATCAGGTTCCGGATGGCCTGCTCGGACTCGATGTCCGACAGGAACGTCCCCGCGCGGACCAGGTCCTCGACGGACTCCATCGCCAGGTACGGGTTCACGGCCGCGGCGCCGTAGCCGATGAGCAGCGCGACGTGGTGGACCTCGCGGACGTCTCCGGCCTCGACCAGCAGGCCCACGTGGGTGCGCTGCTTGGTGCGGATGAGGTGGTGGTGGACGGCCGCGGTGAGCAGCAGCGAGGGGATCGGCGCGTGCTCGGCGTCCGAGTGGCGGTCCGACAGCACGATCAGGCGGGCACCGTTGTCGATGGCCGCGTCGGCCTCGGCGCAGATCTCCTCGATGCGCGCGGCGAGGGCGTCACCGCCGCCGGAGACCCGGAACAGGCCGGAGAGGGTCGCGGCCTTCATGCCGGGCATGTCGCCGTCGGCGTTGATGTGGATGAGCTTGGCCAGCTCGTCGTTGTCGATCACCGGGAAGGGAAGGGTGACCGAACGGCAGGACGCGGCCGTCGGCTCCAGCAGGTTGCCCTGCGGGCCCAGCGAGGAGCGCAGCGAGGTGACGAGCTCCTCGCGGATGGCGTCCAGCGGCGGGTTGGTGACCTGCGCGAACAGCTGGGTGAAGTAGTCGAAGAGCAGCCGAGGGCGCTCGGACAGCGCGGCGATCGGCGAGTCCGTGCCCATGGAGCCGATCGGCTCGGCGCCGGCCTTGGCCATGGGCGCGAGGAGGACGCGCAGCTCCTCCTCCGTGTACCCGAAGGTCTGCTGTCGGCGGGTGACCGAGGCGTGGGTGTGCACGATGTGCTCGCGCTCGGGCAGATCGGAGAGCTCGATCTCGCCGGCCTCCAGCCACTCCGCGTACGGGTGCTCGGCGGCGAGCTGGGCCTTGATCTCGTCGTCCTCGATGATGCGGTGCTCGACGGTGTCGACGAGGAACATGCGGCCCGGCTGCAGGCGGCCCTTGCGGACGACCTTGGCGGGGTCGATGTCGAGGACGCCGACCTCGGAGCCGAGGACGACGAGGCCGTCGTCGGTGACCCAGTAGCGGCCGGGGCGCAGACCGTTGCGGTCGAGCACGGCGCCGACCTGGGAGCCGTCGGTGAAGGTGACGCAGGCCGGGCCGTCCCAGGGCTCCATCATCGTGGAGTGGTACTGGTAGAAGGCGCGCCGGGCCGGGTCCATGGAGTCGTGGTTCTCCCACGCCTCCGGGATCATCATCAGCACGGAGTGCGGGAGCGAGCGGCCGCCGAGGTGGATCAGCTCAAGGACCTCGTCGAAGGTCGCCGAGTCGGACGCGTCCGGCGTACAGATCGGGAAGATCCGCTCCAGCTTCTCCGACGGGCCGAACAGGTCGGAGACCAGCTGGGACTCGCGGGCGCGCATCCAGTTGCGGTTGCCCATGACCGTGTTGATCTCGCCGTTGTGCGCGACGAAGCGGTACGGGTGGGCGAGCGGCCAGCTCGGGAAGGTGTTCGTGGAGAACCGGGAGTGCACGAGCGCGATCGCGGAGGCGAACCGGCGGTCGGACAGGTCCGGGAAGAAGGGCTCCAGCTGGCCGGTGGTGAGCATGCCCTTGTAGACGATGGTCCGCGCGGACAGCGACGGGAAGTACACGCCGACCTCGCGCTCGGCGCGCTTGCGCAGGCCGAAGGCCCTGCGGTCCAGGTCGATGCCCTTGCTCGCACTGTCGGTCACGAAGACCTGGCGGAAGGCGGGCATGGTCGAGCGGGCGGTGGCGCCCAGGAGCTCGGGGGCGACCGGCACCTCGCGCCAGCCGAGGACGGTCAGGCCCTCGTCTGCGGCGATGGTCTCGATCTGCGAGACGGCGTTCTCGGTCCCGTCCTCGGGGAGGAAGGCGATGCCGACCGCGTACGCGCCGGCCTCGGGCAGCTCGAATCCGGCCACCTCGCGGAAGAAGGCGTCGGGGACCTGGGAGAGGATTCCGGCGCCGTCGCCGGAGTCGGGCTCGGAGCCGGTGGCACCGCGGTGCTCCAGGTTGCGCAGGACCGTGAGGGCCTGTTCGACCAGGGTGTGGGACGCCTCGCCGGTGAGGGTCGCGACGAAGCCGACGCCGCACGCGTCGCGCTCGTTGCGGGGGTCGTACATACCCTGCGCAGCAGGGCGAGCATCCATGAAGGACCAGTTCTGGCCATTCGCGGAGTGCTGGGACGGCTGGCGCGGCGTACGCATCGGCTCTCCCGTCGTCGTCAGTGGCATATAGCAGGTGCCGAGGGACGACGCTGGCCCTCTGCGCAAAATTTCGTGCAGATTACATGATGGCGCGCTTCTCGGGAACCGAGATAATTCGTTCCAACATGCGGACGCCGCTGGCACGCGGCGCGGATACCGCGCGCGGCGGCGAAATCAAGGGGAGCCGGACGGACAGATCAATGTCCGCCGACCCGGGATGCGCAGGGGGCGAGGTCGCCCACCACGGGTGCGGTGGTCGCCCACCACGTGCGGTGGTCGCCCACCACGGGTGCGGAGCGGGCGTCATTGCCCGCGGCGCTTACGGCTCATGCCCAGCGGTTAAGCATTCGAAACCGCGTAGTAACGATTACTTATGCGGTCCCTCGCATAGGTAGTTCGCATACGGGCAGCCGATGCATCATAGGGCCGCACCGAACAAACTGCCCAGGGCGTACGTCACACCCGCGGCGGCACCCCCGAGCGCGAGCTGCCTCAGTCCGCTGTACCACCAGGTCCGCGCCGTCACCCTGGCCACGACGGCACCGCATCCGAAGAGCCCGGCGAGCGCCAGCAGCACGGCGGGCCACAGTGCCGTCGCTCCGAGCAGGTAGGGCAGCACGGGGAGCAGGGCCCCCAGGGCGAAGGAGCCGAAGGACGAGACGGCGGCGACGGTCGGCGAGGGCAGATCGCCGGGATCGATGCCCAGCTCCTCACGGGCGTGGATCTCCAGGGCCTGCTCGGGATCGCGCGACAACTGCACGGCGACCTGCCGGGCGAGCTCGGGCTCGACGCCGCGGCTGACGTAGAGCTCGGCGAGCTCCCGCTCCTCGTCCTCCGGGTGCTTTCTCAGCTCCCGGCGCTCGACATCGAGCTCGGCCTCGACGAGTTCGCGCTGCGAGGCGACGGAGGTGTACTCGCCGGCGGCCATGGAGAAGGCCCCCGCCGCGAGCCCCGCGAGCCCGGTGAGAACGATCGACTGCTGACCGACGGACCCGCCCGCGACACCGGTCAGGAGGGCCAGGTTGGACACGAGCCCGTCCATCGCCCCGAAGACGGCCGGACGCAGCCAGCCGCCGTTCACGTCGCGGTGCGTGTGGTTGTCCCGGTGCGCTTCGTGCAGCGTCGCTTCGGTCTCGATGATGGCCACGGTTCGGGTCCCCCTCGGGTGGTGCCGACTCTCCTCAACATCTCGAACGTACGCGCGGAAAATCACTCCTGCCAGCAAGGAAGGCCGTACTTACCTGCGACGTCTCAGCATGTCTCAGCATGCGACCCGGTGGTTTCGGGGCGCCACGCACCCTCCCCCGCTCATTCGTACAGGGTTCCGCACAGATGTCGACCGGGTGATTGGCGGGGATTCCGGACGCCGGTGGGACGCGCGGTGTCAAAGATCCGAAGAGCAGATCAAGTACTCGCAGCTGAGTGGCGCCGGGGAAGCACAGGTCGCGTTCCCGCGTCGTTCGGTGCGCGCTCCCGGCGCGCCGGACGAGGGTTCTCGTAGCGGAGCTACCTGGGCCCTCGGCGGTACGGCGAAGGGCTCCCCACCCTGGGGTGCGAAGCCCTCGCGAGGGCGGGGCGCGCACCGGGCGGCGCCGGGACGCGCCCGCCCTCCTGGGGTCGCTCAGGCCCTCAGAGAGGCATCGTATGGCTGCCATCGCCTGCATTCCCTCGATCCCGGCGCCCGGGGACGCCGCCGGCCTGCGCGAGCGGGCGCGCGGCGCACTCCTCGGGCTCGCCGTCGGGGACGCGCTGGGCGCACCCGCCGAGAACATGAAGCCGTCGGAGATCCGTGCGCGCTGGGGCCGGATCACGGGGTACGTGACCGAGCGCCCCTGCGGTACGGACGACACCGAGTACGCGATCTTCTCCGGGCTGCTGCTGGCCCGGCACGGGTCGGCGCTCACGGCCCGGCACGTGGAGTCGGCCTGGCACCAGTGGATCGCGGACCGCGACGAGGGCCCGTTCCGGGGCGCGGGCTTCAGCGAGCGCGGCACGCTGGAGAACCTGCGCCGCGGCCTCGCGGCACCGATCTCGGCCCAGCACCGGCACGCGTGGAGCGACGGCCTGGCCATGCGGGCCGCGCCCTTCGGTGTCTTCGCGGCGGGCCGCCCGGCGGAGGCGGCCCGGCTGGTCGCCGTCGACGGTTCGGTGAGCCACGACGGCGAGGGCATCTACGGCGGCCAGGCGGTCGCGGCGGGCGTGGCGGCCGCGATGGCGGGCGCCCCGACGATCGCCGTGGTCGCCTCGGCCCTGGCGGTCGTCCCGGACGACTCCTGGACCGCCCGCTCCCTGCGCCGAGCGGTGGCGGCCGCCCACCTCGGCGAACGCGCGGTCCGCTCCGCCGTGGTGATCGGCGGCTACCCCTGGACGGACCTGGCGCCGGAGGCCGTCGCACTGGCCTTCGGCGCGTACGCGGCGGCCGACGGCGACTTCACAAGTGCGGTGCTCACGGCCGTCAACATGGGGCGCGACGCCGACACCACGGCGGCCGTCGCGGGCGCGCTGGCCGGCGCCACCCGGGGCGCCTCGGCGATCCCGCCGTCCTGGGCGGCGGCCATCGGCCCGGCGCGGGGCAGCTGCCTGCCCTCGATGCGGGGCCACCACGTCCTGGACATCGCGGAGTTGCTGACCCCCGACGAGTCCCCCAAGTGGGCGCCCGCACTGCTGCCGGGCCTCCCGCCGGACGACGGACCACGCCCGGGCCGGGACGGGTACGTGCTCGCCGGCGACGAGAAGGAGGCCCGCCCGTGAGCCCTCATGGACCGCTCCTCGCACCCGCGGCCGCCAACGCGGAGAAGCCCCCACAGGGGCCACCCGCACCCGACGACGAAGGCCGCACGGGCGGTGCGGGTGGGAGAACAAACCCGGCCGAAGGCGAAGCCGAGGCCGACACGACACCGCACCCCCCGACAGGCACCCACATCGAGGGCCTCCTCCTCGGCCTCGCCGCAGGCGATGCCGCCGGCTGGCCGGCCGCACGGCACCGAGCCGCCCGTATGCCCGAGTGGACACGACGCCTCACCCGCGAACTCGACACGTTCGCCGAGCAGAACGCGACGACCACCCTGCCCGTGCCCATCGCGCTCAACCAGCCCCCGGAGCCCCTCAGGCTGGGCCCCTCCGACGACGCGGAGTGGGCGGCGTTCGCGGCGGAGGCCGTGCTGCGGGCCGGGGACTGCGGCGCACTGGGCGACCTCAGCCGCGCCCGGCGGATGCGGGCGGCGATCGACCTGTCCTGGAACGCCGTGGCCAGCGAGGTCGCGGCCGCCGCCGAGCGGGCACCCGAGGTCGAGTCGGCCGTCCTGCCGCTGCGCGCCCGCATCTCGGTACGGGCGGGACTCGGCAACCTCGCCACCGGTCTGCGCCCGCCCGCCACGGGCCACGACAACCCGCACTACTTCGACGACGCGGCCTGCGTACGGGCCTGTGTGCTCGCCATCGCCCACACCGGTGACCCCCAACTCGCCGCCGAACTGGCCGAGTTCGACGCCCGCTACACGCAGGACGGCGACGGCGTGCACGGCGCCCGCGCCATGGGGGCCGCCCTCGCCCTCGCGCTCGACGGCGCGGACGTGGACGCCTGTGTGGCGGCGGCGCTCGCCGAGCTCCCCGAGGAGACGGAGATCGGCCGCAACGCCCGGCACGCGCTGCGGCTCGCCCGGGACCACGCGGGCGAGGGGACGTTCGCTCTCGTGCCGCTCCTCGAGCACCAGATCGTCGACCACGTCTACAGCTACGGCATCGCGGCTGCCGAGACCGTCCCCGTCGCCCTCGCGCTCGCCACCGCCGCTCGCGGCAGGATCGCCGAGGCCGTTCCCGCCGCCGCCTGTCTGTCCCGCGTCGCCGACTCCGCCCCCGCCCTCGTCGGCGCCCTGACCGGAGCCCTCGGCGGCGCCGCCGCCATCCCGGCCACGTGGCGGGACGCCTGCCGCACCCTCTCCGGCTGTGCGCTGCCCCGCCTCACCGGTACGGATCTCGTACACCTCGCCGAACTCCTCGCAGCCACGGAACTGGCCACCCCAGGTGAATGATTCGGACATGAAGCGCACTTCAGGAACAACATGCACTCAGGACACTCCGGATGAACGGGAAGCGGGCCTGGCATTGGACGGACGAGAACAGAACCCGACCCTGGACGAACGCATCACCGGCGCCCTGGTCGGCGCGGCCGTGGGAGACGCTCTCGGCGGCCCCGTCGAGGGCTACTCCCCCGAGCAGATCGCCGAGCGCCACGGCGGCCGCGTGCACGGCGTCGTCGGCCCCTGGAACGGCGACGAGTGGCGCACCGCCCGCCCCCTCGCCCCGTACCACAAGGGCGACGGGCACGTCACCGACGACACCCTCATGACCCACGCGCTGGTCCGCGTGTACGCCACCGTCCGCGACCACCTCGACGCGTACTCCGTCGCCGAGCACCTCGTTCCCGACCTGATGACGACCCCGCGCTGGATCCCGGAGCTGGAGGCGGACGCCCTTCCGCTGCAGCGGATCTTCCTCGCCGAGAAGTGGCTGGTGGCCCGCCTCCACTACGGCCATGTGGACCCGCGCGAGGCCGGCTCCGGCAACATCGTCAACTGCGGTGCGGCGATGTACATGGCGCCGGTCGGCCTGGTCAACGCGGCCAATCCGCACGGCGCGTACGCGGAGGCGCTCGACGTGGCGGGCGCCCACCAGTCGTCGTACGGCAGGGAGGCGGCCGGGGTGTTCGCGGCGGCCGTCGCGGCGGCGTGCGCGCCGGGCGCCACCCCGGACTCGGTGGTCGCGGCCTGTCTGTCCCTGGCCAAGGACGGCACCCGTGCCGCGATCGAGGCGGTCTGCGAAACGGCGTCCCGCTACGCGGACTTCGAGTCGGCGCTCGGGCCCCTGCGCGAGGCGGTGACGCCGTACGACACCGTCGGCCCCGACTACCGCTCTCCCTCGCTGGGTGCCCGCCGCCCCTCCCGGCTGCACGCCATCGAGGAACTCCCCGTCGCCCTCGGCATGCTGGTGGTGGCGCGCGGCGACTACCGGCACGCCGTGCTCGGCTCGGTGAACTACGGCCGCGACTGCGACTCCGTCGCCACGATGTCCGGCGCCCTGGCGGGCGCGCTCGGCTCGGACGTCCCCTCCGACTGGGCGAAGCAGGTCGCCGAGGCCAGCCGCCTCGACCTGCACGCCCCGGCGTCGGTCCTCGCGGAGGTGGCGCGCGAGGTCTTCGCACGGGACGTACGCCGCCGGAGGGCGCACGAGGAGGCCTTCGCGGCCCTGGCGGCCGGCCGGTGACCGCCGTGACGGGGACCGCCCTGCGCCTGACCTGGGTGCAGCCGGAGGACCTCCTCGGTCACGAACTGCGGCAGGCCGCCCAGGACGGCCGGGAGCCGTCGGCGATCGCGGCACGCTGGGTCGCGGCGGGCGGCCCGGCGGCCCCGGACCGCGCGGGCGCGTCACCGGAGCCCGTGTCGCCGTACCTGAGGCTGCTCGCCGAGGACCTGCTGGACGAACTGGCCGATCTGCCCAGCGGGTTGCGGGACGCGGAGCCGACGGAGCTCGACCGTATCCGCGCCCTGTGCCCCGAGTGGCCGGCCAGACAGGACCACCACGTCCCCGCCGGCCACCTCGCCCGTCTGGAGGCCGCGTGGCTCGGCAGGGCCGCGGGCTGTCTCCTCGGCAAACCCGTGGAGAAGCTCCCGCTGCACGCCATCCGCGAGCTCGCCCGGTCCACCGGCAACTGGCCCCTGAGCACCTGGTTCACCGCGCGCGGCGTGCCCGCCGACCTCGCGGCCGCCCACCCCTGGAACCGCCGCTCGGCCGCCACCTCGCTCGCCGAGAACATCGACGGCATGCCCGAGGACGACGACCTCAACTACCCCCTGCTGGGCCTGCTGTTGCTCGGGCGCCACGGCCCCGGCTTCACCACGGCCGACGTGGCCCGGCTCTGGCTCGACGCACTCCCCGCCGGCCGCACCTTCACCGCCGAACGCGTCGCCTACCGCAACCTCCTCACCGGCATCGAGCCACCGCGCACGGCCCGCCACCGCAACCCGTTCCGCGAGTGGATCGGCGCTCTGATCCGCGCCGACGTCCATGGCTGGACCAACCCCGGCGACCCGGCGACCGCGGCCGAACAGGCCCACCGGGACGCGGTCCTCACCCACACGGCGAACGGTGTCCACGCGGCCATGTTCGCCGCCGCCACCATCGCCGAGGCCGCCACCGGCGCCCACGACGTCCACCACTGCCTGCGCACCGGACTCCGGGTCGTCCCGCCGGGCTCCCGCCTCGCCGCGGCGGTGCGTCACGCGATCCAACTGGCGCGGAAGCACAGGGACTTCGACACGGTCGTGGACACCCTCCACGCCACCCACGCCGACTACCACTGGGTCCACGCCGTCCCCAACACCGCGCTGCTCGCCGCCGCCCTCACCCACGCGGACGGCGACTTCACCGGCTCCGTCTGCCGTGCGGTGTCGGGCGGCTGGGACACCGACTCGAACGGTGCGACGGCGGGCAGTATCGCGGGCCTCCTCGCCGGCGCCCCCACGGCCCTGCCCGAACGCTGGACCCGGCCCCTCAAGAACCGGCTCGCCACCTCCGTGGCCGACTACAACGGCATCGGCTTCGACGCCCTCGCCCAGCTCACCCTCCGGGAGACGACACCTCGATGCACAACTCGACGCACGACGTGAACGCGACGCCCGCGCCGCTGTCCGGCCTGCGCGTCCTCGACCTCGCGACCCTCTTCGCGGGCCCTCTCGCCGCCACGATGCTCGGCGACTTCGGCGCGGAGGTCATCAAGGTCGAGCACCCGCGCAAACCGGACCCGGCCCGGGGGCACGGGCCGTCGAAGGACGGCGTGGGCCTGTGGTGGAAGCTCCTCGGCCGCAACAAGCGCGCGATGACGCTCGACCTGTCCACGCCGGGCGGACGGACGACCCTGCTGAGGCTCGCCGCCACCGCCGACGTGATCATCGAGAACTTCCGCCCGGGAACCCTGGAGAAGTGGGGCCTGGGCTGGTCCGACCTCAACGCCGCGAACCCCCGTCTGGTCCTCGCCCGCGTCACCGCCTTTGGCCAGTACGGTCCGTACGCGCGCCGCCCCGGCTTCGGCACCCTCGCGGAGGCGATGAGCGGCTTCGCCGCGATCACGGGCGAACCGGACGCCCCGCCGACCCTCCCACCGTTCGGCCTGGCCGACTCCATCGCGGGCCTGACGACGGCGTACGCGGTGATGACGGCCCTCGCCGCCCGGGACCGCACGGGCGAGGGTCAGGTGGTCGACATGGCGATCATCGAGCCGATCCTCACGGTGCTGGGCCCGCAGCCCCTCTGGTACGACCAGCTGGGCCACGTCCAGCCCCGCACGGGAAACCGCACACAGAACAACGCGCCCCGCAACACCTACCGCACGGCCGACGGCCGCTGGGTCGCGATCTCGACCTCGGCCCAGTCGGTGGCGGAGCGGGTGATGCGACTGGTGGGCCGCCCCGAGCTGACCACCGAGCCCTGGTTCACGACGGGCGCCGGCCGCGCCGGCCACGCGGACGTCCTCGACGAGGCGGTGGGGGCGTGGGTCGCCGACCGCACCCGGGAGGAGGTCGTCGCGGCCTTCGAGAAGGCGGAGGCGGCGGTGGCCCCCATTCAGGACGTACGGGACGTGATGCGGGACCCCCAGTACGAGGCCCTCGGCACCGTCACGACCGTGGACGACCCCGAACTGGGCCCCCTGCGCATGCAGAACGTCCTCTTCCGGCTGTCCTCCACACCCGGCGCGATCCGCTGGGCGGGGCGGCCGCACGGCGCGGACACGGAAGCGGTTCTGGCCGAGCTCGGCCTGACGGACAGGGACCTGGCCGACCTGCGCACGGAAGGCGCCCTGTGACCCCTAGGACTCCTGTGCCCTCTGTGCCCTCTGTGCCCTCTGTGCCCTCTGTGTCGACGGAGGCCCCCACGATCCCCCTGACCTGGCTGTACGTTCCCGGGGACCGCCCGGAGGTGGTGACGAAGGCGCTCGCCTCCGGCGCGGACGTGGTCCTCGTCGACCTGGAGGACGCGGTGGCCCCCGACCGCAAGGAGTACGCCCGCGCGGCCACCGCCGACCTGCTCTCCGAGCCTCCGCCGGTCCCGGTCCACGTCCGCGTGAACGCCCTGAGCACCCCGCCCGCGGCCGCGGACCTCGCCACCCTGGCCCCTCTCCCGGGCCTCTCGGGCCTGCGCCTGCCCAAGGTGACGTCCCCGGCGGAGGTCGTCCGCGTGGCGGAGGGGTGCGCTCCCGCCGGAGGCGGAGCGATCCCCCTCTACGCCCTTCTCGAGACCGCCCTCGGCGTGGAGCAGGCCTACGCCGTCGCCACCTCCCATCCGGCGCTCAAGGGCATCGCCCTCGGCGAGGCGGATCTCCGGGCCGACCTAGGGGTACGGTCCGACACGGCCCTGGACTGGCCCCGTTCCCGGGTCGTCCTGGCCGCCCGGGCCGCGTCCCTCCCGCCCCCCGCCCAGTCGATCCACCCGGACACCAGGGACCTCGACGGCCTGGCCCGCTCCTGCGACCACGGCCGCGCCCTCGGCTTCCTCGGGCGCGCCGCCATCCATCCCCGTCAGCTTCCGGTCATCGAACGGGCGTATCTGCCGACGCGGGAGGAGGTCGAGTCGGCGAGGGAGATCCTGGAGGCCGCCGCCAAGGAGCCCGGCGCCCAGGCCCTCCCCAACGGCTGCTTCATCGACCCAGCCGTCGTGGCCTCCGCCCACCGCACACTGTCACTGGCTCACAGAACGCTGTAGGGGAACGGGGTTTTCCTCGCCCCCGCCGCCCCTACCCGTCCCATCCCCGGGGCTCCGCCCCGGACCCCGCTCCTCAAACTCCCCCAGCTACCGCTGGGAGGTGCCCCCAAGGGGCTGGATTTGCGCGGGCGGGGATGGTTTTCAGGGCCGCGGGGGACTGCCCGGTTTTTAGGGGCGCGGGGAACTGCGCGACCAGCCCCCACCCACCCGCAACCAGCCAACCCACCCCAGACACCCCCACCCCGGGGGCCTGGGGGCGGAGGCCC